>NZ_JBJGZK010000019.1:0-83560 GCF_054050475.1 Geodermatophilus sp. SYSU D00525
CGCACACACCCCCCGCCCGCCCCCCCCGCCCCCCCCCCCCCCCCCCCCCCCCCCCCCCCCCCCCCCCCCCCCCCCCCCCCCCGCGCTCGCGTGAGCCAGGACGACGGCGCCGCGTCAACCCTCGGCGAGCTCCGCGGCGGCCAGCCAGTCGGTCTCGACCTGGTCCTTCTCGGCCAGCAGGGTCCGCAGCCGGCCGTCGAGCTCCATGACCCTCGCGTGGTCGGTGGCCGCGGCGGCGAGCTCGGAGTGCAGCCGCTCCTCCTCCGCGCCGAGCTTCTCCAGCCGCCGCTCGAGCCGGGCGGCCTCCTTGCGGGCGGCACGCACCTCCGCCGCCGAGGGCCCGGCCGGGGCGGGGGCCGCCGCGGTCGGGCCGGCCGGCGCCGCGGAGGGGAGCGCGGCCTCCCCGGCGGCCCGGCGGGCGAGGTACTCCTCCACCCCGCCGGGCAGCGCGGCCAGCGAGCCGTCGCCCATCAGCGCGACCACCGAGTCGCACACCCGGTCGACGAAGTACCGGTCGTGGCTGACCACCAGCACCGTGCCGGGGAAGGAGTCGAGCAGGTCCTCGAGCTGGGTGAGCGTGTCGATGTCGAGGTCGTTGGTCGGCTCGTCGAGCAGCAGCACGTTCGGCTCGGCCATGAGCAGCCGCAGCAGCTGCAGCCGCCGCCGCTCGCCGCCGGAGAGGTCGCCGACCGGCGTCCACTGCCGCGACGCCGGGAAGCCGAACCGCTCGGCCAGCGACGACGCGGAGATCTCCTGGTTGCCGATCCGGGCGATCCGCGCGACCTCCTGCACCGCCTCGAGCACCCGCAGCCGCCCGGGCAGCTCGGTGACGTGCTGGGACAGGTACGCCGGGGCGACGGTCTGGCCGCGCACCACCCGGCCGCGGTCGGGCTCGGTCTCGCCGACCAGCAGCCGCAGCAGCGAGGTCTTGCCGGCGCCGTTGACGCCGACCACACCGATGCGGTCGCCGGGCCCGACGTGCCAGGTCAGGTCGCGGAACAGCGGCCGCGGGCCGTCGTCGGAGGGCACCGCGTAGTCGACGTCCTCGACGTCGTACACCGTCCTGCCGAGCCGCCGGGCGGCGAAGCCCTTGAGCGCCATCGACTCCCGGGGCGGCGGCTCGTCGGCGATCAGCGCCTCGGCCGCCTCGATCCGGAACCGCGGCTTGCTGGTGCGCGCCGGCGCGCCGCGGCGCAGCCAGGCCAGCTCCTTGCGCACCAGGTTCAGCCGCCGCTCCTCGGTCACCGCCGCGACGCGGGCGCGCTCGGCGCGGGCCAGGGTGTAGGCCGCGTAGCCGCCCTCGTAGGCGTGCACCGCGCCGTCGGTGACCTCCCAGGTCTGCGTGCAGACCTCGTCGAGGAACCACCGGTCGTGGGTGACGACGACCAGCGCGCCGACCCGCCGCTTGACGTAGTCGGCCAGCCACGCGACGCCCTCGACGTCGAGGTGGTTGGTCGGCTCGTCGAGCACCAGCAGGTCCAGCGGCCGGATCAGCTGCGCGGCCAGGGCGACCCGCCGGCGCTCGCCGCCGGACATCGGGGCGACCGGGCTGTCCAGGCCGAGCCGGTCGAGCTCCAGGCCGGTCAGCACGCTGCGGACGGCCGGGTCGGCGGCCCACTCGTGCTCCGCGGCGAACAGCGTCTCCGGCAGGACGACGTCGCGGACGGTGGCGCCCGGCGGCAGCGTGCCGGACTGGTCGAGGACGCCGACGGCGAGGTCGCCGCGCCGCGTGACCCGGCCGGAGTCGGGCTCCTCGCGGCCGGTGAGGACGCCGAGCAGCGTGGACTTGCCGCTGCCGTTGCGCCCCACGACGCCGATCCGCTCGCCGGCGGCGACGCCGAGCGAGACGTCGTCGAGCAGCACGGTGGTGCCGTGGGCCTTGGAGACCCGCTCGAGGTTGAGCAGGTTCAGCGGGGCGCTCACGGCCGGGTCCAGGTCATCGGACGCCCAGTATCCCCGGCTCCCGGTCCGTCCCGGCCGCCCGGGGGCGGACCGCTAGTGGACCCCAAGGCACCCGCAAGTGCGATCCGGAGAGTCGTCGGCAGCACACCCCGGGTGTCCGGGGCGGACGAGCGGAGGACGACATGAGCATGACGGCAGCGGCCCACGACGCGGCGTTCCCGGGCCCGGCGCCGGCGGCACCGCGCCTGCGGGCGGTCCCGCCGCTGGCCGAGCCCGCCCCGGAGACGACGGCGCTGTGGTGGGCCCGGCTGCTGCGCCGCGGCCCCGGCCCCGTCGAGTACTCGCTGGTGGCGGTCAACTCCGACCGCTTCCCCGACGGCACCCCGGTCGACATGACCGCCGTCGACGCCCGCGGCCGCCGCCCCGCCGGCTGGCAGGTCGACGTCCGGCACCGCGCCTCCGACGGCCGGGTGGTGCGCATCGAGGTCGCCGAGGAGCTGTCGGGGACCTGCCCGCCGATGTGGTTCGCCGAGGTCACCCACGCGCACAGCGCGGTCCCGGCCGCCTCGCTGCTGGCCTTCCGCGGCAACGCCTTCCGGCCCGGCGCGGTCGTCCGCCCGCACGAGGTCGCCGCCGCCGGGGTGCGGATGACCGACCGGATCGCCGAGGTCCGCTGGTGGATCCGCTCCGGCCTGGTCGACGACGTCACCGTCGAGCCGGTGTACCGCGGCCGCGGCGTGGCCCGCACCCTGGTCACCGCCGCCGAGGGGCTGCGGTTCCTGCGCGGCTGGGCGCCGCTGCGCTCCGACGGCCGGCTCACCGACGCCGGCGCCGCCTGGCTCGGGTCGGCCCCGCCGGCGTGGCGGCCACGGCTGGCCGAGCGCAGCGAGGTGCTGCCCGACGCCGACGTCGAGGAGGAGCTGACCGGGGTCGCCCGGCTGCTCCGCTGAGCGCCGCCGTTCCTCTCGACCTGCAAGAAGATCGCGCGCCACCTATCGTCGGTCCGGTGCGACTCCCCGCCGTCCCCTGGTCGGCCGTGGAGCGCCGCGCCGCCACCGTCCCCGGCGGACCCGTCTCCCGCGTCGGGGGTGCCGGCCACCCGGCCGTGCGCGGTCTGGTCACCGACTCCCGGCGGGTGGTCCCCGGCTCGTTGTTCGCCTGCGTCCGCGGTGCGGTCAGCGACGGGCACCGGCACGCCGGGGCCGCCGCGCGGGCCGGCGCCGCGGCGCTGCTGGTGGACCGGCCGGTCGACGTCGCGCTGCCGCAGCTGCGGGTCCCGTCGGTGCGCGCCCAGCTCGGCCCGCTCGGCGCGCTGCTCGCCGGCGACCCGGCCCGCGCGCTGCGCCTGGTCGGGGTGACCGGCAGCAACGGCAAGACGACGACCGGCGCGCTCGTGCGCGGCGTGCTCGACGCGGCGGGCACCCGCACCGGCGTCGTCGGCACGCTCGGCGCGTCCGTCGGCACCCGCTCGCGCGGGACGTCGCTGACCACGCCCGAGGCCCCGGAGCTCCACGAGCTGCTGCGGTGGATGGTCGACGCGGGGGCGCGGCGGGCCGTCGTCGAGGCGTCCTCGATCGCGCTGGACATGGGCCGCATCGACGGGCTGCGCTTCGACGTCGCCGTGTTCACCGGCTTCGAGGAGGACCACCTCGACCACCACGGCACCCTCGAGCAGTACTGGGCGAGCAAGGCGCGGCTGTTCGAGCGCGACCGCGCGGCGGCCGGCGTCGTGGTCGTCGACGACCCGTGGGGCCGGCGGCTGGCCGACCAGGCACCGGTGCCGGTGACCCGCGTGGGTTCGGCCGCGGACGCCGACGTCCGGGTGCTGGGCTGGCGCACCGGCGCCGGCGGCACCGAGGTGCTGCTGGCCGACGACGCCGGCGGGCACCGGGTGCACAGCCCGCTGGTCGGCCGGGTGCACGTGACCAACCTGGCCGCGGCCTGGGCCACCGGGCGGGCGCTCGGCATGGACCCGGAGCGGATCGCCGACGGCCTGGCCACGGTCGCGCCGCCGCGGGGGCGCAACACCGTGCTCGGCGGCGCGGGGCGGCCGCTGGTCGTCGTGGACTACGCGCACACCCCGCGCGCGCTGGCCGCGGCGATCACCACCGCCCGCGACCTGTCCGGGCCCGGCGGCCGGGTGCACCTGGTGCTCGGCGCCCGCGGCCGGCGGGACCGGTACAAGCGGCAGGGCCTGGGCGAGTCCGCCCGCGCGGCCGACGTCGTCTGGCTGACCAACGAGGGCAGCCACGGGGAGGACCCGGCGGCGATCGTGGCCGAGCTGCGGGTCGGCCTGCTGGGGGCGGACGCGGCCGTGCGCACCGTCCCGGACCGGCGCGCGGCGATCCTGGCGGCGGTGCGCGCCGCCGGCCCGGCCGACGTCGTCCTGCTCGTGGGCCGCGGCCACGAGACCCGGGTGCTCGACACGACCGACCCGCGCGACGCCGTCCACCTCGACGACGCCGAGGTCGCGAAGACCGCGCTGCTCGCCGAGCACGGGCCGCCGACGAACGGCGCGGCCGGCGACGAGCTCGCCTCCTGACGCCCGGGCGGGAACACGCGGGGCCTTCCCGGTGCTACGGTCGCCACTGGTTGAGAGCTCAACTGAGGGAGGCCGGCCATGCCCGCCGTCACCGTCGAGGACACCACCACCCTGCCCCGCGTCCCGCTCCCCGCGCCGGGCACCGTGCGGCGCCGCACCCGCTCGGTGACCACCGCGCCGTCGGGGTTCGAGGGCGAGGGGTTCCCGGTCCGCCGCGCCTTCGCCGGGGTCGACCTGCGCGACCTCGACCCGTTCCTGCACATGGACCAGATGGGCGAGGTCGAGTACGCCCCCGGTGAGCCCAGGGGCACCTCCTGGCACCCGCACCGCGGGTTCGAGACCGTCACCTACATCATCGACGGCACCTTCGAGCACGCCGACTCCCACGGCGGCGGCGGCACGATCAGCAACGGCGACACGCAGTGGATGACCGCCGGCGGCGGCGTGCTGCACATCGAGCGGCCGCCGGAGCACCTGGTGGTCAGCGGCGGGCTGTTCCACGGCCTGCAGCTGTGGGTGAACCTGCCGCGGGCGCAGAAGTGGGTGCAGCCGCGCTACCAGGACCTGCGCGCCGACCGGTCGGTGCTGCTGGCCAGCCCCGACGCCGGCGCGTTCCTCCGGGTCATCGCCGGTGACGTCGCCGGGCACCGCGGGCCGGGCTCCACGTACACGCCGATGGCGATGGTGCACGCCACCGTCTCCCCCGGCGCGACGCTGGACCTGCCGTGGGACCCCTCGTTCAACGCCCTGGTCTACGTGCTGTCCGGCGCCGGCTCCGTCGGCATCGACGGGGCGCCGGTCCGCACCGGCCGGCTCGCCGTCCTCGGCCCCGGGGACACGGTGACGGTGCGCGGCGCGGTGCAGCAGGAGTCGCGGACGCCGGCCCTCGACGTCGTCGTCCTCGGCGGCCGGCCGATCCGCGAGCCGATCGCCGTGTACGGGCCGTTCGTCATGAACACCCGGCAGGAGCTGCTGGACGCGTTCGCCGACCACCAGGCCGGCCGGCTCGGCAGCATCCCGGCCACCGACGCGCACCGCGCCGTGCGCGGCGAGACCGGGCAGTGAACGCGGCCCCCGGTGGCGGCTTCCACGCCGCCGCCGGGGCCTGCATGCTGGCCGCAACCCGCCGACCGAGGAGTCCCCGTGTCCGTCTTCCCGCCCGTCCCGCTGGCCGAGTGGGCCGACACCAAGGACACCCTGCACCGGTTCCTGCAGGTCGTCGGCAAGCTGCGGCTGGCCAACGCCCCGCGGCGCAACCACTGGTGGCACGTCCCCTTCCACCTCACCGGCCGCGGCCTGACCACCCGGCCGATGGGCTTCGACCCCGTCTTCGCCGTCGACCTCGACCTGGTCGACCACCGACTGGAGATCGCCGTGGCCGACGGGCGGCGGGCGTCGTTCCCGCTGCCCGGGCTGAGCGTGGCGGCGTTCTACCGCCGGCTGCTCGGCAGCCTGGCGGCGCTCGGCCTGCCCGCGACCGTCGAGCTGCCCGTCCCGTTCGACCTGGCCGACCGCACGCCGTTCGCCGAGGACGAGCACCACGCCGCCTACGACCGCGCCGCGGTGACCCGCTACTGGGTGGTGCTCGGCCAGGTGGCCCAGGTGCTCGAGGAGTTCGCCGGCCGCAGCTACGCCAAGACCAGCCCGGTGCACCACTTCTGGCACACCTTCGACCTGGCCGTCACCCGCTTCTCCGACCGGCGGGTGGAGCAGCCGGAGACGGTCGACCCGGTCACCCGCGAGGCCTACTCGCACGAGGTGATCAGCGCCGGCTTCTGGTTCGGCGACGACCAGGTCCCGGAGCCGGCGTTCTACTCCTACACCGCGCCCGAGCCCGCGGGCCTGGCCGAGGAGCCGCTGCGGCCGGCGGCGGCGCGGTGGATCGACAGCCGCGGCGCCCACCTCGCGCTGCTGCCCTACGAGGACGTGCGGACGGCGGCCGACCCGCGCGGCACCGTCCTGGACTTCCTGGAGAGCGCCTACGCCGCCGGCGCCCGCCGCGCCGGCTGGGACCTGGGCGCGCTGCGCTGCCCGACCGCGCCCGAACCCCGCTGACCCTGCCCACCGCCCGCCGTCCGGAGGTCCGCCCGTGAGCAACACCGAACCCCGTCCTACCCCGCGCGAGGTGGGCGGCCTGGACGGCACGGCCGCCGGGCCCGCCCTCGACCTGCTGCCCGCCAAGGAGGTGCCGCTGGGCGAGTCCACCGTCGTCCGGCGGCTGCTGCCGACGCTGGGCCGCCGGATGGTCGGCGCCTGGGCGTTCGTCGACCACTACGGCCCCGACGACGTCGCGGCGACCTCTGGCATGCAGGTGACGCCGCACCCGCACACCGGCCTGCAGACGGTGTCCTGGCTGCTGCAGGGCAGCGTGCACCACCGCGACTCCCTCGGCAGCGACGTCACCTTCGGCCCCGGCCAGCTCGCGCTCATGACCGCCGGGCACGGCATCGCGCACTCCGAGCAGTCCCCGGTGCCGCACCCGCGGTTCCTGCACGGCGCCCAGCTGTGGGTGGCCCTGCCCGACGCCGCCCGCGACACCGCGCCGGCGTTCGAGCACCACGCGACCCTGCCGGGCTTCACCTCCGACGGGCTGACCGCGACGGTGCTGCTGGGTGGCTTCGGCGGCGCGGTGTCGCCGGGCACCGCGTACACGCCGATCCTGGGAGTCGACCTGGACCTGGCCGCGGGCGCGGACGTCGAGGTGCCGCTGGAGCCGGACTTCGAGCACGCGCTGCTCGGCGCCTCCGGCGGGGCCGACGTCGAGGGCGCGCCGCTGGCGCACGGGGCGATGGTCTACCTCGGCACCGGCCGGCGGTCCGTGCGGATCCGGACCGAGGCGGCCACGAGGCTGCTGCTGCTCGGCGGCGAGCCGTTCGAGGAGCGGCTGGTCATGTGGTGGAACTTCGTCGGCCGCTCGGGCGAGGAGATCACGGAGTACGCCGAGCGGTGGAACGACGGCGACCCGCGGTTCGGCGTCGTCGCCGGGTTCGACGAGGACCAGCGGCAGCTCGCGCCGGCGTTGCCGCCGGTGCCGCTCAAGGCCCGGGGGCGGGTCCGGTGACCGTCCACGACCGGCACCTGGCGTTCGTGGCGGAGCACCAGATGGGCGTGCTGGCCACGATCAAGCGCGACGGGCGGCCCCAGGTGTCCAACGTCGGCTACTCCTACGACCCGGAGCAGCGGCTGTTCCGGGTCTCGGTGACCGCCGACCGGGCCAAGACGCGCAACCTCCAGGCCGACCCGCGGGTCACCCTGCACGTGACCTCGCGCGACTTCTGGTCGTGGGTGGCCGTCGAGGGCACCGCGGAGCTCACCCCGGTCGCCGCCGACCCGCACGACGCCACGGTGGAGGAGCTCGTCACCTACTACCGCGGCGTCTCCGAGGAGCACGAGGACTGGGACGACTACCGCCGGGCGATGGTGGCCGAGCGGCGCCTGGTCGTCCGGTTCACCCCCGAGCACACCTACGGCCAACTGCCCGGCTGACCCCGCTCACGCGGCGGGTGGCTCCTGGAGCACGGAGAAGCCGGCGCCCCACGGGTCCGCGACCACGGCGAAGCGGCCGAACCCGGTGTCCTCCGGCGTCGTCGTGACCTTTCCGCCCGCCGCCTCGACCGCGGCCACCGCCTCGTCGGTGGAGGCGACGGAGAAGCAGGTCGCCCAGCCCTGCGGCGCGCCCGGGACGACCCCGCCCAGGCCGCCGAGCGGGCGCTCGCCGGTGGCGAAGGTGGCGTAGCCGCCCATGCCCTCCAGCTCGTCGAACCGGAAGCCGAACACCGCGGCGTAGAAGGCCCGCGCCACGGCGGGGTCCTCGACGGCGGCCTCGTTCCACGCCAGCGAGCCGGGCTCGCCGTGCACCTCCACGCCGGTGTGCGCGCCGGCCTGCCACAGGCCGAACTGGTTGCCCTGCGGGTCGCGGGCGACGGCCATCGCGCCCAGCGGCCCGATCTCCACCGGCGCCACGACGACGGTGCCGCCGGCGTCCCGGATGCGGTCGCAGGTGGCCCCGGCGTCGCCGGTGGCGAAGTACGTCGTCCACGACGGCGCGGCGCCCGGCTCCGTCTGCGGGCCGAGACCGGCGGCCCGGTGCCCGTCCCGGAGCGCGGTGACGTAGCCGCCGGACCCGGGCGCGTCCTCCGTCCAGTCCCAGCCCAGCAGCGCGCCGTAGAAGGCCTTCGCCGCGGCGGGGTCGACCGCGCCGTAGTCCACCCAGCAGGGCGTGCCGTCGGGCCAGGGGGCGTTCCGGGTGGGCATGGCTCCTCCTCGGGTCGGGAGGGCACCGTCCCACCGGTGACCGACAGTCCGCCGCCCTCCGGGGCGCCCTCCGGAGGGGCCGCGGCTAGAAGCGGCCGCCGCCGCTGCGGCCGCGGCTGCGCGAGCCGCCGAAGCTGCCCCCGCGCGGCCGCCCACCACCACCGAAACCGCCGCCGAGCCCCCCGCCGCCGTAGCCGCGCCCGTGCCCGCCGCCGAAGCCGCCGGCCAGGATGCCGCCGAGCACCAGGCTGCCGAGGTCCACGCCGCCACGTCCGCCGCCGTAGCCGTAGCCGGACGGGTAGCCCGGCCCGTAGCCCGGCCCGTAGCCGCCGTAGCCCGCGGACCAGCTCGTGACGTCGGACTGCGCGAGCTGCAGCGCCGACTGCGCGAGCTGGTCGGCCAGCTGCGCCTCCCGCAGCGCGCCCTCGGGGTCGGTGCGCCCCGTGCCGACGGCGGCGTCGAGGTGGCGCTGCGCCTCGGCCAGCCGCGTGCGGGCCTCGGGGCCGACCGCACCGCGCCGGGTGGCGACGAAGTCCGCCGCCGCGGCCACCGCCGAGCGGGCCCGCAGCAGCGTCTGGTCCAGCGCCGCGGCCGCCCGGCGGGCCCGGGTCTGCGCGTCCCGGGCGACGGCGAGCGCCTGCTCCAGCGCGAGGTCCGCCTCCTCCAGCCGGCGCAGCGCGGTGAGCGGGTCGGGCAGCGCGCCGCCCGCGGAGCCCATGGCCTCCTCCGCGGCGGCCAGCCCCGCCTCGGCCCGGGCCACCTGCGGCCGCAGCCCGCCGGCGTTCCCGGAGGCCACCAGCGCGCGGGCCTCGGCGAGGTCCTCCTCGGTCTCGGCGCGGACGGCGGGCAGCCGGGCGGCGGCCTCCTCGAGGTCGCGCTCGAGCCGCCCGACGGCGTCGAGCAGCGTGCCGACCTGGGCCACCGCGTCCTCCGCCGCCCGCAGGTCGCCCACCGCCTCACCCGAGCGGCCGGCGTCGAGCGCGGCGCGGGCCTCGGCGGCCTCCTGCTCGGCGGCGGCCAGCCGCGCGCGGGCCTGGTCGAGGTTGTCGGCCACCGGCGCCAGCGCGGACGCCGCGTACCGCCGCTGCAGCCAGGTCATCCGCTCCTCGTCCTGCGGCAGCCGGCCGTGCAGCGCGGTGATCCGCGGGCCCAGCGCCTCCAGCGCCTGCGGGGCGGTGCGCTCGAGGTCGCGCAGCTGGTCGAAGGCCTGCGCCTGCTCGTCGAGCCGGGCGTCGGCGGCCGCGGTGAGCTGCAGGATCTCGCCCAGCACCCGCCTGCGGGTCGGCTCGTCCTCGGGCACCTCGTCGTCGAGCTGCTGGCGCAGCGTGAACGCGCGGGTCAGCTCCTGCCGCGACCGCCCCAGCGCCTCGGTGAACCCGGCGACGGCGGCCTCCCCGTACTGCAGCCGGGCGAAGTCCAGGTCCAGCTGCGAGGTCTTCACCGCCTCGTCGAGGTCGAGCAGCGCGGCGCTGGCCCGGCCCTGGAGCTCCTCGGTGGGCACGCCGGCGTTCGGGTCGGGCCGCTCGATCCGCGTCGTCGGCGGCTGCTGGGCCCCCTGCCGGCGGCGCCGCGACCGCGCCACCAGCCAGGCGCCCCCGCCGACGACTGCGACCCCTCCGACGACGGTGGCGGTGACGGCACCCGAGCCCGAGCCGGAGCCGGAGCCCGCCGCGTCGCCGACGCCCTCGGCGAAGGCCACCCCGGCGCCGGCCCAGTCGCCGGCGCCGAGCTCGGGCTCGACGTCCCGCGCGAGGAAGTCCTCGATCTCCGCGTCGCTCTGCGGGAACGCGTCGTCGACCCAGTAGCCGTAGCGCCGGTCGTCCACCGCGACGGCGAACAGCACGTCGGTCGACCCGAGTCCGGACGCCTCCGCGGTCGCCTGCGCCCACGCCCCCTGGTCGAGGCCGTCGAAGCTGGCCACGTAGACGACGAACGCCTGGGTGCCGTCCTCGGCCTGCCGCTCGTCGACCGCCTGCTGCACCTGCCCGAGGCCCCCGGAGCCGAGCACCCCGGCGCGGTCGGTCACCTCGTCGGGGACGTCGAGGGGCGGCTCGGCCAGCGCCGGGCTCCCGCCGGCGACCAGGACCGCGGCCGTGACTGCGAGGACTCCCACCAGCCGGCGCACGGTCCCGACCCTAGGGGGGCGCCCGCCCCTCGGCCGGGTAGGACGGGCACGACCGGGTAGGGGGCGGTCGACCGAGTCCCGGCCCGAGGAGGACCACCGTGAGCGAGACCGACCGCATCCCCGCCGACCGGCTGCCCCCGGGGACGGTGGGCCGGGCCGGGAAGTGGGCCGTGGGCAACCGCGACGGCGAGTACTTCGCCGTGTCCCGCCGCTGCCGCCACCAGCTCGCCGACCTCTCCGGGGGCTCCCTCGACGAGAACGGCTGCCTCGTCTGCCCGTGGCACCAGGCCCGCTACGACGTCCGCACCGGCGACATGGTCGAGGGCCCGCGCGGCTTCCTCGGCTACCACGGGCCCACGCCGGGCTACACCCAGTTCGTCCGCGGCTACGCGAAGGTGCTGCGGCTGCGGGTGAAGCGGGCGCTGCGCCGCGGCAACGACGTCGTCGTGGAGGACTGACGTCGTCGTGGAGGACTGACGTCGTCGTGGAGGACTGACCTCGTCGTGGAGGACTGACCTCGTCGTGGAGGACTGACGTCGTCGTGGAGGACTGACGTCGTCGTGAAGGACTGACGTCGTCGTGGAGGACCGAGGCCCTAGGTCCGCTCGATCGGCGCGTCGAGACCCTGCACGAGCGCATCGCTCTCCGGGCTCTCCGCGCCGGTCGGGCGGACGCTGACGCCCTGCGTGGCGGCGACCTCCTCCGGCGAGCGCGGTGCGAGCAGCCCGTCGCGGATCTCCTCCGCCCAGTGACAGCCCACCAGGTGCCCGGTGCCGAGCTCGCGGAGGACGGGCACCTCGTCGTCGCACCGGGTCTCCTGCCGCCACGGGCAGCGGGTGTGGAAGCGGCAGCCGCTGGGCGGGTTGGCCGGGGAGGGCAGGTCCCCGGCCAGCAGGATCCGCTCCCGGCTCTCCTCGACCACCGGGTCGGGCACCGGGACGGCGCTCATGAGCGCCCGCGTGTACGGGTGCAGCGGCTCGGAGTAGAGGACGTCGGAGGGGGCCTGCTCGACCAGCGAGCCCAGGTACATGACGCCGACGACGTCGCTGATGTGCCGGACCACCGCGAGGTCGTGGGCGATGACGAGGTAGGTCAGGCCCAGCCGCTCCTGCAGCTCCTCGAGCAGGTTGACGACCTGCGCCTGCACGCTGACGTCGAGCGCGGAGACCGGCTCGTCGGCGATGAGCAGGTCCGGCTCGAGGGCGATCGCGCGGGCGATGCCGATGCGCTGGCGCTGGCCGCCGGAGAACTCGTGCGGGTAGCGGCGCAGCGCGGCCGACGGCAGGCCGACCGCGTCGAGCAGCGTCCGGATCCGCTCGGCGATGCCCTGCCGGCCCCCGCCCAGGCCGTGGGCCACGAGCGGCTCGGACAGCAGCGACTCGACGTTCTGCCGGGGGTCGAGGCTGCCGAGCGGGTCCTGGAAGACCATCTGCATGCGGCGGCGCAGGGTCCGCAGCGGCTCCCCGGACAGGGAGGCGACGTCGGTCCCGTCGAAGACGACCCGCCCGCCGGTGGGCTCGACCAGGCGCAGGACGGCGCGCCCGAGGGTGGACTTGCCGCAGCCGGACTCCCCCACCAGCCCGTACGTGGTGCCGCGCTCGATGCTCAGGTCGACGCCGTCCACGGCGCGGACGTGGCCCACGGTGCGGTCGACGAACAGCCCCCGCTTGATCGGGAAGTGCACCTGGAGGCCCTCGACCCGCAGCAGCGGGTCCGCGGACGGGACGGCGGTCATCGGGCGGCTCCGGACGCGGTGGCCCCGGCCGGGGACCCGGGGTACTCGAGGGGGTGCCGGCAGCGCAGCTCGCGGCCGGGGCCGTCGTACTCCAGCGGCACCGTGCTGCCGGCGACCTCGGTGAGGCAGTCGTCCTGGGCGTTGTCACACCGCGGCGCGAACGCGCAGCCCTCGGCCCAGGGGATGGCGTCGCGCGCGGAGCCGCGGATGGGGTGCAGCGGCGCGCCGCGGGCGCCGTCCAGCCGCGGGACGGAGGCCAGCAGGCCGCCCGTGTAGGGCTGGCGGGGCCGGGCGAACAGCTCGTGCCGGTCGGCCGACTCGATGATCCGGCCGGCGTACATGACGTGCACCCGGTCGCAGAGCCCGGCGACGACGCCCAGGTCGTGGGTGATCATCACCAGCGCCGTCCCCGAGTCGACGACGAGCTCGCGCAGCAGCTCGAGGATCTGCGCCTGGATCGTCACGTCGAGCGCGGTCGTGGGCTCGTCGGCGATGAGCAGCCGGGGCGCGCAGGCCAGCGCCATCGCGATCAATGCCCGCTGCCGCATGCCGCCGGAGAGCTGGTGCGGGTACTCCTTGAGCCGGCGCCGGGGGTCGGGGATGCCGACGCGGTCGAGCAGGCGGGTGGCCTCGTCGACGGCGTCCTTCCTCGACAGCTCCCGGTGCTGGAGGAGGACCTCGGTGACCTGGGTCCCGATGGGCACCGTCGGGTTCAGGGAGGACAGCGGGTCCTGGAACACCATGGCCATGTCCGCGCCGCGCCGGTCCCGCAGCTCCTTCTCGGGCGCACCGACCAGCTCCGCGCCGTCGAGCCGGACCGACCCGCCGACCTCCACGCCGCGGCGCGGCAGCAGGCCCATGACCGCGAGGGACGTCACCGACTTGCCGCAGCCGGACTCGCCGACCAGCCCGATCGTCTCGCCCGGCGCCACGCTGAAGCTGACGCCGTCGACGGCCCGCGTCGGCTGCTCGCCCCGCCGCGTGAACGTGACGGTGAGGTCCTCGACCTCGAGCACGGGCAGGCCGGTGCGGTCGACGGATCTGGGCGGCAGCTCCTCGATGGTCAGCGGGCTCACCTCCGGAACTTCGGGTCGAGCGCCTCGCGCAGCGACTCGCCGAGCAGGGTGAAGCCGAGCGCGACGACGACGATGCACAGGGCCGGGTAGACGGCCAGCTCCGGCCGCACGGACAGGAAGTCCTGGGCGTTGGACAGCATGGCGCCCCACTCGGGGCGGGCCAGGTCGGGGTCGCCCAGGCCGAGGAAGGACAGGGCCGCGGCCTCGATGATCGCGGTCGCCAGCGACAGCGTCGTCTGGACGATCACCGGCGACAGCGAGTTGGGCAGGACGTGCCCGAACACGATCCGGCCCCGTCTGATGCCCAGGGCCTGGGCGGCGAGGACGTAGTCGCTGTTCCGCTGGCTCAGCATCGACCCGCGCAGCAGCCGGGCGAAGACGGGGACCTGGGTCACCGCGATGGCGATCACCAGCGACCACTGGTTCTGGCCCAGGAGCACCGAGATGCTGATCGCCATCAGCAGGCCCGGGATGGACAGCATGATGTCGACGAGCCGCATGATGACGGTGTCGACCCAGCCGCCGAACGCTCCGGCCAGGACGCCGAGGGACATGCCGACGACGACGCCGATCAGCGTCGACACCACCCCGATCAGCAGCGACTGGCGGGAGCCGACGATCAGCCGCGAGAGCAGGTCCCGGCCCAGCTCGTCGGCACCGAGGGGGAAGCCCTCCCGGGCGCCGGGGATGAAGCCGGGGCGGATCTCCGACAGCAAGGTCTGCGCCAGCGGGTCCCGCGGGGCCAGCAGCGGCGCGAACGCCGCCACGAGCAGGAACACGACGACGATGACCGCGCCGGCGATCGCCACCGGGTTGCGCCGCAGCCGGCGGAACGCGCTGCGGGTGAGCGAGACGCCGCCCTCGCCCTCGGGCACCTGGCCGGCGCGGGCGGCCAGCTCGTCGATCCGCCGCCGGCGGACGTCGCCCACCGCGGTCATCGGCCCTCCCCCTCGTTCACGAGACCCTGACCCGGGGGTCGAGCAGCCCGTAGGAGATGTCGACCAGCAGGTTCACGATGACGTACATGATGGCCAGCATCAGGACGAAGCCCTGCAGCAGCGCGTAGTCCCGCTGGAAGATCGCATCGTAGATGGCCGACCCCACCCCGCCGAACGCGAACACGGTCTCGGTGAGCACCGCCCCCGACAGCAGCAGGCCCGTCTGCAGCCCGATCGTCGTCGACACCGGCAGCAGCGCGTTGCGCAGGACGTGCCGGCGCCGGACGGTCGCCGTCGCCAGGCCCTTGGCGTTCGCCGTGCGCACGTAGTCCTCGTTCACCACGTCCAGGACCGAGGCCCGGGTGATCCGCACGATGATCGCCAGCGGGATGGTGCCCAGCGCGATGCCCGGCAACACCAGGTGCGTGAAGGCGTCCCAGGCGGCGTCCCACTCGCGCGTCAGCAGGCCGTCGAGGACGTAGAAGTTGGTGACGCGGGTGGCGTCGATGCGCACCTCCTGGCGCCCGGAGCCGGGCAGCCAGCCGAGCTCGACGGCGAAGAGCAGGCGCAGCAGGTAGGCGAGGAAGAAGACCGGGATGGCGACCCCGATCAGCGAGCCGATGACCGACGCCGAGTCCAGCCAGCTGCCGTGCCGGCGGGCGGCCAGGTACCCCAGCGGGATGCCGACGCCGATCGCGAACACCATCGCGAACACGGTCAGCTCGATGGTGCCGGGCATCCGCTCGAGGAACTCCTCGGTGACCGGGCGCCCGGTGCGCGCGGAGTTGCCGAAGTCCAGTTGCACGGCGCGGCCGAGGAAGCGCAGGTACTGCACGTACAGCGGCTGGTCGAGCCCGAACAGCTCGTTGTAGCGGGCGATCGCCTCGGGGGTGGCGCGCTCACCGAGCGCGGCCTGGGCCGGCCCCCCGGGCAGCGCCCGCAGCCAGGCGAAGAGCAGGACCGACAGCCCCAGCAGGATCGGGATCAGCTGCAGGAGCCGCCGGACGACGAAGCGGAGCACGCGCTCGGGTCACCTCTCCGGGGGCAGGAACGGCGCCGGCCGCGCCGGGGACAGGATCCTCCTGCCCCGGCGCGGCCGGCACTGCGGGTCAGTCGCTGAGCGACACCGTCGCGAACTCCTCGGCGGTCAGCGGGCTGGGCTCCAGGCCCTGCACGTTCTCCGCGACCACCAGGGCCGGCGGGGAGTGCGAGATCGGGACACCCGGCAGGTAGTCCATGATCAGCCGGTTGGCCTCCTGGTAGAGCTCGGTGCGGCGGCTGGCGTCGGGCTCCTGGTCCGCCTGGTCCAGGGCCTGGAAGATCTCCGGCGCGCTGAACGCGCCGAACTCCGCCGACGCCTGGTTGTTCGCGTCCTCGGCGAAGAACGTGCCGATGAAGTTGTAGGCGTCGTTGTAGTCACCGGTCCAGCCGAGCAGGTGGACGTCCGCCTGGCCGGCCTGCACCGCGTTGGTGTAGTCCGGGTTCCACGGCAGCGCCGTCGCCTCGACCGTGAAGCCGGCGTCGGTCAGGTTCTGGCTGATGACCTGGAACATCGCGGCCGGGTCCGGCAGGTAGGGCCGGCTGACGTCGGTCGGGTAGTAGAACCGCAGCGTCGTGCCGAGCTGGCCGGCCTCGGTGAGGAGCTGCCGGGCGCGGTCGGGGTCGTAGTCGTAGGTGGTGACGTCCTCGGCCCAGCCGTCGACCGTCGGCGGCATGAACTGGGTGGCCGCCTCCGCACCGGCAGGCAGCAGCGAGTTGACGATCGTCTCGCGGTCGATGGCGTGCGCGATCGCCTGCCGCACCCGGATGTCCTGCAGCGCCGGGTTGGCGTTGACGCCAGGCACGTTGCCGCCGTTGATACCCAGGTACAGGATGTTGAACGGGTCGCGGACCAGGACCTGGAGGCCCTCGTCCTCCAGGGACTGGTAGTCCGCGGGGGCCACGTAGTCGTAGCCGTCGATCGAGCCGGCCTGGAGCTCCTGCCGGCGGGCGTTCCCGTCCGGGATCGTCCGGAAGATGATCTCGTCGAGGAGTGCGGAGTCACCCCAGTAGTCGTCGTTGCGGACGATGGTGACCTCGCCGTTGCCGCGGTCCCAGCTCTCGAACTTGAACGGACCGGTGCCGACCGGGTGCTCGAGGGCGTACGCGGGGTAGGTGAGCGCGTCCTCGCTGCCCGAGAGGTTGTCGGCGTCGTACTCCTGCAGGGCCGTGGGGCTCTGGATGGAGAACGCCGGCAGGGCGAGCGCGGAGGGGAACTTCGAGGTGACCTGGGTCAGCCGGATGACCGCGGTGTTCTCGTCGCTCGCCTCGCAGCTCTCGTAGATGCTCGGGAAGTCCGGCGTGCTGGCGAAGCCGCCGAAGACCGCCTGGTAGTAGTACGAGGCGCTGGGGCTCTGTGCCAGGCCCTCGAAGTTGTACCAGCGGTCGAAGTTGAAGCAGACCGCCTCGGCGTTGAAGTCGGTGCCGTCGTGGAACGTCACGCCCTGGCGCAGGTTGAAGGTGTACTCGAGTCCGTCCTCGCTGACCTCCCAGTCCTCCGCCAGTTCGGGCTCGGGATCGGTTCCCCCCAGTTCGTTGCCCAGGAGGCCCTCGAAGATCTGCCGGGAGACGCGGAAGGTCTCACCGTCGCTGCCGAAGGCCGGGTCGAGCATGGCCGGGTCACCGGCCGCCCCGAAGACGAGGGTGCCGCCGGACTGGGCCTCGCCACCCTCCCCGCCGGAGCCGGAGTCCCGGTCACTGGAGGCACAGGCGGCCAGGGTCACTGCGGTGAGCACGGCCGCCGAGGCGGCGAGCGCACGCTGTGGTCGACGCTGCATCGCGGAAGACCTGCCTTCTCGACCCCGCGGGGCCGGATGAGTTCGACGCTGGGCGGCCGCGCGGCGGAAGAACCGCGCGGACGTGCGTCGGACCCTAGGTCTCCCGGGGAGAGGTGCCCGAGCCGTCGGCCCCCATCGACACCATCCTGTGACCTTGCCGGACGGCGCCCGTGACCGGCCTGGCCGCGGGCGCTAGGCGTCGATGCGGCGGCGGCCCTCGAACGCGCGCCCCAGGGTGATCTCGTCGGCGTACTCGAGGTCGCCGCCGACCGGGAGCCCGCTGGCCAGGCGGGAGACGGTCAGGCCGAGCGGGCCGACCAGCCGGGCCAGGTACGCCGCGGTGGCCTCGCCCTCGAGGTTGGGGTCGGTGGCGATGATCAGCTCGGTGACCGTGCCGTCCATCAGCCGGGTCATGAGCTCCTTGACCCGCAGGTCGTCGGGGCCCACGCCCTCGATCGGGCTGATCGCGCCGCCGAGGACGTGGTAGCGGCCGCGGAACTCGCGGGTGCGCTCGATGGCGACGACGTCCTTGGGCTCCTCGACGACGCAGATGACGTCGTCGGAGCGGCGCGGGTCCTTGCAGATCCGGCACTGCTCGCCCTCGGCGACGTTGTAGCAGGTCACGCAGAAGCGCACCTCGGCCTGCACGCGCTGCAGCGCGGCGACCAGCCGGCCGACGTCGGCGGACTCGGCGGCCAGCAGGTGGAACGCGATGCGCTGCGCGCTCTTGGGCCCGACGCCGGGCAGGCGGCCGAGCTCGTCGATGAGGTCCTGGACGGCCCCCTCGTACACGGTGCTCCTCGGGGAGAAGGGAGGTGGTGCGCCGGTCAGGCGCCGGGCAGCCCGGGGAAGCCGCCGCCGAGACCGCCGGCCAGCGGGCCCATGCGGTCGGCGGTCAGCTCGCTCGCCAGGCGCGAGGCGTCGCGGACGGCGGCGACGACGAGGTCCTGCAGGGTCTCCACGTCGTCGGGGTCGACGGCGGACGGCGCGATGGTGACCGACCGCAGCTCGCCGTCGCCGCTCATCGTCGCCGTGACCAGGCCGCCGCCGGCCGAGCCGGTGACCTCCTCGTTCGCGAGCTGTTCCTGCGCGGCGGCCAGCGCCTGCTGCATCTGCTGGGCCTGCTGCAGGATCGCCGACAGGTCGGGCTGGCCACCACCGGGGAACATGACCCGAGGGTAGGCCGCCGGTCCGACATCCGGGGGGACGGCGGCCGGACCGGCGCGGTCAGCCCTCCAGCGGCTGGGCACCCAGCTGGGCGCGCAGCAGCGCGAGCGCCGCCTGCTCCGGGTCGACGGAGGGCTCGCGGTCGGCGGCGGGGTCGTCGCCCTCGGCCGCCCGCTGCGCCATCAGCTCGCGCGCCTCGGCCGCCTCCGCCGCCCGGGCCGCCTCGCGCGCGGCCTCCGGGGACGGGCCGGCCGGGCCCGAGCCGCGGGTCGCGCCCTCGACGACCGCCTCGACCTTCCAGCGCACGCCGAGCAGCTCGTTGAGCGCCTCGCGCAGCACGTCCTTGTTGAGGTCGTCGCCGATCCGGCGGGCCAGCGCCGGCGACGACGTCGCCAGCGTGAGGACGCCGTTGCGCAGCTCGTGCACCTGCGCGTTCTTGAGCAGCGCCTCGGTGGTGCGCTTGTGCCGCTTGACGGCGGCGAGCACCTCGGGCCACACCCGGCGGACGTCGCCGGTGGACAGGCCGCCCTCGCCGGCGTCCCCGGTCCCGGGCTGGTCGGCGGGCGGGTTCGCGGACACCACCGGTCTCGGCTCGCCGCCGCGCGGGGCGGGCGCGGACTCGGCGGCGGCCCGCGGCGGCGCGGCCGGCGGGCGCGGCTCGGCCACCCGGGACGCCGCGGCGCGCGCGGCGGCGGGCTGGGCGGGGTGCGGCCAGTCCTCGTCGTCGGTCGGCTCCGGCGGCAGCGGGACGTCGGGCTCGCCGGTGGCCACCCGCACGCCGGGCCGGGGGCCCGCGGGGGCGGCCGCGGGACCGGCCGGGGCGGGCGCCGGGCGGGACGGGGCCGAGCCGGGCGGCGTGGTCTCGGGCCAGTCGTCGTCGGCCGCGGCTGCCGGGGACGCGGCCGGTGCCGGGGCCGGGGCGCCGGCGCCGGGCGCCCGGGTCTCCGGCCAGTCGTCGTCGGCCGCCGGGGTGGCCGGGGACGCCGGCGCGGAGGACGCCGCGGCGGGCGCCGGGCTCGGCAGCGGGCCCGCGGCCGCCGGGGCGGGCGGGGCCGTCGGCGGCGTCACCGGAGGCGCCGCGGGCGCGGCCGGCTCCGGCGCCGCCGGGGGCTGCGCGGTGCGCTGGGACGGGCGGACGTACTCGCGCCGCGGCGGGCCGCCGCGCTCGGCCGGGGCCGGCTCCTCGCGGACCGGCGCGGGCCGCGCGGCCTCACGGGCGGGCGCCGCGGCCGCGGTGGCGGTCCCGGTCGCGGCCTCCGGCACGCCGCTGATCGCCAGCCGCCGCTCGAGGCGCTCGAGCCGCTGCAGCGCGCCCGCGGCGGTGTCGTCGGTGGCCGGCAGCAGCATCCGCGCGCAGACCAGCTCCAGCAGCAGCCGCGGGGCGGTGGTGCCGCGCATCTCGGTCAGCCCGGCGTGCACCGTGTCGGCCAGCCGCGACAGCGTCGCGGACCCCAGCGCCTTGGCCTGCTGCACCATCAGGTCCAGCCGGTCGGGCGGGCAGTCGAGCAGGCCGTTGGCGCCGGCGTCGGGCACGGCGTCGAGGACGATGAGGTCGCGCAGCCGGTCGAGCAGGTCGGTGGCGAAGCGGCGCGGGTCGTGCCCGGCCTCGACGACGCGGTCGACGGCGCGGAAGACGCCGGGCGCGTCGGTGGCGGCCAGCGCGTCGATGGCCTCGTCGAGCAGCGCGTCGTCGGTGACGCCGAGCAGCCCGACGGCGCCGGCGTAGGTGACGCCCTCGGGCCCGGCGCCGGCCAGCAGCTGGTCGAGGATCGACAGCGAGTCGCGCACCGAGCCGCCGCCGGCCCGCACGACCAGCGGGAACACCGTGGGCTCGACCTGCACGCCCTCGGCGGCGCACGTCCTCTCCAGCAGCCCGCGCAGCGTCGTCGGCGGCACCAGGCGGAACGGGTAGTGGTGCGTGCGCGAGCGGATCGTCGGCAGCACCTTGTCCGGCTCGGTCGTCGCGAAGACGAAGACGAGGAACTCCGGCGGCTCCTCGACCACCTTGAGCAGGGCGTTGAAGCCCTGCGTGGTCACCATGTGCGCCTCGTCGACGATGTAGACCTTGTAGCGGCTGTGCACCGGCGCGAAGAAGGCGCGTTCCCGCAGGTCGCGGGCGTCGTCGACACCGCCGTGGCTGGCCGCGTCGATCTCGATGACGTCGAGGGAGCCCGGGCCGTCGGGCGCCAGCGCGACGCAGGACGCGCACACGCCGCACGGGGTCGACGTCGGCCCCTGCTCGCAGTTGAGCGAGCGGGCGAGGATCCGCGCCGACGACGTCTTGCCGCAGCCGCGCGGGCCGCTGAACAGGTAGGCGTGGTTGACCCGGCCGCCGTCGACGGCGTTGACCAGCGGGGTGGTCACGTGCTCCTGGCCGACCACCTCGGCGAAGGTCGCCGGGCGGTACTTCCGGTAGAGCGCCAGAGCCACGCGGCGAGGTTACGCGGCACCGCGGACAGCCCGGCGGACCTCGGGCCCGCCGGTCCCCGCGGACCGCGCTCAGCGCACGACGGTGTCCGGGTCGGCGTCCAGGAGCGCGAGGTCGGCGCGCGACGGCAGCCCCTCCCAGTCGCCCGGCACGGTCACCGCGAACGCCCCCGCCGACGTCGCCAGCGCCAGCCGCTCCTCCGGCGGCAGCCCCAGGCACAGCCCGCCGAGGTAGCCCGCGCCGAACGCGTCCCCGGCCCCCACCGGGTCCACGACGTCGACCCGGCGGGCCGGGACGCGGCGGAGCACGCCCTCGACGCTGGACAGCGAGCCGGCGGCGCCCTTCTTCAGCAGCACCTGGCGCGGCCCCAGCGCGGTCAGCCCGGCGAGCAGCGTCCCGTCGTCCGGGCCCTCGACGAGCAGCCGGGCCTCCTCCTCGGTCGCCAGGACGACGTCCGCCGAGCGCACCAGGTCCTGCAGCACCGGCGCGGCCTCGGCCGGCGACCACAGCGCGCTGCGGTAGTTCAGGTCCACCGACACCGGCACGCCGGCCGACCGGGCCTCCTCCACGGCCGCGAGGACCGCCTGCCGCGCGGAGGAGCTGAGCGCCGGCGTGATCCCGGTGACGTGCAGGACCCCGGCGCCGGCGACCGCAGCGGGGTCGACGTCGTCCGGGGACAGACGGGAGCCGGCGCTGCCGGAGCGGTAGTAGAGGACGCGGGTGGCCCGCGCGGTCCGCCGCTCCTTGACCATCAGCCCGGTCGGGGCGCCGGGGTCGACGACGGCGGTCGTGGTGACGCCCTGCCCGCGCAGCGTCGTGGTGACCAGGCGGCCGAACTCGTCGTCCCCCACGCGGCCGATCCACGTGGCCGGCACGCCCAGCCGGACCGCGCCCACGGCCAGGTTGGACTCGGCGCCGGCGATGCCCAGCCGCAGCGCGGGCGCGTGCCGCAGGAGACCCACCTCCGGCGGCCACAGCAGCGCCATGGTCTCCCCGAGCGTGACGACGCCGCGGCCCCCCGCCGCGGTCACGCGCCGCTCCTCCCGCGGGCCACCGCGTCGAGCGCGGCGCGGGCGCGGTCGGCCAGCCCGGCCAGCTCCGCGTCGTCCTCGAGCGCCCGGCCGAGCAGCGGGCCGCCCATCCCGACGGCGACCGCGCCCGCCTGCAGGTAGCCGGACACGTCCTCGACGCCGACGCCGCCGGTGGGCACCAGGAGGACCTCGTCCAGGGGGCCGCGCACCTCGCGCAGGTACCGCGGGCCGCCGGCCGAGCCCGCCGGGAAGACCTTCACCGCGCTGGCCCCGAGGTCCCAGGCACGGGCGATCTCCGTGGGCGTGAGCGCGCCGGGGTACCAGGCCAGTCCCCGCTCGGCCGCGCGCCGCCCGACCGCCTCGTCGGTGTTCGGGGCGACGACGAAGACGGCGCCGGCGTCCGCGGCGCGGTCGACGTCCTCGGCCCGGCGCACCGTGCCGACGCCGATCTCGGTCCCCGCGCCGACGTCGGCGGTCAGCCGGCCGACGACCTCCAGCGCGCCCGGGGTGTTCATCGTGACCTCGAGGCAACGGACGCCGGCGTCGAGGAGCACCTCGCAGGCGGCGGCCAGCCGCTCCCCGGAGCGGCCGCGCAGGATGGCGACCAGGCCGCTCCCGGTGAGCACCGGTCCGGGCTGCAGCCGTGTGCCGGTCATCGCGCCGCTCCCATCCGCCGGACGCCCTCCAGCAGGTCCTCGGTCGCCGTGGCCAGGGACAGCCGCACCCACCCCTCGCCGAGCGGCCCGAACGTGGTGCCGGGCGCCACCGCGACGGAGTCCCGGCGCAGCAGCTCCAGCGCCCACGCGCCCACGTCCCCGCCGCTGCGGTCCCGGACGTCGACCCACAGGTAGAACGCCCCCTCGGGGCGCAGGTACCCCATCCCGCAGGCGCCGAGCGCGGCGACGGCGAGGTCGCGCCGCTCGCGGTAGGTCTCGCGCATCGCGACGACGTCGTCCTGGGGGCCGCGCAGCGCCGCCAGCGCCGCGGCCTGGGCGGGGGCGTTGACGCAGGCCAGCAGCGGCTCCTGCAGCTTGGCCGCCTGCCGGGCGACCTCCTCCCCGGGGCTGACCAGGTAGCCGACGCGCAGCCCGGTCATGGCGTAGGTCTTGGAGAAGCTGAACGCGCTGAGCACCCGGCCGTCCCGGTCGAACCGGCCGGGGCTGACGTGCGGCCGGTCGAAGGTCAGCGCGTCGTAGCACTCGTCGGAGAGCAGCCACAGGTCGTGGTCGTCGGCGAAGCGGACCAGCGCCTCGACGTCGTCGGCGGGGAGCACCGTGCCGAGTGGGTTGGACGGGGTGTTGACCACGATGAGGCGGGTGCGGTCGGTGACCAGGCCGGCCAGCTCGCCCGGGTCGGGGCGGAAGCCGTTCTCCGGCCGGAGCGGGTAGCGCACCGGGACCGCCTGCAGCAGCTGCACCGCCATGGCGTAGTTGGGCCAGCCCGGGTCGGGGATGAGCACCTCGTCGCCGGCGCCGATCGTCAGGGACAGCGCGTTGTGCAGCGCCTGCGCGCCGCCCGCGGAGACGACCACCTGCGCGGGCGTCGTGGGGAAGCCGTTGACCGTGCTGACCTTCTCCGCGATCGCCTGCCGCAGCGGGTCGATCCCGGCGTTCGGGACGTAGTGGGTCTCCCCGGCGGCGTAGGCCGCCCGCGCGGCCTCGACGACGTGCGCCGGCGCGGGGAAGCTCGGCTCCCCCACGTGCAGGCCGATCACCGGGCCGGGCAGGCTCCACGCGAGGTCCATCACCTGTCGGATGCCGGAGCGCGGCATGGTCTCCGCTCCGGTGGCCAGGCTGGGCATGGGTCGGTCGTCTCCTCGTCGGGGTCGGTCAGGCCGCGGGGGCGGCCAGGCGGGGGAACAGCGCGCGGGCGGTGCCGCCCGTCACGCGCGCCGCCTCCCGCTCGGTCAGGTCCGGCAGCGCGGACGCCACCAGGCCGCGGAGGGTGTCGTACCCCGGGACGTCGCTGGGCCACGGGTGGTCCGAGCCCCACAGCAGCCGGTCGGCGCCGTAGGCGGCGGCCAGCCGGCGCGTGACCGGGAACAGGTCGGCGTACGGCGGCTCCTCGGCCGACAGCGCGTACTGGCCCGAGACCAGCACGTGCACCCGCGGCGCGTCGGCCAGCCGCAGCAGCCGCTGCACCAGCGGCTCGGGCAGCGGGTCGTCGAACCGGGGCCGGCGGTGCTCGTCGACCCGCATGTCGTGGGGGCAGAAACCGAGGTGGTTGAGCACGACGACCAGGTCCGGCAGCTGCCGCACCAGCTCCTCGAGCAGGGGCAGCTGCGGGGGCGGCAGGTAGCTCCACAGCGGCAACCCGTCCTCGGCCATCAGCCGGAGCACCGGCAGGGCCGGGGACTCGGCGACCGGCATGGACGGGTCGCCGAGCCAGCCGGTGCGCAGGGCGCCGACGTCCCAGCGTTCGCGCCGCCGGCGGAGTGCTGCGACCGGGTCGGCGCCGGCGGTCCCCAGCTCGGCCCCGGTGGCGACGGCGACGCCGGCGAACCGGGTGGGGAACCGGTCGAGGGCGTCGGCGATGTCGTCGTCGTGGGTGTCCAGGGCCACGAGCACGGCCGCGTCCACGCCCGCGGCCTCCATGCGGGCGAGCAGGTCCTCGGCGGGCGCCTCCCGGTCCGCCGGGGCCAGCTCGTCCACCCCGCGCGGGGAGACGGCGGCGGACCGGAAGACGTGCGCGTGGCCGTCGACCACGCCGCCGCCGACGCTCACCGCCGGGTCCGGGTGACGAAGACCGCCGCCGCCGCGAGGATCACGACGCCGCGGATGAGGTCGGTGAGCGTCGCCGGCAGCTGGAGCAGCGTGACCGAGCTGCTGACCAGCGACAGCAGCACCACGCCGCCCATCGTGCCGACCAGGCTGCCGCGCCCCCCGAGCAGCGACGTCCCGCCGAGGACGACGACGGTGATCGCCGACAGCTCCAGGCCCTGCCCGGCGGTGGGCGACCCGACCGTGGCCCGCGCGGCGAGCAGCACGCCGGCCAGGGCGGCCAGGACGCCGGCGAGCACGTAGGCCGTGACGAGGACCCGCGCCACCGGGACGCCGTTGGACCGGGCCGCCGCCTGGTCCCCGCCGACGGCGAACAGCTGCCGCCCGAACGCCGTCCGGTGGAGGACGAACGCGACGACGGCGAGGGCCAGCACCAGCACGCCGAAGGAGTAGGGCACCGGGCCGATCCGCTGCAGCGCGATCGTCGAGAGCGCGGTGGTGACCCGCCCCGTCGGCGTGGTGCTGATCGTGAAGGCCGCGCCCTGGATGAGGTAGAGCGTGGCGAGGGTGACGATGAACGGCGGGAGCCCCACCCGGGCGACCAGCACGCCGTGCAGGAGGCCGACCAGCGCGCCGAGCACGAGCATCCCCACGACGACGGGCGCCGTGCGGATCGGGTAGCCGTTGATGAGGATCGCCGTCAGCAGGGCCGACAGGGTGGCGAGGGACCCGACCGCCAGGTCGATCCCGCCGCTGAGCACGACCAGGTGCTGGCCGAGCGCCGCCAGGCCCAGGACCACGGTGGCCGTGAGGACGTTGGCGATGTTGGCCGGCGCCCAGAACCCGCCGGCGTCGGCCACGGTGAGGGCCAGCACCGCGACGGCGACGACGATCCAGACCGCCGCCCCGGTGCGGGTGAGGCTCGCGAGCAGGGACCCGCGGGTGCGGGCGGGCGCGACCCCGGCCGCGGCGCTCACCGCGCCGCCCCCGCGGTGTCCAGGGCGAGGTGCATGACGTTCTCCTCGGTGACGTCCTCGCCGGCCAGCTCGCCGACGACCCCTCCCGCGCGGCAGACCAGGACGCGGTGGGACAGCCCGAGGACCTCGGGCAGGTCGCTGGAGACCACGACCACCGCCATCCCCTCGGCCGCCAGGCCGGCGATCAGCCGGTAGATCTCCGCCTTGGCGCCGACGTCGACGCCGCGGGTGGGCTCGTCGAGGAGCAGCACCCGCGGGCCCCGCCGCAGCCACTTGGCCAGCACGATCTTCTGCTGGTTGCCGCCGGAGAGCTGCCAGGTGCCCTGTTCCGGACCGGACGCGCGGATGCCCAGGCGGGCCTGCTCCTCCTGGAACACCGCCCGCTCCCGGCGGACGGAGAGGAAACCGCCGCGCAGGACCTGCCCCAGCGCGGCCAGCGTGGTGTTGGCGCGCACCGGCAGCGGCAGGACCAGCCCGTCGGTCTTGCGCTCCTCCGGGACCAGGGCGACGCCGGCGGCGATGGCCCTGCGGGTCCCGGTGGGCACCGGGCGCCCGGCCACCTCGACCGTGCCCGCCGCCCGCCGGTGCTCCCCCGCGATCGTGCGCAGCAGCCGGCTGCGGCCGGAGCCGACCATCCCGGCCACGCCGACGACCTCGCCGGCCCGCACGTCGAGGTCCAGCGGCGCGGGCGCCCGGTGGGTGCTGACCGGGACCAGGCCGCGCACCCGCAGCACCGTCTCCGCGCCCGGCTCGGGCAGCGGCGGGAAGACGGCGTCGACGTCGCGGCCGACCATCTCGCGGATGATCCGCGGGACGTCGTACCCCGCCGACGGGCCGGTCGAGACGACCCGCCCGTCGCGCAGCACGGTCACGTCGTCGGCGAGGTCGGTGACCTCCTCGAGGAGGTGGCTGATGTACACCACCGCCACGCCGTCGGCGGCCAGCCCGCGGACGACGCCGAACAGCGCCTCCAGCTTGTCGCCGGAGAGCACCGCGGACGGCTCGTCCAGGACGATCACCCGGCTCCTGCGCACCAGCGCGCGGGCGATCTCGACCATCTGCTGGTTGGCCAGCGACAGGTCCTCGGCGCGGGTGCGGGGGTCGAGGTCTCCCAGGCCGACGCGGGCCAGCGCGGACCGGACCTCGCGGTCCTGGGCCGGGCGGTCGAGGACCCCCCGCGCGGTGCGCTCCTGCCCGAGCATCACGTTGTCCTCGATGCTCATGGCCGGGAGCACGGTCAGCTCCTGGTAGACGGCGGTGATCCCGGCCGCCATCGCCTGCCGGGGATCGGTGAACCGGACCGGCTCGCCGTCGAGCAGCAGCTCGCCCTCGTCGGGCACCTGGTTGCCGGTGAGGATCCGGACGAGCGTCGACTTGCCGGCCCCGTTCTCACCGACGAGGGCGTGGACCCGACCGGGCCGACACGAGAGGTCGGCCCGGTCGAGCGCCCGCACGCCGGGGAAGGACTTGCTCAGTCCCCGCGCCTGCAGGACGGCCGTCGTGGAGGACGCCATCGGATCAGCACAGCCCCAGTTCGCGCAGCTGCTCGTCCGGGAGGCCGGAGGGGACGAACAGGTTGTCGCTGCACTCGGGCCGCACGTACTCGTCGATCTGCTCGTGCGTGAAGCTCGGGCTGTCGATGTACACCTTGTCGAGGACCGGCTCGCCCTCGAGCACCGACATCGCCGTGTCCAGGCACTCGGTGCTCTGCTCGGGCGGGAAGGACGACAGCGCGAACTTGACGTCGGTGCCCTGGACCGCCTTGAGGAAGGCGTTGATCGCGTCACCGGTCATCGGCGGCACGGGGCGCCCCGCCTCCTGGTAGGCCTGCACGACGCCCAGGTCGCCGTAGCCGGAGTCCGACCAGATGCCGTCGAGCTCCGGGTACTGCGTCACCAGGTTCGCGGCCACCGTCTTGGCCACCGTCGGCGACCACTCGGTGTACTGCTCGGTGACGACCTCGATGCCCGGGTACTGCGAGAACACCTCGAGCGCCGCGGCCTTCTGGAACTCGGCGGTCGGGACGCCGGCCAGGCCGCTGAGGACGGCCACCTGGCCCTCGCCGCCCAGCTGCTGCACCAGCCACTCGGCGTACATGGTGCCGAGCAGCTCGTACTGGCGGGTCACGGTGGACACCGCGCCGCTGTCCGCGCCGAGCCGGCCGGCGCAGAGGACCACCGGGATGCCCTGCGAGGCGGCCGCCTGGACCTGGCCGGTGATGCCGTCCCCCATGGGGACGACGACCATCGCGTCGGGGTCCTGCGAGGCCAGCTGCTGGATGTTGTCGACCTGGGCGGTGGCGTCGCCGTTGGCCGAGGCGTAGAGGACCTCGACGCCGAGCTCGTCGGCGTGGGCGCGGAAGGCCTCCTCGTTGGTCAGGCCCCAGGAGTTGGTCGGGCCCTGCGCGGCGAAGGCGATCCGGTAGGTGTCGCCGCTCTTCGGCTCGGCGGCCCACTCGGAGGTGTCGACCTCGCAGATCTCCTCCTCGACGGGCTCGAGCTCCTCGAGGCCGAGCTGCTCGGCCGCCGTGGTCCACGCCTCCCGGTAGGTCGTCTGCGCCTCCTCCGAGTTGGCGCACTCCTCCCCTCCGCCCCCGCTCGCGGACGTGCCCTCCTGCTCCGTGCCGCAGGCCGCCACCAGCGCGGCCGCCATGCCGAGAGCCAGGGGCAGGCGCAGCCGGCCCCCGCGGCGCGAGGTGCTGACGTGTGTCCTCATCGCACTCCATCCCTCTGCTTGTTCCGACGAGGGGACCGGACGGTCCACCCGCTGCTCTGGAGCCAGACGGCTAGCAGGATCACCGCGCCGCTCACCACCAGCTGCGCCCCCGCCCCGGCGCCGAGCTGCCGCAGCCAGGCGAGCAGCACGGCCAGGAGGACGACACCGGCGACCGTCTGGCCGATCCGGCCGCGCCCCCCGGTGAGGGCGATGCCGCCGATCACCGCGGCGGCGACGGAGTTCAGGTCGAGGCTGCGGGACAGGCGCGCGTCCACGTAGCCGATGTAGCCGGCGTTGATCAGCCCGGCGAGGACCGCGAGCAGGGCCGAGGCGACGAAGCAGCCCACGACGATCCACCCGGTGCGCACCCCGGACAGCGCCGTCGCCCGGGCGTTCGCCCCGGTCGCGTAGAGCCGCCGCCCCAGGCCGGTGCGGGACAGCACCACCCCGGCGACCACCGCGACGGCGAGGAAGACCCAGGTGGGGACGGGGACCCCGAGCCAGCGTCCGGTCCCCAGCCCGCCGAGACCGCCGGGGATGTCACCGGAGGGGGCGCCCCGGGTCCACGCGGTGATGACGCCCTGGACCAGCACGAAGGTGGCGAAGGTGGCGACGAACGCCGGCACCAGCCGCCGCACCACGAGCAGGCCGTTGAGCAGCCCGACGACCGCGCCGGCGCCGAGCGCGAACAGGACGGCGCCGAGCAGCCGGTCGTCGTCGCCCCGCGTGTACTCGGCGAGGATCACCGTGGTCAGCCCGACGACGGCGCCGATCGACAGGTCGATGCCCCCGACCAGGAGCACCAGGGTCTGACCGATCGCCGTCACGCCGATCAGGCCGACCTGGAAGAGCACCAGCCGCAGCACCCCGCCGCTGTAGAAACCCGGCGTCGTGACCGCCGCCAGCAGCAGGACGACTGCGAGCCCGGCCAGCGGGGCCACCAGCGACAGGGCCCGGCGCAGGAGGTCCCGGCCGGCGCCCGGTCCGGCCTGCGCCGTCCCCGTCGTCGTGCCCTGCGGCGGCGCGCCGGCGGTCACGACGTCCCCCCGCGCTCCCGCGCCGTGAAGGCCCGGCCCAGGTGCTCGTACAGGTCGACGGCCCGCCGCACGGCGGTGACCGACACCCACTCGTCGGCGCCGTGCGCCCGGCACAGCAGCCCCGGGCCGAGCGCCGGCAGGGTGGCGATCCCCTGGGCGGCGGCGAACCAGGTCGCGTCCGTGGTGCCGGGGAAGACCGACAGCGGCGGCGCGCCGCCCAGCACGGCCTCGCACGCCTCCTGCGCGGCACGGGCGACGGCGTGGCCCGCGGGCACGGCCGCCGGCGGCAGCCAGTCGTTGGGGGCGGCGTCGTACTCCACCGCGAGGTCGGCCCCGGTGTCGCCGGCCACCCGGGTGACCAGCCCGCTGAACGCGTCGGTCACCGCGCCCCGGTCCATGCCCGGCAGGAGCCGGACCTCGGTGTCGACGGCGACCCGGCCGGGCAGCACGCCGTAGCCGACGCCGCCGCGGAAGGTCATGCCGGTGTTGACGGTGGCCGCCCAGCCCTCGAGGGCGTCGTCGTTGGCCGGCACGGCGAGCTCGAGGTCGTCGGCGACGGCGGTGACCAGGCGGGCGGCGTCGACCCCGGCGTTCCGGGTGCCCGGGACGCCGGACAGGCTCGAGTGGCCCTGCCGGCCGCGGGCGACCAGCCGCAGCCGGGCGATCCCGCGGCTGACGAGGTGCACCCGGTCGAAGTCGTCCTCGATCCCGCCGGGCTCGCCGATCACGACGGCGTCGGCGTCGAGCGGCCGGGTGGAGGCGACGTGGTGGGCGCCGTAGGTGGCGCCGTCCTCCTCGTCGGCGGTGAGGAGCAGGCTCAGCCGGCCCCGCCCGCCGGGGTCGCGGGCGAGCCGCGCCGCGGCCACCAGCATCGCGGCGATCGCGGCCTTCATGTCGGCCGAGCCCAGCCCGTACAACCGGTCGCCGTCGACGTCGGCGCCGAGCGGGTCGACGGTCCAGGCGGCGTCCCCGACCGGCTTGGTGTCCAGGTGGCCGGACAGCACGAGGTGGCTGCCGCCGGGCCCGAGGTCCAGCGTCACCAGCAGGTTGGGGCGCGCCGGGTCCAGCGCCAGCACCTCGGCGGCCGGGAGGCCGAGGGCCGACAGCGCGTCCCGGACCACGCCCGCGACGGCGCGCTCGTCGCCCGGGGGGTTCGGGCTCGGCGTCCGCACCAGCGTCCGCGCGAGCTCGACGACGTCGAGGACGTCGCCGGCCGGTCCGTCCGCCGCCCCGGTCACTTGTACCGCCGCGCCCAGTCCTGCCCCTGCCACGTCTGGAACGTGACCGGGACGAGCCGGTAGAGCCAGCGCGGCTTGTCGAGGGTCGGCTCGAGGTACTTCGGGCCGTTCTCGCCCAGGTAGCGGGTGGACATGCGCTCGGCGACGGGCACCCACCGCCCGCCCACGTTGGGGCGCTCGACCAGCTCGGCGCGGCACTGGGCCACGACCTTCCGCTGGGCGCCCTCCTCGTCGACGGTGATCGCGCACCGCGGCTCGGCCGCGAGGTAGCGGCCCCACGCCGCCTTCTCGCGCGGCACCACCCAGAACGCCTCGCCGTCCCACTCCTGCCAGCACGGCACGACGTAGGGCCACCCCTGGTCGTCCAGGCAGGCCAGGCGCGCGATCCGCGGCTCGGCCAGGAACGCGGCGACCGCGTCCTCGTCGAGCTTGCCGACCGTGCCGCGCCAGCTCTCGTCCTCGCTCACGGGATCCTCCTCTCGGCGCCCGGGGTCTCCGGGGCGCTGGTCAGGACGCCGGCCGGGCCGTTCCCGTCCAGCGGGGCGCCCAGCCGGCGGGACAGCTCCGTGGTCACCCGCAGCACGTCGGGCGCCAGGCGCTGCACGTCGTCGCTGGTGAAGCGGTAGGCCGGCGCGGACACCGACAGGCCGGCCACGACGGCGCCGGTGTGGTCGCGGACGGGGGCGGCGACGCAGCGCACGCCCTCCTCGTTCTCGATCTCGTCCGTGGCGTAGCCGCGCTCGCGGACGCCGCGGACGTGCCCGAGGACCGCGGCCGCCTCGGTGAGGGTGTTCTCGGTGCGCCGCTCCAGGGGGTCGGCCAGCAGCGCGAGCACCTCGTCGTCGTCCCGCCCGGCCAGCAGCACCTTGCCGATGCCGGTGGAGTGCAGGGGGTTGCGGGAGCCGGGCCGGGCGGCCGGGCGGACCGGCTTGGGGCTGTTCACCGCGGCGACGTAGAGCACCTGCCGGCCGTCCAGGACGCCGAGGAAGCAGGTCTCGCCGCTGATCTCGACCAGCTCCTCCATGAGCTCGGCGGCCTGCGAGCGCAGGTCCAGGCGGTCGAGGAAGGACTGACCCCACGCGGCGACGCGCGGGCCGAGCGTGTAGGCGCCCTGGCCGTCCACGCGGAGCACCTCCGCCCGGCAGAGGACGTCGAGCAGCCGCAGCGCCGTGGGGCGCGGCAGGCCGCTGGCCTCGACCAGGTCGACGAGACGCAGCGGGCGGTCGCTGTCGGCCACGTGCTCGACCAGCCACAGGCCCTTGACCAGGGCCTTGGCCGATCCGACCGCAGAAGTGGACGCAGCGTCCAGTTCGGCTTTGGACACGGGGTCCATTCTGTGGCGATCACGTTCCCGCACAAGCCCCCCGTGCGTGACGATCTCGTTTCCCGGCGCCTCGGTGCCTCCGCTGTGCGGCGCCGCCGGACCGCCCGACGCGGCTCAGAGGGTGAGCTCGAGCGGGAACTCGACCTGGCCGCGGTCCTCGACGCGGACGAAGCCCGGGTCCGGCGCCGAGATGCCGGAGTCGGCGAACACGACCGGGATCGCGCCGGAGACCTCGACCCCGTCGGCGTGCGGACGACGGAGAGGTCGGTCTGGACCTGGCGGGTCGTGCCGCGCAGCGTGAGGTCACCGGTCACCGGCACGGTCACCGGGGTGCCGGACAGCTCCGGCAGGTCCACCGGCCCGCGGACGGTGGAGGTCGCCGTCGGGTACGTGCCGACCTCCATGACGCTGTCCCGGAAGTAGCCGTCCCGCTGGCTGCGGTCGGTGGTGATGCCGGCGACGTCGACGGTGACCTCGGCCGAGGCCGTGTCCCCGCCCTGCACGACGACGGAGCCGGTGACCCGGTCGGTGGTGCCGGCGACGGTGACGTCGGCCTCGTTGAGCACCTCGTCGACGCGGTAGCCCGCCGAGGAGCCCGCGGCGACGGTCCAGGTCCCGTCGGTGTCGGCGGTCAGCTCGACGTCGGAGGGCTGTGCCTGCACCGTCGGCGCCGCGGCGGCGTCCTCCTCGAGCGCGGCGTAGACCAGCGGGCCCACGCCCAGGCCGGGGGCGAGGACCGCGACCGGTCCCCCGACGATCCACCACGCGCGACGGCGACGGGCCATCACGGGCTCCCCTCCTTGACGGTTCAAGGAGACTGGCGCACCGACCTGGGAGCCGGCTGTGGACCGCGCCACGGAGCAGGACGTGGGGCACGGAGCAGGACGTGGGGGAGGAAAGAAGGGACCCCCCGCGTACCCGCCAGAGCCCGCTTATCCTTGCTGCCTTCCGGCCCTGGGGAGGTTCACGGGGTGACGCCACACGAGGGGTCTGCCCCCACTGTAGAGGACGCCGCCCGCTAGCCTCACGGTCCATGGCCCCCCGGCGCGCCCTCGTCCTGCCCCCGCCCCGCTCCTGAACCGGAGCACCGCGGGCTGACCCGCGCGGCCGCCACCCCCGCCGGCCGCCGCTGCGCCGTGCTCCGGACCCGGTCCCCCGTCCGGAACCAGCGCCCAGGAGCGTCGTGTCCACCCCGTCCTCCCCCGCCCTCTCCTCCCCCGCAGCGAGTCGCGGGTTCCTCCTCGTCGTCCTCGCCGCGCTGTGCTGGGGCACCTCCGGTCTGTCCGGCCGGCTGATCGCCGACCGCAGCGACCTGTCGGCCCTCGACATCGCCTGGTACCGCCTCGCGATCGGCGCCGCCGCCCTCGCGGTCGCCCGGCTCGCGACCGCCCGCCGCCGCACCACCGCGGTCACGGTGACCCGGCCGGTCGCCGTCCGGCTCGTCCTCGTCGGCGCCGGGCTGGGCGCCTACCAGCTCGCCTACTTCAGCGCGGTCGAGCGCGCGGGCGTGAGCATCGCCACGCTCGTCGCGCTCGGCCTCGCGCCGCTGCTCGTCGCCGTCGGGGGCACGCTGCTCGGCCACGGCCGGCCGAACCGGGCGACGGCCGCCGCGCTGGCGGTCGCCCTGGTCGGGCTCACGCTGCTGGTCGGCGTCTCCGCCGGCGCCGGCACCGGGACGACGGTGCTGCTCGGCGCCCTGATGGCCAGCGGCTCGGCGCTCGGCTACGCCGTCGTCACGCTGGCCGGGAGCGGCGTGCCGGCCGGCGTCCCCGTGACCCTGACCGGCTTCGCCGGCGGCGCGCTGCTGCTGACCCCGGTGGTCCTGGCCGAGGGGCTGTCGGTGCCCACCGACGGCGCGGCGCTGGCCGTGCTGCTGTACCTGGGCGTGGTGCCGAGTGCGCTGGCCTACGGCCTGTTCTTCACCGGCGTGCGGACGGTGCCCGGCGCCGTGGCCTCGATCGTCACGCTGCTCGAGCCGCTCACCGCGACCGTCCTGGCCACCGCGTTCCTCGGGGAGCGTCTGGCCCCGGCCGCCGTCGCGGGCGGCCTGCTGCTGCTCGCGGCCGTGACCGGGCTCTACGTCCGCCAGCTGCGGCGGAGTCCGGAGCCGGTGGCCGGGACGTAGACGACGACGGGCTCCCGGCGGTCGGCCGGGAGCCCGTCGTGCGGCTGCGGAGGATGGGAGATTCGAACTCCCGAGGGGTTGCCCCCAACCCGCTTTCCAAGCGAGCGCCATAGGCCACTAGGCGAATCCTCCCGTGCACGCCGATGGTACCGGGCGCCGCGCCGCGGGTCAGCCGCCGCCCCGGCACGGGCGCGCCGCCCCGGGTGGTCCGCGCGGGCGGCACGGGGCAGGCTGGACCGGTCGGGCTCCGCGCGGGGTCCGCACGGGGGCAGCGAGGAGGCAGACGGATGAGCGAGCCGGCCCAGGTCCGACCGGAGGTCGTGGAGGCGATCGTGGCCGTCCTGCACGGGGCCGACCCGTCGGGGCTGCCGCCCTCGGCGACGGCGGAGGAGAAGGCGGCCGCCAAGGACCGCTACCTGTCGGAGTTCGCCGCCGAGCGCAGCAAGCGCGACCGCCAGGCCCAGGCGTGGGAGCTGCTGCTGACCCGCGGCTACGACGAGCCGCCGACGTGGGCGCGGCTGTTCGACGACCTGGCCCCCGACGCGGTCGCGCAGCTGGGCGAGCTGTACGACGTCCTGCCCGAGGGGGCGCAGGAGGAGTACGCACGCCGCTTCGGCGTCCCCAGCACGGTCTGAACCGGCCCGTGCCGGGCGCCCGCCTCCGGGGTAGGAGCCGCCCGTGACCTCCACCGTCCCCGGCCGCCTGGTGGCCGGCCGCTACCGCCTCCTGGAGCGGATCGGCGGCGGCGGCATGGGCGCCGTGTGGCTGGGGCGCGACGAGCTCCTCGACCGCCGGGTGGCCGTCAAGCAGGTGCTCCTGCCGGTCGGCGCCGACCCGGAGACGACCGACCACCACCTCCAGCGGGCGCTGCGCGAGGGCCGGATCGCCGCGCGGCTCACCCACCCGCACGCCATCTCGGTCTACGACGTGGCGCTGGAGCAGGGCGTCCCGTGGCTGGTCATGGAGTACCTGCCCTCCCGCAGCCTGGCCGTGGTGCTGGCCGAGGACGGGCCGCTGCGCACCGACCAGGTGGCGCAGGTCGGCGCCCAGCTGGCCGACGCGCTGGCCGCCGTCCACGCGGCCGGGATCGTGCACCGCGACGTCAAGCCGGCCAACGTGCTCATCGGCCGCGGTGACCGGGTCGAGGGCCTGGTCAAGATCACCGACTTCGGCATCTCGCACGCCGCCGGCGACGTCACGCTCACCCAGACCGGGCAGATCACCGGGACGCCGGCCTTCCTCGCCCCGGAGGTCGCGCAGGGCAGCGGGATGACGCCGGCCAGCGACGTCTTCTCCCTGGGCGCCACCCTCTACACCTGCGTGGAGGGGCAGCCCCCGTTCGGCATGGACGACAACGCGTTGCGCCTGCTGCACCGGGTCGCCGGAGGGGAGATCCGCCCGCCCGCCCGCGCCGGGTCCCTGGAGCGGCCGCTGCTGCGGATGCTCGCCCGCGACCCCGCGGACCGGCCGGGGATGACCGAGGTCCGCGACGTGCTCGCGAAGCTGGCCGCCGGCCGCGACGGCGACACGACGACGGTCCTCCTGGCCCGCACCGACCTGCGGTCCTCCCGTGACCGGGACCGGACCGCCGCGGTGCCGGCCCCGGTGCCCCCGACCGACCCGGCGGCCCGCGCGGACCCGCCGACCGCCGTCCAGCCCGCGGCCGTCCCCGCCGGCCCGCCGGCCCGCGAGCCGGCGCCCGCCGCCCGCCCCGAGCCGGAGCCCGTCCGGACCGGGTCCCCCGTCGGCCCCCGCCGCGCGCGCCGCCGTCCGCTGCTGATCGCCGCGCTGGTCCTGCTCGTCGTGCTGGCCTCGCTCGGCACCTGGCTGGCCGTGCGCGGCGACGGCGGGAGCCCGTCGGCCGACCCCGCACCGCAGAGCTCGGCGGACCCGACGTCGCCGGCGCCGGAGCCGACTCCCGAGCCCGCGCCGGAGACCGGGTCCGCCGGGCAGCCGACGGAGGAGGCGGAGGAGCCCACTCCCGAGCCCACGGACGAGGGGACGCCGGCGGACGAGGCCGAGCCCGCGTCGGACGCGGAGACCGAGGTGCGGCAGACCCTGGAGCAGTACTACGAGTACCTGCCCGGCGACCCCGAGAGCGCGTACGCGATGACCGGGCCGAGCCTGCGGTCGCGGGCGAGCCTCGACTACTACCGCGACTTCTTCGGCCGCTGGGACGAGGTGTCGCTCGTCGACGTCCGGGACGTCGAGGAGCAGGACGACGGCCTCACCGCGACCAGCCGGGTCGAGTTCGTGCGCGGCGGCGAGCGCGTGGTGGAGACGCACGCGGTGACGTTCGTCCGCGGCGACGACGGGGAGCTGCTGGTCGACCTCGACGTCGTGGCCTGACCCCGGGGACGACGACGGCGGCGCCCCGTCGCGGGGCGCCGCCGTCGATTCCTGCTGGCGGTGGCGGTGGGATTTGAACCCACGGAGGCTTGCACCTCACACGCTTTCGAGGCGTGCTCCTTCGGCCGCTCGGACACGCCACCGCCGAAGAGACTACAGGGCCCGCTTCCGGCGGAAGAACGCGCGTAGGAGTGTCGCGCTCTCCTCCGCCCGGACCCCGCCGGTGACCTGCGGCCGGTGGTTGAGCCGGCGGTCCCGGACCACGTCCCACAGCGACCCGGCGGCGCCGGCCTTGGGGTCGTCGGCGCCGTAGACGACGCGCGCCACCCGGGCCAGCACGCTCGCGCCGGCGCACATCGTGCAGGGCTCCAGCGTGACCACGAGCGTGGCGCCGGTCAGCCGCCAGCCGTCGCCGTGCACGGCGGCCGCGGCGCGCAGCGCGAGCACCTCGGCGTGCGCGGTCGGGTCGCCGCGCTTCTCGCGCTCGTTGGCCGCCTCGGCCAGCACCGCGCCGTCCGGCCCCAGGACGACGGCGCCGATCGGCGTGTCGCCCCACTCCTGCGCGGCGACGGCGAGCTGCAGCGCGCGGACCATCGCGGCGTCGACGACGTCGTCCGGCAGGACGCCGGGGGCCGTCACCGCCGGGCGCCGGCCAGCGGGAGGCCGACCAGCGAGGACAGCTCGGCCAGCGCGCTCGCGGGGTCGGCCACCTTGATCGTGTGCATGCCCAGCGCCCGGGCCGGCTTGAGGTTGATGCCCAGGTCGTCGAGGTAGGCGCAGTCGGAGAAGGCCAGGTCCCGGCCGGTGGCCTCGTTGAGCCGGGCCAGCGCCCGCCGGTAGATCTCCGGCTCGGGCTTGCGCACGCCCTCGACCGAGGACTCGACGACGGCGTCGAACAGGTCCAGCAGCTCGGCCAGCCGCCCGGTGCGCTCCATCGGCGCGACGTTGTTCGACAGCATCCCCAGCGGCAGGCCCGCGGCCCGCAGCGTCCGCACCGCCTCCACCATCTCCGGGCGGATCTCCCCGGACAGCGCGGCCAGCACGCGGCGGGCGTCCACCCGGTGCCCGGCGGCCAGCGCCTCGGCCTCGAAGGTGTCGACGAACCCCTCGACGTCGAGCTCGTTGCGCTCGTACCGGGCCCAGGCGTTGGTGTCGGGATCGGTGCTGTTGAGCCGTCGGATCAGCCCCTCGGGCAGGCCGGCCTCGGCCTCGTAGGCGGCGAAGGCGAGCATCGGGCTCTCGGTGATGACCCCGCCCAGGTCGAACACGACGGCGGTCGCGGTCGCGGTCACGCCCGCACCGCCGCGGCCAGCTCGTCGGCGAAGCCCAGCCGGGCGGCGATCCGCGCGACCATCTCGTCGGCCCACAGGTCGTCGGCGGTCACGATCGGCCGCAGCTCGTCGGCGGGCAGTCCGTCGTCGGCGAACACGTCCAGGTCCCCTCCCGGCCATCCGGTCTCGTCGTCGTCGAAGGCGCCGTCCTCGTCGACGGCGATGCCGTAGCGCTCGACCACCTCGGCGCCGAGCACCCACTCCTGCATGGTCGCGTCCGAGATCAGCGCCCGGACCATGCCCCCCGGCCCGTGCCGCAGCACGACGAAGTACAGCCGCGAGTCGACGACGACCACGAACGGCCCCGGCCACTCCTCGGCACCGGGGTCGCCCAGCGCCCGCTCGAGGACCGGCAGCTCGTCGGAGGCGTCGGCGGCCAGCAGCTCCACCCGCCAGCGCCCACCGCGGCGGGCGACCCGCACCGCCCAGCTGGGCGGGGCGGCCGTCTCCCGGGCGCTCACCGGACCCGCAGCACGGTCAGGCCGTCGGCCAGCGGCAGCAGCACGGTCTCGAAGCGGGGGTCGGTGGCCAGCGCGGCGTTGAGGTCGGCGAGCACGCGGTCCTCGTCGCTCTCGGGCGCCAGCACGCGGCCGCTGCGCAGGGTGTTGTCCAGCAGCACGAGGCCGCCGGGCCGCATCCGCGGGTGCAGCTCCTCGACGTAGGCGGGGTAGCCGCCCTTGTCGGCGTCGACGAAGGCGAGGTCGAACGCGGGCTCGGCGGGCACCGCGCGCAGCAGGTCCAGCGCCTCCCCCAGCCGCAGCTCCACCCGGGCGGCGACGCCGGCCCGCTCCCAGTACCGGCGGGCGACCGCCGTCCACTCCTCGCTGCGGTCCAGGCACAGCAGCGAGCCGCCCTCGGCCAGGCCGCGGGCGATGCACAGGGCGGAGAACCCGGTGAAGGTGCCGATCTCGACGGCCCTGCGGACGCCGAGCGCGGCGGTGAGCAGCTGCATGAGCACGCCCTGCTCGACGGCGATCTGGAAGGTGGCCGGGGCCTCGCCCCGGTCGGCCAGCGCCGCGGTCTCGGCGACCAGCGCGGCGGCCACCTCGTCCAGCGGTTCGGAGCTGGCCCGCACGTAGTCCGACACCTCCTGCGTGAGGAGGAACGACCGCGGGGTCATGCCGGAGGCCGGGAGCGCGGGGAGTGCGGCATAGCCTCTGATCATGGCCGATCCCGCACCCTCCGACGGAGCCGAGGTCGACGCCGCGCTGTTCGCCCGGCTGGCCGCCGACCCGCTCGCGGAGCTGCTCGGCATCGAGCTCGAGCAGGTGCGGCCGGGGTACGCGCGGGCGGCCATGACCGTCGGCCCGCGGCTGCTCAACGCCGTCGGCACCGCGCACGGCGGCGCGACGATGGCGCTGCTCGACGTCGTCCACGCGGCGGTGAGCAACAGCCACGGCACGGTGGCCGTCGCGCAGGACGTGCACACCGAGTTCCTGGTCGCGGGCCGGCCCGGGGAGCGGCTGGTGGCCGAGGGCAGCGAGCTGCACCGCGGGAGCCGCACCGCCGTCTACCGGATCGACGCCCGCGGCGAGGACGGCCGGCTGGTCGCCACCGCGCTGGCCCGCGTCTTCCGCACCGACCGGCCCTGGGGCTCGCCGGCATGAGCCTCCCCGTCCCGACGATGCCGGCGCCGCCGGTCGGGGTGGTCGGCCTGGGCCAGCTGGGCGGGTCCCTGGCGGCCGCGCTGGTCGCCGCCGGCCGCGAGGTGTCCGGGTGGGACGTCGACCCGGCCGCGCGCGAGGCGGCCGCGGCGCGCGGTGTGCGGGTCACCCGCGAGCTCGGCGGCGTCGTCGTCCTCGCCGTCCCCCTCCCGGCGATGGCCACGGCGCTCGACGGTCTCGACGTCGACCCCGCCGCCACCGTCACCGACCTCGGCTCGGTGAAGGTCCCGGTCCTCGCCTCGGTGGGGGCGGCGCTCGGCGGCCGGTTCGTCGGCGGGCACCCGATGGCCGGGACCGAGCGGTCCGGGCACGGCGCCACCGACCCCGGCCTGTTCCGCGGCGCGCGCTGGGCGCTGTGCCTGGAGCCGGGGACCGACCTGCGGCGCTGGCTGCGCGCCGCCGAGGTCGCGCTCGACGCCGGCGCCGAGGTGGTGCCGGTGACCGCCGCCGAGCACGACGACGCCGTCGCCGCGGTCAGCCACGTGCCGCACCTGCTCGCCGCCGCGCTCGCCGCGGCGGCCGGGGAGGCCGGCCCGCTGGCGCTCGCGCTGGCGGCCGGCAGCTTCCGCGACGGCACCCGGGTGATCGGCAGCGACCCGGCGTTCGTCACCGCGATCGTCGAGGGCAACGCCGGGCCGACGGCGGCCGCGCTGGCGCGGGTGCGCGCGCAGCTGGACCGCCCCTGGCCGGAGCTGGTCGCCGCCGGGCACGCGGTGCGCGGCGCGGCCCCCGGGCGCCGGGCGGTCCGGGTCCCGCTGGACCGGCCGGCGCTGCTGGCCCTGGGCCGGGCCGGCGGCGCGGTGACGCGGCGGCTGGCCGCGTTCGTCGAGGGCTGGGTCCCCGGGGGCTGACCGGTCGTCCCGGCGGGATCTGGGGCAGAGTGGCGGGCATGGACGAGAAGGACCTGCTGAGCCGCATCCACGCCCTCGTCGACGAGGAGCACCAGCTGCGGGACAACGCAGAGCACACCGCGGAGTCCCGGGCGCGGATGAACGACCTGGAGGCCCAGCTCGACCAGTGCTGGGACCTGCTGCGCCAGCGCCGCGCGAAGCGGCAGTACGACGAGGACCCCGACACCGCCCAGGTCCGCCCGAAGTCCGAGGTCGAGGGCTACCTCCAGTAGCGGACGGCGCCCCGCCGCCGGGTCCGGGCGGTCCGTCGTCAGGCGGAGTCGCAGACCGGCCTGCGGTGCCCGGCGTCGTGGTGGCCGGTCCCCAGCAGGGCCAGCTGCCACAGCAGCCGGGCCCGCGGGTCGGTGAGCTTGCGGCCGGTCACCGACTCGATCCGCCGCAGCCGGTGCATGACCGTGTTGCGGTGGCAGTACAGGAGGTCGGCCGCGCGCGTCGGTGAGCCGTCGGCGTCGAGGAAGGCCGACAGCGTCTCCAGCAGCACCTCGCGCTCGTCCCCGGGCAGCTCGAGCAGCCGGCCGAGGGTCTGGCCGACCAGCCGCGCGGCGATCTCCGGCGAGTTGCTCAGCAGCGCCTCGGGCAGCCGGTCGTCGATGGTCACCACCCGGGCGACGTCCGCGGGCAGGGTGCGCGCGGCGGTCTCGGCCAGCCGGTAGGCGCCGGCCACCGCCGCCGCGCCCTCGACCACGGAGGACACCCCGACCGGGCCGGTGGCCGCGGCACCGAGCCAGGCCAGCAGCTCCGGCAGCCGGCGGGTCCCCATCGCCACCACGCCCACCGACGCCTGCGACCGGGTGGCCCACGCCGAGCGGATGCCGCGCTTGAGCAGCGTCGACGTCGCGTCCGGGAACCCCTCCCCCTCCTCGGGGGCCGGCGCGACGACGACCACCAGCCGGCCGGCCAGCGGCACCGCCAGCAGGTCGGCGGCGGTGCGGGCGTAGGCGGGGTCCCCACCGCGGCCGTCCAGCAGCCCGTCGAGCAGCCGCTGGCGCTCGGCGGCGTCGAGACCCGACCGGCGCCGCTCCTCGGCCCGGTAGCCCTCCGCGGCGGCGCTGCAGCCGCGGTCGTTGGTGCGCCACAGCGAGCCCGCGACCTCGAGCAGCAGCCCGTCGTCGTGCCGGTCGCCCTGGCGCGACAGCGCGACCAGCGCCTCCCAGGTGATCTGGCCGCCGAGCCGGTAGGCGCGCAGCACGGCCTCCAGCGGGATGCCCTGCGCGGCCCGCAGCCGGCCGACGGCCCGGGCCCCCTCGGCGTGGCTCTGGTGGTAGGCGGCGGGGACGTCGGGCAGCAGGCCGCGGACGCCGACCTCGAGGTTGCGCCGCAGCGTCGCGCGCATCTGCTGGTCGCCCCCGGTCAGGGCCTCCCGGTAGGCGGGCTCGGTCTCGACCAGCACCTCCACCAAGCGGTCGGTCATCTCGTCGAGCCGGTCCAGCAGGGCCGGGACCAGTTCGGCGAGGCGCTCCTCCACACCCCAGGGGGCAGTCCGCACGCGCTCACCTCCTGTGTTCATCGCACAGAGCACAACACGTGCCCCCCATCACTGTGCGGTGCGCCCATTGTGACGGTCCTCACCGGCCAGCAGAGTCAAACGGACGTAGCCGTGACCCAATCGTCGCCCCCCGGGCGGCGGTCGGCAGCGCGGCGACCTCCCGACGCAGAGGAGACGTGGGCACCTTGGCGCAGCCGCCGGACACCACAGGCAGCAGCACCCGGCACCAGGACCGATCGCCCACCGCCCGGCTCGAGATGACCGGGATCAGCGTCGCCTTCGGCGGCGTGAAGGCCCTCACCGACGTGTCGCTGACCGTCGAGCCGGGTCAGGTGCACGGCCTCATCGGCCCCAACGGCGCCGGCAAGACGACGATGTTCAACGTGGCCTGCGGGCTGGTCCGCCCCACCGAGGGCCGGATCGTGTGGCGAGGCGAGGAGCTGCGGCGGCTGCGGCCGAACCAGCTCGCGAAGCTCGGCATCGCCCGCACCCTGCAGGGCGTGGGCCTGTTCCCCGGCCTGACGGTGCTCGAGAACGTGATGGTCGGGGCGCACAAGCACGCCCGCGCCGGCTTCTTCTCCGCGCTCCTCGCGATCCCGACGTCCGACAAGGACGACGCCCGCCTGCGCGAGCGGGCCACGGCCGCCCTCACCGAGCTGGAGGCCGAGGGCTACGCCGCGCGCTACCCCGGCAGCCTCCCGTACCCGGTGCAGAAGCGGGTGGCGCTGGCCCGCGCGCTGGTCTCCGAGCCCGAGCTGCTGCTGCTCGACGAGCCGGCCTCCGGCCTCAGCGAGGACGAGATGCACGAGCTCGGCGAGCTCATCCAGCACCTCAGCGGCCGGATGAGCGTCCTGCTGGTCGAGCACCACATGGACCTGGTCATGCGGGTGTGCGACCACATCACGGTGCTCGACTCCGGCAAGGAGATCGCCGACGGCACCCCCGAGCAGGTCCAGAACGACCCGGCGGTCACCGAGGCCTACCTCGGCGACGCCGTCGACGACACCACCGACGCCAGCGAGCTGGCCGCGACCGACGGGGGGACGACCCGTGGCTGAGGCGCACGGCAGCACCGCGGCGGGCGCCGCCGGGAGCACCGCCGGCACCGGCCTGACCAAGGGCGCCACGGGCACCGCCGGCGGCACGGCGACGGCCACCGCCCTCCTCGAGGTCGAGGGCCTGTCGGCCTCCTACGGCCCGGTCAGGGCGCTCGACGGCGTGACCCTCCGCGCCGAGCAGGGCCGGATCACCGCGGTGCTCGGGGCCAACGGCGCGGGCAAGACGACGCTGCTGCGCACGATCAGCGGCCTGGTGCGGCCCACCGCCGGCCGGGTGGTGCTCGGCGGCGAGGACGTCACCCGCGCCCCCGTCGAGGCCATGGTCACCAAGGGGATGTCGCACGTCCCCGAGGGCCGCGGCGTCATCGCCGAGCTGACCGTCGAGGAGAACCTGCGGGTCGGCTCGCTGTTCCGCGGCAAGGTCGGGCAGGACGAGTTCGACCGCGTCTACGACCTCTTCCCGCGGATCAGGGAGCGGCGCAACCAGACGGCGCACACGCTGTCCGGCGGTGAGCGGCAGATGCTCGTCATCGGCCGCGCGCTGCTGGCCCGGCCGAAGGTCCTGCTGCTCGACGAGCCGTCCCTGGGCCTGGCCCCGCGGATCGTGGCGCAGATCTTCGGCCTGGTCCGCCACCTGGTCGACACCGAGGGCCTGTCGGTGCTGCTGGTCGAGCAGAACGCGCGCAGCGCGCTGTCGGTGGCCGACACCGGCGTCGTGCTGAACCTGGGCCGGGTCGTGGTCACCGACGACGCCGCCCGGCTCGCCGGCGACGAGGACCTCCGGCACGCCTACCTCGGCTTCTAGACCCCCGCTCCCCGCAGCACCAGGAAGGCAGCCCCCAGTGCGAGAGTTCGTCAACCTCACCCTCGGCGGGGTGATCAACGGAGCGGTCTACGCGGCGTTCGCCCTGGCCCTCGTGCTCATCTGGCGGTCCACCCGGATCGTCAACTTCGCGCAGGGCGCGATGGCCGCGCTCACCACCTTCATCGCCCTCGCCCTCATCGAGAACGGCCAGTCCTACTGGGTCGGTCTCGTCGTGGCCCTGCTCGCCGGCCTGGTCATCGGCGCGGTCGTCGAGCGGGTCGTCATCCGCCCGGTCGAGGGCGGGCCGGAGCTGAACGCGGTCATCGTCACCCTCGGCCTGTTCATCGCGTTCCAGGCGCTGATCTCGGTCCTGTTCGGCGTCAACCAGCGGGCCTTCGTCCCGCCGTTCTCGAACATCGGCTTCACCGTCGGTGACTCGAACCTGGCGCTGAGCCCCAACACCGTGTTCACCCTCCTCGCGGTGCTGGTGGTCATGGCCGGTCTGACCGCCCTGTTCCGGTTCACCCGCGTCGGCCTGGCCATGCGCGCCTCGGCGTTCGGCCAGGAGGTCGCCCGGCTGCTCGGCGTGCGGGTCGGCCGGATGCTCACCCTGGGCTGGGCGCTGGCCGCCGTCGTCGGCTCGCTGGCCGGGATGCTCATCGCCGCCGAGACCGCCTTCGTCACCCCGACGTTCATGGACTCGCTGATCGTGTTCGGCTTCGTCGCCGCGGTGCTCGGCGGGCTCGACTCGCCCGTCGGCGCCGTCGTCGGCGGGCTGCTGCTCGGCCTGCTGCTGAGCTACGTCCGCGGGTACGTCGCCGACGAGCTGGTCGGCCTGGCCGCCCTGGTCGTCCTCGTGATCGTCCTGCTCGTCCGGCCCGGCGGCCTCTTCTCGACCACCCAGACCCGGAGGGCGTGAGCCGCATGAGCGACCTGCAGACCCCCGCATCCCCCGCACAGCCCGGCGCCGCGTCCTCCGACGCGCCGTCGCTGGCGACGGCCGCGGCCGACGCGAGCTCGGCCCAGGCCACCGGTGGCCGCACGTTCCTGCCGCGCAACACGCTGCTGCGGCACCTGGTCGTGCTCGTCATCGGCGCCGTCCTCGCGGTGATCCTGCTCGAGTCCACCGACCTCGGCTTCAACGCCCAGATCGGCTACGTGGCCTACTACGCCATCGCGGCCGGCGGGCTGACCGTGCTGACCGGCCTCAACGGGCAGATCTCCCTCGGGCACGGCGCGCTCATGGCCGTCGGCGGCTACACCACCGCGCTGCTGCTCGACGCCGAGGAGCCCCTGCCGCTGGCCGTGGTCTTCCTGATCGCGGTGGCCCTCACCTCGCTCGTCGGCGCGATCGTCGGGGTGGCCGCGGCCCGCCTGCACGGCCCCTACCTGGCCGGCGCGACGCTCGCGCTCGCCGTCGGCCTGCCCGGCCTGGCGCTGTACTTCTCCGACACCCTGGGTGGTGAGCAGGGCCTGACGGTCTCCACCCCGGACCGGCCGGACTGGTTCGTCGAGACGATCCGCACCCTGTCGGGCAACTCGGCCTCGGGCGTCAAGTGGATCGCCTACATCGCCGTCGCCTGCCTGCTCCTCACCTACTTCCTGCTGGCCAACCTCATGCGCAGCCGGGTCGGCCGCACCTGGCGCGCGGTGCGCGACCAGGAGGTCGCCGCCGAGCTGGCCGGCATCGACCTGGGCGCCTGGCGGGTGACGGCGTTCGTCGTCAGCGCCGCGGCCGCGGGCCTGGCCGGCGCGGTGCTCGCCCTCGTCGTCCGGCTCACCGCGCCCACGGCGTTCACCATCGTCCTGTCGCTGTCCCTGCTGACCGCGATCGTCATCGGCGGGCTGGGCAGCCTCTTCGGCGCGCTGATCGGCTCGGCGCTGCTGGTCTTCCTGCCGCGGTACCTGCGGGACCTCGGGGAGTCCTTCGACATGGACGCCGCCCAGGCCGCCGAGATCTCCTACGTCGTCTACGGCGTGATCCTCGTGCTGGTCATGCTCTTCGCCCCCGCCGGCCTGGTCGGGTCCGTCCGGCTGGCCTGGATGAAGCAGCGCGCGCGGCGCGGCGCCGCCCGCGCCAGGGGGTGAGGAGCCGGGACCCGACGGCTGTCCCCCACCCCGGCCAGCGGCCGCACCTCCGCTTCCCCACCCCCCACCAGACCCCCGGGCGACGGCGCCCGGGTCCCTCCAGAGGAGAACCCTTGACACGATCCTCACGACGCCTCGTCAGCTTCGTGGCCGCGGCGACCGTCGCCACCACCCTGGCCGCCTGCGGCGGCGGGGACTCCGGTGGCGGCGGCGGTGGCGGCAGCGAGGAGAACGAGGCCTCGGACGTCGGCATCACCGAGGACACGATCAAGCTGGGTGCGCACTACCCGCTGACCGGTGTCGCGGCGCCCGGCTACAGCGAGATCCCGACCGGTGTGCAGGCGTACTTCGACTACGTCAACGCCAACGGCGGCGTCAACGGCCGGCAGATCGAGTTCGTCTACCGGGACGACGCCTACAACCCGACCAACACCAGCCAGGTCGTGAACCAGCTCGTCCTCGAGGACGAGGTCTTCGCGCTCATGTCGGGCCTGGGCACGCCGACCCACAACGCGGTCACCGACTTCCTCAACAGCGAGGGCGTGCCCGACCTGTTCGTCTCGTCGGGCTCGCGGCTGTGGGACGACGTCGAGGAGAAGCCGTACACCTTCGGCTGGCAGCCCGACTACGAGATCGAGGCCAAGATCATCGGCCAGTACGTGGCCGAGAACTACCCCGACGCCAAGGTCGGCCTGTTCCTGCAGGCCGACGACCTCGGCGAGGACGGCGCCGCCGGTGCCCGCCGGTACCTCGAGGACCAGATCGTCGCCGAGGAGACCTACGTCCCCGGGAACACCGACGTCCGGCCGCAGATCTCGGCCCTGCAGGCCGCCGGTGCGGACTTCGTCATCGGCTTCAACGTGCCCAGCTACACCGCGCTGTCGCAGCTGACCGCGCTGCAGCTCGGCTACCGGCCGCAGTGGTTCTACTCGAACATCGGCTCGGACCCGCAGCTGGTCGGCTCGCTGCTGGCCCGCTTCTCCGAGGGCCAGGTCAGTGACGCCAGCCTGCTCGACGGCGTCCTGACCACCGAGTACATCCCGACGGTCGACCAGCCGGACAACCCCTGGATCCAGCTGTTCCAGCGGGTCTGGGACGAGTCGGGCCAGGAGGGCGAGCTCTCCAACTACCGGATCTACGGCATGTCGCAGGCCTACACGATGGTGCAGGCCCTGCAGTCGGCCGGCCAGAACCCGACGCGTGACGACCTGGTCGCCGCCGTCGAGCAGGCCGGCTCCGAGTGGGAGGGCCCGGGCTTCTCGCCCTTCCGCTACTCGGAGGACAGCCACGCCGGCTACAGCGGCATGTCGGTCAGCCGGATCGTCGGCCAGGGCTCGGAGGACCTGACCCCCGTGCTCGTCACCAACAACGGCGACGCCGACATCGAGGAGTACGACGGCGAGGCCGCCACCCCGCCGGAGAACGGCATCCCGGACGAGGAGCCGGTCAACTAGTCGGAGGCTCGCCCTCCGCTCGCACGGCAGCGGGCCGTCGATCCCCTCCCGGGGGTCGGCGGCCCGTTCGCCGTCCCGGGGGACCCGCGCACGAACACTCAGCTCCCGAAGTGTCGGCTGTTGATCTCCGGGTAGGGCCTCCCGCAGGCCCCCGCGCGGGGTACGACGGCGAGACGAGGAGCACGGCATGGTGCACGCGGCGCGGACGATCCGGCGGGCGGTGGTGACCGGCGGCGCCGGGTTCCTCGGCTCCCACCTGTGCGAGCACCTGCTCGACCGCGGCGTCGAGGTCGTGTGCCTCGACAACTTCCTCACCGGTTCGCCCGAGAACGTCGTCCACCTCGTCGACCACCCGGGCTTCCGCCTGGTGCGCTGCGACGTCACCGACTTCGTGCACGTCCCCGGCCCCGTGGACCTCGTGCTCCACTTCGCCTCGCCGGCGAGCCCCCTCGACTACCTGAGGATGCCGATCGAGACGCTCAAGGTCGGCAGCCTGGGCACCCTGCACACCCTGGGCCTGGCCCACGAGAAGGGCGCCCGCTACGTGCTGGCCTCCACCTCGGAGGTCTACGGCGACCCGCTGGTGCACCCCCAGCCCGAGGAGTACTGGGGCAACGTCAACCCGGTGGGCCCGCGCGGCGTCTACGACGAGGCCAAGCGGTTCAGCGAGGCGATGACCACCGCGTACCGCACGTCCAAGGGCACCGACACCGCCATCGTGCGGATCTTCAACACCTACGGGCCGCGCATGCGCCCCGACGACGGCCGCGCCATCCCCGCCTTCGTCGGCCAGGCGCTGGCCGGGCGGCCGCTGACCGTGGCCGGCGACGGCTCGCAGACCCGCTCGATCTGCTACGTCGACGACACCGTCCGCGGGATCCTCGCCCTCGCCTGCTCCGACCAGCCCGGCCCGGTGAACATCGGCAACCCCGACGAGCTGTCGATGCTGCGGCTGGCGCAGTGGATCATCGAGCTGACCGGGTCGTCGTCGGGGATCGAGCACATCGACCTGCCTGTCGACGACCCGAAGGTCCGCCGGCCCGACACCCGCCGCGCCGAGGAACTGCTCGGCTGGCGGCCCACGGTCCCCTCCGAGGAGGGCCTGCGCCGCACGGTCGCCTGGTTCGCCGAGCAGCGGGAGGCCGCCGCGCTGCGCGTCGGCTGAGCCCGCCGGGTGTCCTGGGCCACTTCTCCGCACCACCCCTCCTCCGTGTCCTGATTCACGTTTACATTGGGACGGGCGGCTAGGGGGCACGCCGAGGAACCGGACACCGACGGAGAGCTACCGATGGGCCGCCACGCCGACACCAACTCCATGCGCCGTGTGCAGCGCCCGGCCCCGGTCGCGCTGGTCGTGGCCCTGGTCGTGGTCGCACTCGTCGCCGGCGGCGTGGTGTGGTGGCTGGCCGGCTCGGGCAGCAGCGACGGGTGCGAGACCACCCGCACCGTCCGCGTGACCGTCGCCCCCGAGCTCGGCGACGTCGCCCGGGACCTCCTCGCCGACCCCCAGGACCTCGGCGGCGGCGCCTGTGCGACCGCGGAGGTCACCGCCCAGGAGCCGCTGCAGACCGTCGGCGACCTCTCCGCCCTCGAGGGCTCCGCGCTGCCCCAGGTGTGGGTGCCCGACAGCTCGCTGTGGGCCGTGCGGGCCGGCGACGCGCCGCTCGACCCGTCCGGCTCCATGGCCACCTCGCCGGTCGTGCTGGGCACCAGCCGGGCCGCGGCCGACGCGCTCGGCTGGAGCGGGCAGGCGCCGCAGTGGAGCGAGGCCCTGTCCGGGGCCCGCCCGGTCGCCGTCCCGGACCTCGCCGCCAGCGCCGAGGGCGTCGCCGCGCTGGCCGCGGTCCGCGCGTCCCTGGGCGGCGGCGACGCGGCGGACAACGCCGTCGTCCAGGCGGTCCTGGCCGCCCGCCGCGGGCCGGCCGTCAGCCCCGCCGACGCGCTGGCCACGGCGCAGTCCGGCGACCCCGAGTCCCCGCTGGTGCCGGTGAGCGAGCAGGAGGTCATCAGCGTCAACCGCGGCGTCGAGGACCCCCGGCTGGTCGCGGTCTACCCGGCCGAGGGCTCGCCGGAGCTGGACTACCCGGTGCTGCGGGTCGGCTCCCCCGGGGACGACGACCGGGCCGCCGTGGACGCCGTCGTCCGGGCGCTGACGTCGGAGGCCGCGGGCACCGCCGTCCTCGCCGCCGGCTTCCGCGACGCGGACGGGACCGCGCCGACCGACCCGGGCCCCGGCGTGCAGGAGCAGGCGCCCGAGGTGCTGCCGGTCGACGCCGAGCAGGTGCAGGGCCTGCTGGCCGAGCTCGCCCGGCTCGCCGCCCCGTCGCGGCTGCTCACCGTCATCGACGTGTCCCAGTCGATGGAGGCCCCCGCCGGCGACGGCACCCGCGCCACGCTCGCCCGGGACGCCGCCAAGAGCGCGCTCACCCTCATCCCCGGCACCTCGTCGATCGGGCTGTGGGTCTTCGCCTACCAGCTGCAGGGCGTGCAGGACTGGGTGGAGCTCACCCCCATCCGCGCCCTCGAGGACGAGGTCGACGGCGGCACCCAGCGCGACGCGCTCGACGAGCAGCTCGACAGCCTCCCCGGCCGGCTCTCCCCGGGCGGCACCGGCCTGTTCGACACCGCGCTGGCCGCGGTCCGCGCCGCGCGTGAGCAGTACGACCCGAACGCGGTGAGCAGCGTCGTCCTCGTCACCGACGGCACCAACGAGGACTCGTCGGGCATCGCGCTGGACCAGCTGGTGCAGACGCTGCAGGACGAGGCCGACCCGCAGCGGCCGGTGAAGGTGATCGGCGTCGCGCTCGGCCCGGACGCCGACGTCGCGGCGCTCGAGCAGATCGCGCAGGCCACCGGCGGCGCCGCCTACTCCGCCGTCGACCCCAACGACCTGCAGGGCGTCCTCTTCGACGCGCTGCGCCAGCGCTAGGCGCCGCTAGAGGTCCAGGCGCTCCAGCGCCGCGGTCACCTCGTCGACGGTCACCTCGGCCAGGGCCGGGTCCAGCTCGGTGCCCCACGGGTCGCCGGTGCCGTCGCCGTGCCAGAGCACGACGTGCTGGGGGCGCGGCGGCGGGCCCCAGAGTGCCGGGGACACCGGGCCGAACAGCACCACCGACGGCCGGCGGTAGGCGGTGGCGAGGTGCGCGACGCCGGTGTCGCCGCTGACCACCACCCGCGCCGCGGCGACCGTGGCGGCGAGCTCCAGGGTGGAGGTGCGCCCGGCGAGCACCGCGTCGTCGGACAGTCCCGCCCCGCGCGCCACGGCGCAGGCCGGCTCCCGCTCGGCCGGCCCGCCGGTGACGCGGACGTCGTGCCCGGCGTCGGCCAGCCACCGCGCGACCGCGGCGAACCGCTCCGGTGGCCAGCGCCGGCCGGGGAACGCCGCCCCGGGGTGCACGAGCGCGGCGCCGGGCACCACCGGCGGCACGTCCGGGACGGCGAGGTCGAGCGCGTCGGGGTCGGCGGGCACGCCCAGGCCCTCGGACACCAGCCGGCACCAGCGCCGGACCTCGTGCTCGTCGGGATACCAGGCCGGGCCCGGGTAGCCGGGGCTGGCGAAGGTGAGCAGCCGCCGCGGGTGCAGGTCGGCGACGACGACGTGCGAGGCCGGCCCCTTGCCGTGCAGGTCGACGGCGAGCTCCGGCGGCGGCCCGGACCAGTCCAGCGGCTCGAGCTCGCGGGCGGGCAGCACCTCGTCGACGACGTCGACCAGCCCGGCCAGCGGCGCGAGCGCGGCCGTCGTCGCGAGGACCAGCCGGTGGTCCGGCACGGCCGCCCGCACGGCCCGGATCGCCGGGACGCCGGTGAGCAGGTCACCGAGCCCCAGCGGCCGCAGGACGACCGCCACCGGCCGCCCGTCGGAGGCGGCGGAGATGGCCATTCCCGCCGCTAGACGCGCGAGCGCTCGACCAGGGCGGTGGTCGAGTGGCCGTCCAGGTAGGGCAGGACGACCGCCTGGCCGCCCCACTGCCGCAGCACCGCGGCCTCGGGCAGGTCGGCGCCGGCGTAGTCGCCGCCCTTGGCCCAGACGTCGGGCCGCAGCCGGTCGAGCACCTCGGCGGGGGTGTCCTCGTCGAACACCACGACGGCGTCGACGAACTCCAGCGCCTCGAGCACCCGCGCGCGGTCGGCCGCGGTCACCAGCGGCCGCGACGGGCCCTTGAGCCGGCGCACCGAGTCGTCGGAGTTGATGCACACGACCAGGCAGTCCCCGAGCCCGCGGGCGGCGCGCAGCGTGGCCACGTGCCCGGCGTGCAGCAGGTCGAAGCAGCCGCCGGTGGCCACCACCGTGCCGCCGGCGGCGCGCACCCGGGCGAGCAGGGCGGACACGCCGTCCTCGGCGGCCACGTTCGGCTGCGGCACCGCGGTGGTGTCCCACGCCCCGTTCCAGTTGCTGGCGCCGCCCGCGGCGACGAACCGGCCGGCGAAGGCGACCGCCGCGGCCACCGCCTCGCCGGTCACCGCGCCGTCGGCGAGGGCCAGCGTCGCCGCGGCGGCGAAGGAGTCGCCGGCGCCGCACGGGTCGCCGCCGGTCACCGGCACGGCGGGCACGACCATCGGCGCGCCCTCGCCGTAGGACAGCAGCGCGCCGCGGGCGCCGAGGGTCACCACGACCGCGCCCACGCCCCAGTGCCGGATCAGTGCCTCGGCCCGCGCCCCGACGGCGGCCAGGCCGTCGCCGTCGGCGGGCACGCCCGCGACCGCGGCCACGCGGGCGGCCTCGGAGCCGTTGGGCGTCACCAGCCGGACCGACGGCACCGGGTCGGCACCCCGCGGGTGCGGGTCCCACACGACCGGCCCGCCGGCCTCGGCCAGCAGCGCCCGGACGGCGGGGTCGGCGGTGGTGCCGCGCCCGTAGTCGGCGACCAGCACCGCGGCGGCGTCGCGGACGGCCGCGCGCGCCTCCTCGGGCAGCTCGCCGAGGGTGACGGCGGCCGCGCCGCTGTCCAGCCGGACCACCGAGTGGTCGCCGACGCGCACCCGCCGCTTGACCGCGGTGCCGCCGGTGGCCGGGACGGCGACCAGCCGCACCCGCCCGGCCAGCAGCGCCCGCAGCCGGGCCGCGCCGTCGTCGTCGGCGAGCGGGGCGACCAGCACGACCTCGCGGTCGGTGGCCTGCGCGGCGATCACCGCGGCCAGCGCCGCGCCGCCGGGGCGCTCGCGGGTCTCCAGGTCCTCGACCACCGGCACCGGCGCGTCGGGCGTCAGCCGCGACGCGGTGCCGACCAGGTCGACGTCGAGCAGCGCGTCACCGACGACGACCAGCGGCCTCACTTCGCGATCCCGAGGCGGGTCTGCGGCACCCGGGCGGGCTCGGCCAGCACCGCGGCGTCGAAGGCGGCGCACAGCAGGTGCAGCGCGACCAGGTGGCACTCCTGCACGGTCGCCGTCCACGGGGAGTCGATGCAGACCGCCTCGTCGGAGGCCGCGGCCAGCGGGTTCGGGGCGGGACCGGTGATCGACAGGACGGTGATGCCGCACTCGTGCGCCCGGCGGGCGGCGGCGACGGCGTTGGGGCTGCGGCCGGAGGTGGACAGCAGCACCAGGACGTCACCGGCTCGCCCGTGCGCCTCGACCTGGCGGGCGAACAGCTCGTCGGCCGGGTAGTCGTTGGCGATCGCGGTGAGCGAGGAGGTCTCCGCGGTCAGGCAGATCGCCGAGAACGGCGGCCGGTCGGCGCGGTAGCGGCCCACGAGCTCGGCGGTGAGGTGCTGCGCCTGCGCGGCGCTGCCCCCGTTGCCGGCCGCCAGCAGCCGCCCGCGGGACTCCCCGCACAGCACGTCGGCCAGCAGCCGGCCCCAGCGGTCGAGGGTGTCGACCGCGGCGTCGAGGCTGCGCACGGCCGCGTGCAGGGACGCGACGTGGTCGCGGCCGGTGAGGTGCGTGCACGAGTCGGGCGGGACGACCCCGCCGGCCGTGCTCTCGTGGGCATGGTGGGGAGCGACACTCACGGGGCGACCTCCAAGGGCGCTCATCGGACGGCCTCGACGGGACGCCGGGTGGACAGGACCTGCCGGTAGACGGCCTCGGTGTCGGCGGCCACGCGGGCCCACCGGTAGCGGGCGCGGGCGCGCCGCACCCCGGCCGCCCCGTAGGCGGCGCGGCGGGCGTCGTCGGCCAGCAGCGCGGCGAGGACCTCGCCGAGCCGGGCCGGGTCGCGGGGTGGCACGAGGTCGCCGGTGACGCCGTCGGCGACGGAGTCCTGCAGCCCGCCGACGGCGGTGGCGACCACCGGGCGGCCGCAGGCCATCGCCTCCAGCGGGGTGATGCCGAACGGCTCGTACCAGGGCACGGCCAGGACGACGTCGGCCGAGCGCACCCACGCGGGCACGTCGGCGCGGGCGACCGACCCGGCGAAGCACACCCGGTCGGCGACGCCGACCTCGGCGGCGACGGCGCGCAGCCGGCGGACCTCGGGGTCGGCGTCGACCGCGCCGGCCGGCGGGCCGCCGACGACGACGAGCTCGGCGTCCGGGACGGCGGCCAGCGCGCGGACGGCGTCCTCCTGGCCCTTGCGCTCCACCAGCCGGCCGAGCACGAGCAGCCGCGGCCGGCCCGAGCGCGGCGCCACGGGGCCGCGCGGGGTGAACTCGGTGGTGTCGACGCCGCACGGGACGATGGACACGCGGTCGCGCGACAGGCCCAGCCGGCGCAGCTCGAACACCTCGTCGCTGCAGGTGGCCACCACGTGGTCGACGGCCGCACACAGGTCCCGCTCGAGCTCGATGCGCCCGGCCGGGGAGGTGTCGGCGTCGCCCTGGTGGCGGCGCTTGACCGAGCCGAGGGCGTGGAAGGTCTGCAGCACCGGCACCGGCGTGAGCAGGCTGCCGGCGGCCTCGACGGCGGCCAGGCCGCTCATCCAGAAGTGGGCGTGGACGACGTCGGGCGGCCGCACCGCCCAGCGGGCGCGCAGCGCGGCGGCCAGCGCCGGCATGTGCCCGAGCAGCTCGTCCTTGGGCAGCGCCTCCGCCGGTCCGGCGGTCAGGTGCGCGACGACGTAGCCGTCGGCGGTGGGCACCTCGTCGGGCAGGTCCGCGTCGTCGCGGCGGGTGTGCACGGTGACCTCGTGGCCGCGCGCGGCCAGACCCGCGGCCAGGGCGGCGACGTGCACGTTCTGCCCGCCGGCGTCCACGCCGCCGATGGCCGCCAGCGGCGAGGCGTGCTCGCTGACCAGGTCGACGCGCAGCGGTGCGCCGGGAGCCCGGTGCGTCCTCATCGGGTGACCTCCTCGAGCAGGGTGTCCCAGTCGGAGAGGAACCGGGGAAGCCCGTACCGCTCCAGCGCGGCGGCGCGCGCCGCCTTGCCGGCCAGCCGGGCGGCGTCCTCGTCGTGCAGGTAGGTGCGGACCGCGTCCCACAGCACCTCGGGCCGGGTGGACAGCACGCCGGCGCCCTGCGGCACCGCCTCGACCACCTCGGTGGCCGCGAGCGCGACCACCGGCATGCCCAGGTGCATCGCCTCGAGCAGGGAGAGCCCGAGGGAGGTCCAGCGGACGGGGTGCACGTAGACCCGGCGGCGGGCCAGCTCGGCGTGCATCGCGGCCTGCGGCGGGTCGTCGTGCAGCGCCACCCGGCCGGGGTCCAGCCCGTACCGCTCGTGCAGGCCGGACAGGCCCATCCCGAACACGTCGACCGGGGCGGCGGCAGCCAGCCCGGGCAGCAGGTCGGCGCCGACCGTGCGGCCGCGGCGCACCGGCTCGTTGGCGACGACGGCGGCGCGGGCCAGCTCGCCGGTCCAGCGCTCGCCGGGGTCGACGATGCCGTGCTCGACCACCGTCGTCGGGGCGCGGCCGTTGTCGTAGAAGAGCCGGTTGAAGTGGGTGACGTGCGCGATCGGGACGTCGTCGCGGTCGGCCATCGGGTGGCGGGTGTGGGGCACCGGCGCGGCGCCCTCCTCCAGTCCGGGGGCGTTGTGCTCGAGGAACACCGCCGGCAGGTCCCGGCCGGGCTCGCGGTCCAGCCACTCGCGGACCAGCTCCAGGTCCCGCACCCGCTGCAGCACGACGACGTCGACGTGCTCGTTGCGCAGCTGCTCCGGCGTCACCTCGCGGGCCGAGGCGGGCCAGTCCCACGTGCGCGCGCGGCCGAGCCCGTCGGGCCCCCGGTCGGGGGTCACCGGGACCAGGTACTCGTGCGGGCCCTGGACGAACGCCGTCGTCCAGGAGCCGTGCACGTGCCAGACCAGGACCCTCATGCGGCGATCACCTTCTCGGTGCTGACCTTCTGGACGGCGGCGACGACGTCGGCGGCGCTCACCGACGAGAGGCAGGGGTGGCCGGGCACCGGGCACACGCGGGCCCGGGTGTCGCGGCAGGGCGCGTCCTGGTCGCCGAGCAGCACGGTCGGGACGCCGTAGGGCGCCCACCGGACCGCCGGGACGACCGGGCTGAACAGCGAGACCACCGGGGTGCCGACGGCGGCGGCGAGGTGCGCGGGGCCGGTGTTGCCGACGACGACGGCCGCGGCGCCGTCGAGCAGCGCGGCCATCTCCGGCAGGGTCGTGGCCCCGCCGAGGTCGGTCCCGCGGGTGCCGGCGACGGCGGCGGTGAGCGCCCGCTCCCCCGGCCCGCCGGTGACCAGCACCCGGTGGCCGGCGTCGGCGAGCGCCTCGACGGCCTCGGCGCAGCGCTCGGCGGGCCAGGCGCGGGCGGGGACGGAGGCGCCGGGGTGCAGCACGACGTAGCCCGGATCGTGCGGCGCCGGCGGCAGGGGGCGGCGCACCGCGAGCCGGCCGTCGTCGCCGTCGAGCAGGTCGAAGCCGGCCGCGCGGGCCAGCGACAGCGCCCGCTCGGGCTCGGGCAGGTCGTCGTCGACCCGGTGCCGGACGTCGAGCAGGGAGCCCGGGTAGTCGACGCTGGTGGCCGAGATCCGGGGGACGCCGGCGGTGCGCAGCAGCAGCGCCAGCGGCAGCGGGGACTGGTGGAACGAGGTGCTGACGACCGCCTCGTCGGGGGCCAGGACGCGCACCCGGTCGGTGAGCGCGGCGAGGTCGGCGGGGTCGACCGGCGGCGGGTCGCCGAGGATCCACGGGCAGGCCCAGGTCCAGACCTCGTCGACGCCGGGCAGCAGCGCGGCCGCCTCGGCGCCGGCGGGACCGGCGAGGAACACGACGCGTTCCGCCGACGCGGCGACGGCGCGGACCAGCGGTCCCTGGAGGAGGACGTCGCCGGCGTTGTCGAGCCGGGCGACGAGGACGGTGCCCCGGCGCGGCCTCACCACCGGCCGGCCAGGACGTCGTCGACCGCCGCGGTCAACGTCGCGGCCACGTGCGGGGCGGCCTCGACCTCCTGCCGCCGGGTCACCGGGGTGGGCACGAGGATCCCGCGCGCGCCGGCGGCCGCGGCGGCCTCGACGTCGGCGCCGATGTCCCCGACGACGACGGTCCGCGCCGGGTCGACGTCCGCCTCGGCGCACGCCGCCTTGACCATCCCCGGCGCGGGCTTGCGGCAGTCGCAGCCGTCGTCGGGGCCGTGCGGGCAGACCTGCAGCGTGTCGAACGGCCCGAGCAGCTCGGCCAGCCGCGCCATGCAGGCGTCCACCTGGTCGCGGGTGACGATCCCGCGGGCCACGCCGGACTGGTTGCTCACCACGCCGACGCGGACCCCGCGGGCGCGCAGGGCGTCCAGGGCCTCGCGGGCGCCGTCGACCGGGCGGACCCAGTCGGGGTCGCCGTTGTAGGGGAAGTCGTGCACCAGCGTGCCGTCGCGGTCGAACAGCGCCAGGTCGGGCAGCCCGCGCCACGGGGTCACGCGACGGTGCCGCACCGCGCCGCGCAGGAAGTGCCAGGTGGCCAGCGGCGGGATGACCGCGCTGGTCAGCGCCATGGTGGCCACCTCGGCCCGGTCGCGCGGGCCGGGGGCGATGCGCGCCCAGGCGAACTCGGCGGTGCCGGCGGCCCAGGCCAGCGCCGCGGCCGCGGCGGCGCGGGGACGTCGGGCGGCGGCCAGGCCGAGCGCGGCGAGCCCGGCGGTGGTGACGGCGAGGTGCCGCGGCCGGCGGCCGACCGCGGCGTCGGCGCGCTGCCGCCAGGTCGGGCCGTGCAGGCGGCGCATGAGGACGTCGTCGGCGTTGCCGGCCTGCACCCGCACGCTCACCCACCGGTCGGTGGGCCGGACCGGGTGGGTGATCCAGCGCTGCCCGCGCACCAGCCGGGCGCCGGTGTCCATGACCCGCAGCGCGAGGTCGGAGTCCTCGCGGAAGGCGCGGGGGAAGCGCTCGTCGAACCCGCCGACCGCGGCCAGCGCGGCGCGGCGGTAGGCGAGGTCGGCGGTGATCCAGGAGCTGGTGGCCAGGCCCGCGGTGCCGCGCTCCCAGTCGGTGGGCCGGCGGTCCTCCGGCAGCGGCACCCGCACCCGGCCCTGGCTGCCCGCGACGTCGGCGGGGAGCCCGGCGAGGTCCTGTGCCAGCCGCTCGTACCAGTCGGGGTCGGGGACGACGTCGTCGTCGAGGAAGGCGATCCACTCCGTGCGGGCGGTGCGCCAGCCGAGGTTGCGCGCGCAGGCCGGCCCGCCGCCGCCGGTGCGGACGACGCGGACCGGGGGGAGACCCGGCCGGTCGACCCGCAGCGGGGACCCCGTGGGGCGGTCGTCGACGACGACCAGCTCGGCCGGGCGGGCGCCGGGCATGGCGGCCAGGGCGTCGAGCAGCACCTCGAGCGACGGCCGGCCGATGGTCGGCACGACGACGGTGCAGCTCACGGACATGATCGCGCCCTGCCCGGGCGGAACGCCCCGCAAACACTACGGGCTTGAAGTTCCTCCGGACGCCGTCGTCCCGGCCCCTGCAGGGGCCCTCCGTCAGCGGCGGATGCGGGTCGCCGCGGACACGCGGGCGAGCGCGTCGGTGACCACGGCGGCGTCGTCCCCCAGGAGGGTGAGCAGGTGCGCGACGAGCTCGTCGTGGGTGACCGCGGCGGCGCGGACGCGCTCGCGGCCGGCCTCGGTGAGCCGCGCGTGCAGCAGCCGCCGGTCCCCCGGCCGCCGCTCGCGCACGACGAGGCCCTGCTCCACCAGCCGGCCGACGGTGCTGGTGACCCCCGCGCGGGACAGCCCGAGGGCCTCGGCGACCTCGCCCATCGTGGCGCGCTCGCCGGGCGCCTCGGCGATCTGCCGCAGCGCCTCGAAGCCGGTGAGGGACAGGTCGTGCTCGCGGTGCAGCGCGGAGTCGACCCGGTGGGTGATCCGGTCGTGCACCTGGACGATCCGCAGCCACGTCTCCGCGGCGCGCGGCGCGGCTCCCGCGAGTGCCGCGGGGTCGGCCGGGATCCCGGTCGTCAGCACGTCGTCGGGGCGCATCGCCCCATCGTGGCCCAGGTCCGCGTCAGGCGCTCCCGGCCGGGTCCGCGGGGCGCCGCCGACCCGCGGCCAGCACCAGCCCCGTGGCGGTGGTGACCAGCGCCAGGCCGGCCGCCACGAGCGGCAGCGGCAGCGGGTCGGGGTCGACCGGTCCCTGCGCCGCGGCGACGCGCAGGTCCACCGCGGCGGTGCGCGCGCTGTCGGTCCCGACCACCTCGAGCGTCGTCGGCCCGGGGACGCCGCCGTCGGGGATGCGGACGACCACCTCGACCGTGCCGTCCGGCGCGGCCGCCGCGGTCCCGAGCACCGTGCCGTCGGGGCCGCTGACGGTGACCTGCTCCCCCGCGCCGAAGCCTGCGGCGCTCAGCACGACCTCGCTCCCGGCCGCGACCTGGTCGGCCGAGGCCGACACCGAGGCGCCGGCGTGCGGGCCGTCGGCGGGAGCGCCGGGCGCGGTCTCGGGGGCGGGCAGGCCCGGCACCGGCATCGGCACGGCCTCGCCCGCAGGCGCGCCGGGCTCCGGGACGGGGGTCGGCATCGGGGCCGGCGGGACGTCCGCGGACGGCGGCGCGGTGATCTTGGCGCAGTCCTCCTCGGCGGGGCGGGTGAAGGAGAACCCGTCGAGCTCGTCGGCGTACGCCGTCCCCGAGCCGTCGAGCGCCGCGTACTCCAGCCGGCTGTCGATCGTCTCGCCCCAGTCGACGTCCCCGGTCCGCAGCACCACGGTCTCGCCGGGGGCGAGCTCGGCGGCGTCCTCGCCGCCGGGGGTGCGCGTGGTGGCCAGCGTGACCGCGTACGCGACCGTCCCCGCCGTCACCTCGACGGCGACCCCGCCGGGGCGGCAGCTCGGCCCGTGGGTGACGCGGGCGTCGGGCCGGGTCGGGTCGTCGGCGGCCGACGCGGGGCCGGCGAGCGCCACCCCACACGCCAGGAGGCCGGACACGGCGAACAGGAGAGCGGGCCCCGTCGGCACGACGGGGCGGGGCGTGCGCCTGAGCACGGACCCGACCGGCACGTTTCCCCCTCGAGCGGTCGCGCACGCCGCGGCACCGGTGGGCCCGGCGGCGGCGCTCCCCCATGATGCGGTGCGTGAACGCCCGTTGACGACGGGTCGACGGCGCGTCGCGGGGAACGGCCCGGCGTGTCGGGACCGCGGGTGCCCCGAGGGGCGGGCGGGACCGGTGAGCCGGGTCACTACGGTGACCCCGTGGACTCAGCAGCCGGGACCGGTCGCCGCCGCCAGAACGAGGTCTACCGCGCCGGGGTGTACGGGCGCACGCCGCTGGTGCCCACCACCGCGCGGCCGCTGCAGCGCCGGGCCCGCCGGCGGCTGACCGCCCGCGCCTACGCCTACGTGGCCGGGGGCGCCGGGGCGGAGGCCACCCAGCGGGCCAACCGCGCCGCGTTCGACCGGTGGGCCGTCGTCCCGCGGGTGCTGCGCGACGTGAGCGCCCGGGACACCTCCGTCGAGCTGTTCGGCCGGCGCCTGCCCGCCCCGCTGCTGCTCGGCCCGGTCGGCGCGCTGGAGCTGGTGCACCGGGAGGCCGACCTCGCCGTCGCCCGGGCCGCCGCGTCGCTGGGCGTGCCGTTCGTCTTCTCCAACCAGGCGTCGGTGCCGATGGAGACCTGCGCGCGGGCCATGGGCGACGCGCCGCGCTGGTTCCAGCTGTACTGGTCCACCTCCGACGAGCTCGTGGAGAGCCTCGTCGGGCGCGCCGAGGCGGCCGGCTGCGAGGCGCTGGTGGTCACCCTCGACACCACGATGCTCGGCTGGCGCCCGCGCGACCTGGACCTCGGCCACCTGCCGTTCGCGCTCGGCAAGGGCATCGCGCAGTACACCTCCGACCCGGTGTTCCGGCGGCTGGTGGAGCGGCGCGTCGCCGAGGCCGGGGACGCCGCGCCCGCCCAGGCCGGGCAGGCCGCCGGGCGGGACCGCCAGCCGCGCCCGACGCCGGCCGCGGTGCTGGCGATGGTCGGCATGGCCCGCGCCTGGCCCGGCCCGCTGCGGGAGAACCTGCGCTCGCCGCTGCCGCGGGCCGCCGTCGAGACCTTCCAGGCCATCTACTCGCGGCCCTCGATCACCTGGGCCGACCTCGCGTGGCTGCGCGCCCGCACCCGGCTGCCGATCCTGCTCAAGGGGATCCTGCACCCCGACGACGCCCGGCGGGCGCTGGACGAGGGCGTCGACGGCGTCGTGGTGAGCACCCACGGGGGGCGGCAGGTCGACCGCTCGATCTCCGCGCTGGACGCGCTGCCCGACGTCGTCGCGGCGGTCGGCGACCGCGCGCCGGTGCTGCTCGACAGCGGCATCCGCAGCGGCGCGGACGCGTTCGTCGCCGTCGCGCTGGGGGCGCGGGCGGTGCTGCTGGGCCGGCCCTACGCCTGGGGCCTGGGCCTGGCCGGGGAGGCCGGCGTGCGGCAGGTCGTCTCCGACGTGCTCGGCGAGTTCGACCTGACGCTGGGCCTCACCGGCCACACCTCGGTCGCCGAGCTGACCCCGGAGGTGCTCCGCCGGGTGGGCTGAACTCGCCGCCCCCGCGCAGGAGGGGGAGGGTGGGCGCGGTCGACCCGCCGTCGAGGAGGTCAGCGTGAGTGCTCCCACCGTGCGCTCCCAGCTCTTCCGCCGGAAGCCGGTCGCGCTCATGGTCGAGGAGACCGGCGCCGGCGAGCCCGAGGGCGGGGCGCTGGCCCGACGCCTCGGCGTCGGCCAGCTCATGGGGCTGGGCATCGGCGCCACCATCGGCACCGGGATCTTCTTCGTGATGAGCACGGCGGTGCCCGAGGCCGGCCCCGCCGTCGTCGTCTCGTTCGTGCTGGCGGCGATCACCGCGGGGTTCACCGCGCTCTGCTACGCGGAGCTCGCCTCCACCATCCCGGTCGCGGGATCGTCGTACTCCTACGCGTACGCGACCCTCGGCGAGGTCGTCGCCTACGTCGTCGGCTGGTGCCTGGTGCTGGAGTACGCGGTCAGCTCGGCGGCGGTGTCGGTGGGCTGGAGCGAGTACCTCAACGAGCTGCTCGACGACACGGTCGGGGTGCGGATCCCGGAGAGCCTGTCCTCCGCCCCCGGCGCCGGCGGCGCGGTCAACCTCCCGGCGATCGTGCTGGTGACGCTGTGCGCGCTGCTGCTGGTCCGCGGGGCCAGCGAGTCCGCGCGGGCCAACGCCGTCATGGTCGTGCTCAAGGTCTGCGTCCTGCTGTTCTTCGCCGCCGTCGCGTTCACCGCCTTCGACGCCGGCAACCTCACGCCGTTCGCCCCGCTGGGGGTGGCCGGGGTCAGCGCCGCGGCGTCGTCGATCTTCTTCAGCTTCATCGGCCTGGACGCCGTCTCCACCGCGGGTGAGGAGGTGCGCGACCCGCGCCGGACGCTGCCGCGGGCGATCATCGGCGCGCTGGTCGTGGTGACGGCGGTGTACCTGCTGGTCGCCTTCGCCGCGGTCGGCGCCCAGGCCGCCGGCGCCTTCGAGGGGCAGGAGGCCGGCCTCGCGGTGATCCTCGAGGACGTCACCGGGTCGCGCTGGCCGGCGGTCGTCCTGGCCGCCGGGGCGGTGGTCTCGATCTTCTCGGTGACGCTCGTGACCATGTACGGCCAGACGCGGATCCTGTTCGCGATGAGCCGGGACGGCATGATCCCGTCGCTGTTCAGCCAGGTCGACCGCCGCACGCTGACGCCGGTGCGCGGCACCGTCGCCGTCGCGCTGTTCGTCGGCCTGCTGGCCGGGTTCGTCCCGCTGGACTTCCTCGTCGACCTCACCAGCATGGGCACGCTCGTCGCCTTCACCGTGGTGTCGATCGGGGTGGTCGTGCTGCGCCGCACCCAGCCCGACCTGCCGCGCGGCTTCCGGGTGCCCGGCTTCCCGGTGGTGCCGGTGCTGTCGGTGGCCTTCTGCCTCTACCTGATCTGGGGGCTGCCCGGCATCACCTGGGCGCTGTTCGCCGGCTGGCTGGCCGTCGCCGCGGTCGTCTACGCCACCTACGCCCGCACCCACTCGGCGCTGCGGACGCCCCGGTGACCCTCGTCGTCGGCCACCCCGCCGACCTCGAGGACGGCGGCGCGGGGCACCTCCACCTGGCCGCGACGCTCGCCCGCACGGGCGGGGACGACGTCGTGGTGGCCACGGTGGTCCCTCGCGGCTTCCCCGACCCGCGGGTGGACCACGAGTACCGGACGTGGGTCGCCGACGTCGTCCGCTCCCGCCAGGGCCGGGCGGCGCACGCCCTGCGGGAGTCCGGGGTGGCCGAGGTGCGCACCGTCGCCGTCGAGGCGCCGTCGGTGCCGGCCGGGCTGGTCACCGTGGTGGGGCAGGTCGGCGGGACGCTGCTGGTCCTCGGCCGGGAGGGCGCGGTGCCCGAGCACCTGCTGCGCTCCTCCCCCGTGCCGCTGGCGCTGGCCGCGCGGGCGGGCGCGCCGGGTGGGCGGGTGACCCGGCTGACCTGCGCGTGGGCCGGCACCGACCGCTCCCGCGCGGCGCTGGCCTGGGTGCGGCGCACCGCGGCCGCGTGGGAGGTGCCGCTGCGCCTGGTCACCTTCGCGCCCGAGCGCGACCCGCTGCTGCCCTCGGAGACCGGTCTGCACGTCGAGCGCGAGGTGAGCTCCGCGTGGGCCCGGCAGGCGCGGGAGGAGCTGGACCGGGTGGCCGCCGGCCTGCCCGGCCCGCCGGAGACGGAGGTGGCGCGGGGCGCGGGGTGGCCGGGCGCGGTGTCCGCCGCGGGGTGGTCCGACGGCGACCTGCTGGTCGTGGGCTCGTCCCGGCTGGGCCCCCTGGCGCGGGTGTTCCTCGGCTCGACGGCGACCCGGATCGTGCGCGCGGCGCCGGTCCCGGTGGTCGTCGTCCCCCGCGGCACGGAGGGCTGAGAGACACGCCCGGGCGGGGTTGACGCCTCCTGTGACGGCGCTCACAGTGGACGTGGGCGGGGGCAGCCGGCAATCGAGTGGCCACCGACAGCTCGGTGGACCGACCAACGCGGCCAGACCGTCAGGACCGGCCCCCCGCCCCTCGACCTCCTCCCGCGACGCCCGCGCCGAGCAGCGCGGCGAGCGCGGCGGTCCCCTCGAACAGCGCCCGGGAGCGGGCGTCGACGTCGGCGTCCCGGGCGGCCAGCGCGGCGAGCACGTCGTCGTGCCGCCCCGCCTCGCGGAACCGCGGCACCAGCTCCCGGAGCGGGCCGATGCGGTACCCGGCCCGCCGGAGCTGGTGGACGATCCGGGCGTCCCGGACGTCGGCCGGCGAGTAGCGGCGGGCCTCGCCGGCTCCCCGCCGCGGGCTGACCAGCCCCTCGGCGTCCCAGTGCCGCAGGGTCGACGGGCGCACGCCGAGGGCCGCGGCGAGCTCGGCGACGCCCATCGCGTCCGAGGGCCGCACGTCCCGGATCGGCTCGCCGGCGATCAGCTCCGCGGCCTCCCGGGCGAGGGCCAGGTCGCGCCGCTCGGCGTCGAGCCGGGCGTGGGCGGCGTCGAGGAGGCGGAGCAGCCGCGGCGGGTCGCGGTGGGCGGCGCGGAGGAGCTCCGCGGCGTGCACCGGGCCGACGGCGCCCGCGAGCGCGCGGTGGGCCAGCGCGGCGCGGACGTGCTCCTCGGTGAAGACGCGGTACCCCGACGCGGTGCGCCCGGCCGCGGGCAGCACGCCCGCGGCCTCGAGGTCGCGCACGTGCTGGACCGAGCACCCGGCCCGCCGGGCGACGTCGACCGTCCGCAGGCCCGACTGGAGACTCCGCACCGGTCCCTCCCCGTCCTCTCGGGCCCGACCCTCCACATGCACCTGAATGCCACGCTCGAGGGCGTGGACATCGACGAGATCATCGGGCACGTCACCTCGCTGGGCGGCGTCCTGGTGCTGCGGCCGGGCCCGGGCGACGGCTCGCCGGAGGCGGCCTGGGGCGACGTCTTCCTCTACTGGGCGCCCGACGGCGTCGTGCCGCGGACGCAGCCGTTCGCGACGGTCGTGACGAAGGACCTGCCCGGCGACCGGTCCTCGCGGCTGGACCGGCCCGGGACGTTCCGCGTGGACGTCGGGGTGGGGCGGGAGGAGTTCACCGCGCTGGTCGGCCGGGCGCCGCGGGAGCCGGCCGGCGACGACGAGCCCGCCCCGGACGCGGCCGACACCGTGCTGGCACACTCGGTCTACGGCGAGCTGGGGTGGGTCTGCGTGGTCGACCCGGGGCCGCGGACCGAGGCGACGGTGCGCGACCTGCTGACCCGCGCCCACGCGCGGGCCCGGGCCCGCCACGGCCGCCGCGCCGCCGCCGGCCGACCCGCCCGCACCGGCTCCTGACCACGGGGGCCGGACACACGACGACCCCGCCCTCGGGAGAGGACGGGGTCGCTGTGCTGTCTCAACCAGACGTGCACCCGAAGGGATTCGAACCCCTAACCTTCTGATCCGTAGTCAGATGCTCTATCCGTTGAGCTACGGGTGCGGCACCGCGCGAGCGGCACGGGAACGAGTGTAGCGGGTGCCGCACGGCCGCCGTCGGGGGCCTGCCCGTGACGGCGGGCACCACCGGCTCGGGGCAGCGGGCTCCGCGGCCGGCCCGCTCAGTCGGCCGGGGTCCGGGGAGTCGGGGGCTCGTACCCGACCGGGTCACCGGCCAGGGTCGCGGCGGCGAGGGCCGGGACGAAGCCCCGCGGTCCCACCCGCCGGCGCAGGGCCCGCTGCCGGGCGGCCCCCGAGCGCGCGGCGAGGCGCGCCTCCAGCAACCGGCGCACCAGGTCGGCGTCCCCGGCCTCCTCGAGGGCCGCCCCGACGTGGTCGAGCAGGCCGGGCAGCACGTCCCGCCCGGGCGTCCACCGCCCGCTGGTGGGATCGAGGAGCAGGCCGCCGAGCCCCCGCCGCGCAGCGGCGACGACCGAGGCCGCCACCGTCGCGTCCGGCAACGGCGGCTGCGGGCAGCCGGCGACCGCCTCCCGCAGCGCGGTGACCACGAGCGCACGGCAGAGGCCGGCGAGCAGCACGGCCTCGGCGACGGTGAGCGCGGCGTCGCCGACCCGGATCTCGACGGTCGGGTAGCGCGGCGAGAGCCGGGCGAACCAGTAGACGCTGGCCGGGTCCAGCGCGTCCCCGGCGGCGATCCGCTCGGCGACCGCCCCGTCCCACGCCGCCGCGTCCGGCAGCCGCGGCGCCAGCGTGGCCGTCGGCCAGGCCCGCAGGACGACGTGCCGGTAGCTGGCCCAGCCGGTGTCCCGGCCGCGCCAGAACGGCGAGTTGGCCCCCAGCGCCAGCAGCACCGGCAGCCAGCCGCACACCCGCTCGACCACCGCCACCCCGAGGTCCCGGGAGGGCACACCCACGTGCACGTGCGTCGCGCAGGTGACGTCCTCCCCGGCCGGGCTCCACCGGTCGAGCATCGACCGGTACCGCGGCGAGGCCGTGACCGCCACGCGCCCGGGCACGCCGGAGGGCGGGGTGCCGCTGGCCACCAGGAGGGCGCCGCGCTCCCCGGCCGCCTCGGCCACCACGCGCCGGGTGCCGACGAGGTCCGCGGCGACGTCGCGCAGGTCCGTCCGCGTCTGGGAGGTGCTCTCGACCTGGAACTGCATGAGCTCGGGCTGGAGGCGCACCTCGCCGGGCAGGGAGCGCAGCAGGTCCGGCGCCAGGGAGACGGTCGAGCCGTCCGGCCGGAGCAGGAGGAACTCCTCCTCGACGCCCATGGTCGTCGCCGCCGCGTGGGGGATCCCGGCGGCGCCCGCGCTCCCGGTCGGCGGGGTGACCGGCACCGGGGACGACGTCACCGGGACCGCCGGGCCGGCCGGCACCGTGTCACGGGGACTCCTCGCGGGGGCCGGGCTCACACCATCGCCGGGGCGGCGACGGTGAAGGGGAGCAGCTCCTGCCGGCCGCCGCGCACGACCACGCAGCTGGACTCGGGGACCTCGTGCCAGGCGCCCCGGAGGTCACCCAGCGGCTCGGACACGATGAGCCGGGCGTCGTCCGTCACCCGGTGCAGCAGCGGGTTGTCCGGGTACTGGGCCCGCAACGTCGAGACGTCGGTGCTGGTGAACAGCGAGCGCGACCGCCCCTCGCTGGAGTACCGGAAGGCCCACAGCGTCTCGCCGTCGGTGGTGACCACGGTCATCTGGACCGGGAAGTCGACCCCGTGCCGTCGGCCGACCTCCTCGACGAGCCCCACGGCCCGGGCCACCGCGGCGGGCGGGTCCTCCTGGAGGCCGAAGGTGAGGGCGAGGTGGAAGAACAGCTCCGAGTCGGTGGAACCCTCGATCTCGGGGAACAGCTCCGGGGCGACGGCCAGCGCCAGGTCGCGCTTGACCCGGTGGAAGTCGGCCAGGGCGCCGTTGTGCGCCCACAGCCAGGTGCCGTGGCGGAACGGGTGGCAGTTGGTCTGCTGGACCGCGGTCCCCGTCGAGGCCCGGATGTGGGCGACCACGAGGGGGGCCTCGACGTGCGCGGAGAGCTCCTGCAGGTTGCGGTCGTTCCAGGCCGGGTCCGTGCTCCGGAACAGCCCGGGCGAGGGCCGGCCGTCGTACCAGCCCACCCCGAAGCCGTCACCGTTGGTCGTCTCGACCCCGAGCCGTGAGTGCAGGCTCTGCACGACCAGCGAGTTCGCCGGCCGGTAGAGCAGGTCCTCGAGCAGGACAGGGTTCCCTGAGTAGGCGAGCCAGCGGCACATGGCGCCATGACAGCGCCCGGGGCGGCGTCGCGCCTCCCCCGCCGGGGATGAGGCGTCGGTTCTGCCGGGAGGCGTGGGCGACGGCGGCACCCGCCCGCGAGGGCGGGTGGACGCAGAGACGCCCGGTCCGGGGACCGGGCGTCGCGCTGAGCACGGGGTCCGCAGCCGGGGGCTCCGCCCGTCGGGCTGCGGGTGCGTGCTGTGCAGTTGTCGTGCGCGGAGGCTCCGGGATTTGAACCCGGGATGGGGGTTAACCCAAACCGCATTAGCAGTGCGGCGCCATAGACCGGACTAGGCGAAGCCTCCCGGGGTCCGGGTCTCCCCCGGAACCACCGGAGGAGAGACTACCAGCGGCCTCCGCGGCCCTCCCGGCCCGGGGTCCGGGCCGGGAGGGCGGGGTCAGACGGCCATCCGCTCCCGCGGGGACGACGCCGCGCGCCGGCCGGGCAGCAGGGTCACCAGCACCGCGGCGGCGGCGCCGGCCACCGCCAGCACCAGGCTGCCGGTCACCCCGTGCGGGCCGTCGATCAGCGCACCGCCGAGCGCCGCGCCGACCGCCGAGGCGCCGGTGGCCATCGTGGACAGCCAGGTGAAGGCCTCCGTGGTGGCGTGTGCCGGGGCGAGCGAGCCGACCAGCGAGTTCTGCACGGTGAGGGTCGGCGCGATGGCCGTCCCGCCGAGGAACAGCAGCGCGCCGAGGACCCACGGGCTCGACGCCGCGGCCAGCGGCGCCAGGCCGATGGTGACGCCGAGCAGCAGCCACCGGTACTGGCGCGGCAGCGAGGCGCTGACCACCCGGGCGCCGAACCACAGGCCGCCCGCGACCGACCCCAGCGACCACAGCGCCAGCAGCAGCCCGGACATCCCGGGCGAGCCGGCGGCGTCGGCGAACGCCGGGATGGCCACCTCGAGCGCGCCGAAGCCGAGCATCAGCGCCGAGCCGCTGACCAGCACCCGCGGCATGCCGGGGGCGAGCACGGTGGCGAAGGGACTGGTGCGCTGGGCGGCCGGCACGGGCGCCCAGTCGCGCAGCGCCCGCGACGTCGCGATGCCCAGCGCGCCGGCCACCGCGAGCACGCCGGCGACGCCGAGCGCCCACGCCGGGCCGGTGAGGACGGCGAGCGTGGCGACCAGCGTGGGGCCGGCGACGAAGACCAGCTCGGTGGCGGTCGCGTCGAGGGCGAAGGCGGTGCCGCGCACCCGCGGGTCCACCCGCGACCACAGCGCCCGCACGGTGCCCGACACCAACGGCGTCGCGGCACCGGCCGCGGCCGACGCGGTGACGACGACCGCGACCGGCGCGCCACCGAGGACGACGGCCACGAGCACGGCGAGCAGCAGGGGGTAGGCGCCGGCCTGGGCGAGCAGGACCGGGCGCGGGGTGCGCCGGTCGGCGAGCCGGCCGAGCACCGGCGCCATGGCCGCCATCGCGAGGCCGTAGGTCGCCGACGCGAGGCCGGCGGCGGCGTAGGAACCGGTCTGCTGCTGCACCATGAGCAGCAGCGCCAGCGGGACCATCGCCGAGGGCAGCCGGCCCGCGAAGCCGGCGAGCAGCAGCACGGGGGCGGACGGCAGGCGCCAGACGGACAGGTACGAACGCACGACGAACTCACTTAGCTGATCGCAAGGGGAACAGTAGGGGGTCAAATCCCGTTGACCCCCTACGACGATAGCAGGGCGGTAGGGAGTCACATGGACTACGACACCTACGGGTCGAACGCGGTGGAGCTGGCCATCGACCTGGCCAACGCCGACCGCGCGGCGGACCCGGACTGGACCGCGTTCCTGCGCACCCACGACGAGTGGTTCACCCCCGAGACGGCGCTGGAGCTCTCCGCCGCCGAGGCCCGCCGCGCCGCCGCCACCGCCGACCTGGTCCGCGCGGTCGCCGTCGCCGGGTCGCAGGACGACGTCATCGCCCGGCTCAACGAGCTGCTCGCCCTGGCCCGGCCGCACCCCTACGCCACCGACCACGACGGCGAGCTCCACCTGCACTACGCCCGCCCCGACGCCTCCGCGCTCGAGCAGCTGACGACGACGGTGGCGATGGGGCTGTCCCACGTGGTGGCCCAGCACGGGTGGCAGCGGCTCGGCGTCTGCTCGGCCGAGGGCTGCGACGACGTCTACGTGGACACCTCGCGCAACGCCAGCCGCCGGTACTGCTCGAACACCTGCGCCAGCCGCTCGACCGTCGCCGCCTACCGGGCCCGCCGCAAGGCCTGAGGCCCCTGTGCAGGGTCCCGCCGCGAGCCTGCGAGCGGTGGGGACAGAGGGGTCCTTCCACTAGCGTCCGGCGGGTGACCCCGCTGCGGCTGCGCCACTGGGACGCCCGGCTGCACGCCGCCGTCGGCGCCCTGCCCGCGAGCCCGGCCGACCGTTGGCTGCGCCGGCTGACCCGGGCGGCCGACCACGGCAAGCTGTGGTTCGCGATCGCGCTGGTGCTCGGGCTGCGCCGCGGGTCGCTGCGGCGGGGCGCGCTGCGGGGCGTGGGGTCGCTGGCGGTGGCCAGCGGGATCGTCAACGCCGTCCTCAAGCGGCTGTTCGGCCGGGTGCGGCCGGACCTGGCGAACCTGGCCACCGACCGCCGGCTGCACCGGGCGCCGCACACCCTCTCCTTCCCGAGCGGCCACTCGTCGTCCGCGGCCGCCTTCGCCACCGGCGTGGCGATGGAGGACCCGCTGGCCGGGGCCGCGCTGGCCCCGCTGGCGGTGGCGGTCGGCTACTCGCGGGTGCACGTGGGCGTGCACTACCCCGGCGACGTCGTCTCGGGGCTGGCCATCGGGGCCGGCGTGGCGCTGGCCGGCCGGCGGTGGTGGCCCGTGCGCCCGACCGAGCCGGCGCGCGTGCGGCCCGCGCGCAGCGCGCCCGCCCTGCCCGACGGGAAGGGCCTCGTGGTCGCCGTCAACCCGCGGTCGGGACCGGAGGGCTACGACCCCGTCGAGGAGATCCGCCGCCTCCTGCCGGGCGCCGAGGTGCTGAGCGCGTCGGAGGGGTGCGGCGTGGGCGACCTGCTCGAGGAGGCGGCGCGGTCGGGGCGGGCGACGGCGCTCGGCGTGGCCGGCGGCGACGGCAGCGTGGCGGCCGCCGCGGCGGTGGCGCTGGAGGCCGGGCTGCCCCTGGCCGTCCTGCCGGCGGGGACGCTCAACCACTTCGCCCGCGACCTCGGGGTGGAGACGCTCGAGCACGCCGCCGACGCGGTGACCGCCGGGCAGGCAGTGTGCGTGGACGTCGCCGACGTCAACGGGGTGCCGTTCCTCAACACCGCGAGCATCGGCGTCTACCCGGACCTCGTGCGGCGCCGGGACGCGCTCGAGGGCCGCCTGGGCCGGTGGACCGCGACCGCCGTGGCGGCGGCGCGGGTGCTGCGCGCCGGGACGCCGGTGTCGATGGTGCTCGACGGGCGGCCGGTGGACGTCTGGATCCTGTTCGTGGGCAACTGCCGCTACACCCCGCGCGGCCTGGCGCCGGCGTGGCGGCCGCGGCTGGAGGACGGCCTGCTCGACGTGCAGTACCTGCGCGCCGACGTGCCGTTCAGCCGCACGCGGGCGGTGCTCGGCGCGCTGCTCGGGGTCAGCGACCGCAGCTCCGGCTACGCCACCTTCGCGACGCCGGAGCTGCACGTGCACCTCTGGTCGGGCCCGCAGCGCGTCGCCTACGACGGCGAGACGGGCGCCGCGTCGTCGTCGTTCGTGTTCGGCAAGCGCGCGCCGCTGACGGTGTACTGCAGCCGCACGTCCTGACCCCCGTGCCGCGGGCGGGCCTCTGCGCCCTCAGCGACCCGGACGACCGGGCGCCGTCCCGGAGCGGACCACGGCCAGGACCGCCACCGCGGCCAGCGCCTCGCCGAGTTCCTCGACGAACGTCGCCGCCGCCCCGGCGCCGCCCGCGAGCGCCTCGACCAGGTGCGTCACGGCGTCCAGGCCCAGCGCGGCGACCGCGTAGCCGGCGAGCGCGGCCACCACCGGCACGGTCGCGGCGACGCGCCAGGCCCGTCCCGCCACCGCCAGCAGCCCCAGTGACGGCGCGGCGACGGCGAGACCGAGGAGCAGCGCCGTCAACGGGGACGTCCCGGCCTCCGCCACCGAGTGCGTGCCGTCCAGCTTGAGGACCGCCAGCGTCAGCCCGGCTGCCGCGACCGCAGCCCACCAGAGCCGGGCCCGGCTGGCGACCGGTCGGCAGGCGCGCCCCGCGAGTGCCGCGACGGTGACGAAGACGCCGGTGGTGAACAGCCGCGGGAGCCCGCCGACCGCGTCGAGGTCGAGCAGCCGGCCCACGGGGGACCCGGCGCACGGCCCCGCCCCGCAGTGCAGCCGGACCACCAGGGCCGCGCCGAAGAGGACGACCGCGACCAGCCCGAGCAGGAGCACCCACCACGCGGGCCGCCACTCGGAGCGGGCCGTCGGGTGCACCGGCCGATCCTCCCGCACCCCCGGCCCGGGGAGGTTTGACCGAGCGCGGGGAGACGCCGATCACTAGGTTCCGATCAGGGTGTCCCGGACCGCTGGGCGGGCACGGGGCACGCGGAAGGTCCCATCGACGGAAGAGGTCATCCATGTTGGTCCGCCGGATCGCCCGGCCCCTGCTCGCCGCGTCGTTCCTCTACGGCGGCGTCGACACCCTGCGCAACCCGCAGACCCGCGTGCCGGGGGCCCAGCCGGTGGTGGACACGATCACCCGGACGGCGGACCAGCAACTGCCGGTCCAGGTGCCGCGCGACACCGAGCAGTGGGTCAAGATCGACGCCGGCATCAAGGTCGGTGCGGGCGCCCTGCTCGCGCTCGGCAAGCTGCCCCGCCTGAGCGCGCTCGCGCTGGCCGGGAGCATCGTCCCGACGACCTTCGCCGGCCACCGCTTCTGGGAGCACGAGGACCCGGAGGAGCGCTTCGGCCAGCTCTCGAACTTCCTCAAGAACGCCGGCCTGCTCGGCGGCCTGCTGATCGCCGCCGTCGACACCGAGGGCCGCCCGTCGGTCGGCTACCGGGCCCGCCGCGCCGCCAGGCGCGCCGCGGAGTCGACGGAGAAGGGCTACGAGAAGGCCACCCGGCGCGCGGCCAAGGCGCAGAAGAAGGCCGCCAGGAAGGCGAGGAAGGCCAGCTGAGCACCCCCCTCGGACCCGCGGCCGCGCTCCGGAGGATCGCCTTCCTCCTGGAGCGCGCCCGCGAGCCCACGCACCGGGTCGCCGCGTTCCGGACCGCGGCGGCCGTCGTCGACACGATCGGGCCCGAGGAGCTCGACCGGCGGATCCGCACGCGCACGCTCACCGACCTGCGGGGCATCGGACCGAAGACCGGCGCCGCGATCGTGCAGGCGCACGCCGGCGAGGTGCCGGAGTACCTGGCCCGGCTCGAGGAGGCCCACTCCGAGCTCGTCCCGCTGGCCGACGACGTGGCGGAGTTCCGCGCCACCCTGCGAGGCGACCTGCACACGCACTCGGACTGGTCCGACGGCGGCAGCCCGATCCGCGAGATGGCCGAGGCGGCCATCGGGCTGGGCCACGAGTACATGGCGCTGACCGACCACTCGCCGCGGCTGACCGTGGCCAACGGGCTGACGCCGGAGCGGCTGGAGCGCCAGCTCGACGTCGTCGCGGAGCTCAACGCGGAGCTCGCGCCCTTCCGGATCCTCACCGGCATCGAGTGCGACATCGACGTCGACGGCAGCCTCGACCAGACCGACGAGCTGCTCGGCCGGCTCGACGTCGTGGTCGCGAGCGTGCACTCCGACCTGCGCGCCGAGTCCGCGGCCATGACCGAGCGGATGCTGGCCGCGGTCGCGAACCCGCACACCGACGTGCTCGGGCACTGCACCGGGCGGCTGCTCATCCCCCGCGAGCAGCGGGAGGGACGGCGGCAGCGGCCGCGGCCGGAGAGCGCCTTCGACGCCGAGGCCGTGTTCACCGCCTGCGTGCAGCACGGCACCGCCGTCGAGATCAACTCGCGGCCCGAGCGGCTGGACCCGCCGCTGCGGCTGCTGTCCCTCGCCGTCGAGCTGGGCTGCGAGTTCGCCATCGACACCGACGCGCACGCCCCCGGCCAGCTGGACTGGCAGGGCAACGGCTGCGAGCGCGCCGTCGAGACCGGCGTCGACCCCGACCGGGTGGTCAACACCTGGACCGCCGACGAGCTGCTCGACTGGACGACGGGCTAGCGCCGGACGACGACGTCCGGCCCGAGGTCGGCCGGTGAGGTCGCACCGGCCAGCGCCAGCACGTGCCGCAGGTGCGCGGCCAGCGCCTCCAGCGTCGCGGTGACCCCGGAGGCGCCGTCGGCGGCCAGCCCCCACAGCACCGGCCGGCCGACCAGCACCGCGTCGGCGCCCAGCGCCAGCGCGACGAGGGCGTCGGTACCGCTGCGGATCCCGCCGTCGACCAGGACCGGCACCCGGCCCCCGACCGCCTCGACCACGTCGGGCAGCGCGTGCGCGCTCGGCACCACCCGGTCCAGCTGCCGCCCGCCGTGCGTGGAGACGACGACGCCGGCCGCGCCCGCCTCGACGCAGCGGTCCGCCTCGTCGCCGCGCAGCACGCCCTTGACCAGGACCGGCAGCCCCGAGACCCCGGCCAGCCGGCCGATCGCGTCCGGGGTCGCCGACGGGTCCTGCTCGGCCGCCTCGCGGGCCACGGCCCCGGGCACCAGGTGCTGCGCGAGGTTGACGAGGAAGACGTCGTCGGGGACCGCGATGCGGACGCCGGCCACCCGGTCCTTGCGGCCGACGTACGGGGTGTCGACGGTGAGGACGACCGCGCGCGCCCCGGCCGCCGCGGCCCGCTGCACGAGCGCCTCGGTGAGCCCGCGGTCGCGCATCAGGTAGGCCTGGAACCACCACGGGCCGGTCGCGGCGGCGCCGACGTCCTCCAGCGTCCGGGAGGCCCGGGTGGAGACGACGGTCAGGCACCCGGCGTCGCCGGCGCCGCGCACGGTCGCGCACTCGCCGTCCGGGTGCGCCAGCGCGTGGAAGGCCGTCGGCGCGACGGCGAACGGCGAGGCGGCCTCCGCGCCCGGCAGCCGGGTGGTCAGGTCGACGCCGGACACGTCGCGCAGCACCCGCGGCCGCAGCCGGAAGTCCCGCCACGCCGCCTCGGCCTCGCCCAGGGTGACCTCGTCGCCGGCACCGGCCTCGTAGTAGTCCCACACCTCGGACGGGAGCGCGGCGCGGGCCCGTTCCCGGGAGTCGGTCAGCACCGGCAGCACGTCCGCATCCTCGTCGTCCCCGACCGGCCGGGGAACACGAGGTGAACGGCCGTGTTTGGGAACGGCCCCGTCGGGGAACGGCCGCGTCGGGGTCAGGTCGGCCCGGGGGAACCGAGCGGTCTCGAGGAGTGGCCGTGGTCGTCGCTCTGATCTGCGTGGCGTGGCTGTCGTTCGGTCTGCCAGTCGCCGTCGTCCTCGGACGGGCCCTGCACCACGCCGAGGTCGCCGACCGGGGCGCCCCCGTTGCCGACGCCCACCCGCGCACCGGCCTCCGGCCGGCCGCCCGCTGGCTCGCGGCCGGCTGACGTCCGCGGCGCTCAGTCCTGCGCGACGGGGACCCGCTGCGCAGGCGCCTCGAGGGACAGCGCGTCGTCGCGGCGGCGCAGCCAGGACGCCGGGAGCACCAGGCGCGGCGCCACACCGACGAGGACGGCCATGAGCACCGCGACGGCGGACAGCGCCTCGCCGGACTCCTCGACGAAGGTCGCCATCGCGTACCACTGCGCGCCGACCCAGCCCGAGACGGCGGACAGCCCGACCGCGGCGACGGCGTAGAGGCCGAGGGTGCTCAGCACCCGGCGCCGGTCGCGGCGCTCGGCGCGGCTGAGGAACGCGAGGACGGCCAGCACGGCCCCGGCGGCGAGGACGCTCACCACGACGGCGCCCGCGGGCGAGACGACGGCCGACAGCGCCTGTACGGCATCGACGTGCACGGTGCTGCCGGCCTTGACCGCGGCGATCCCGCCGGCCACCGCGCCGACGGCCAGCCACCAGGTGCGCCGGCCGGGATTGCGCGCCGCGCCGGCGACCGCGGCCAGGGCGGCGGCGGCGAACAGGGCCGCGACGTACATCCGCGGCAGCGAGTACGGGGCGTCCATGGACAGGACGCGGGCGACCTGGCCGGTCGTCCCGCGCAGGTGCAGCGCGTAGCCGACCGCCTCCAGCGCCACGGCCAGACCGGCCAGGCCGACGCCGACCGGCGGCAGCGGCACGCGCCGGCGGGCCGGGCGGGCGGCCGGCCGCGCGGCGGCCCGGGCGCCACCGAGCACCGCGGGCGTCAGCGGCTCCTCGACCCCGGTGCCCGGCGAGCGGCGGTCCGCCAGCCGGATGCCGCGGCCCAGGACGACGCCGAGCACGACGGCGACGACCACCCACGCGGCGAGTACGCCGACGATCCACGTCCACACGTGCGCAGCATCGGCAGGTCCGGGTCCGGACGTGACAGTCCGGTCACACCACAGGGGTGGACGGGGCCGGTGGGCCGACTCTGACGGGTGAGGCGACACCGCTCCGTCGTGACCGCGTGTGGTCGCCGCCACGTCCCGGCGGGCGGCGCACCAGGGCCCCCGGACCGCTTCGAGAGTGGCGTTCACCACATCCGAGCCGCCGGCGAGGCGTGCCGGTCACGGCCCGGAGGGCATCGGTCGCGGACCGTTCTCCGGTCGCTTCCGCGCGACCCGGCCGTCCGGAGATGCGTGCCAGACTCGCGGCAACCTCCGTGTCAGCGCTGACGGGTGAGGACCGGCAGCTCTTCCCACGGGGGTCCGACAGTGCTCGACGCCATGCCCACGCACGTCCGCGGAGCCGGTCACGGCGACCACTCCGGTCACGGAGCGTGGCGATACGGCCCGGGTGTCGTGGCCGTCGCCGCCCTCCTGACCGGCACGCTGCTGCTCCCCTCGATCCAGGACCGCGGGCTGGTCCTCGGCATCACGGTGGCGGTCGGGGTGCTCGTCGTCGGCGGGCTGGCGCTCGCCTGGCCGCGGGAGGCCGGCGGCCGGCCCCTCGGCACCGTCGGCCAGCTGGTCCTGCACCTGACCCCGGTCCTGCTGCTCAGCACCGTGTTCCCGCTGGTCGACGAGGAGATCAGTGCCGCCCGGATCGGCGGCGTCGGCCTGACCGGCGTGGTCCTCGCCTCCTCGATGACCGTCCCCTGGCTCAGCCAGTCGGTCTGCATGCCGCTGTACCGCGGCATCGGCGACACGTTGCACCGGTCGGACCCCGACGCCCTGCTGGTCGCCTTCTGCCGCGCCTGGCCGCTGATCGCGCTGCGCTCGCTGTCGGTGGTGGCGCTGTTCGCCGTCCCCGTGCAACTGGTCCTCGACTGGCCGCTCGAGGTGCTCGGCGCCTACCTCGCGCTCACCGTCGCGCACCTGCTCTTCGTGCAGCTCCTGGTGCTCACCAACCGGCCCGACCACCGCGGGCTGTGGGCGGCGGCCTGGGCCGCGTACGCCGCCGCGCTCTTCACCGCGCCGACGCTGTGGATCCTGCCGCCGCTGGCCGGGATCGCCGTGCTGCTGGTCCCGCTGTGCCGCCACGTCCGGCAGCTGGCCGACCCCCTCGTCCTCGACCGCCGGGACGTCGTCGCGGACCTGGTGCGCGGGTTGCTGCTCGGTGCGGTCCTGTGGGCGGACAAGTACGTCTTCCTGCTGGCGGCCGGGCGCGACTTCGCCGTCGACACCGTGTTCCTCGCCCTGCTGCCGGCGATCCTCGCCTACAACGCCTACTTCGTCCTCTTCGCGCCACGCTTCGACCGGGAGGTCGGCCGGCTGCGGGCGGCGATGGAGGACGAGCCGCTGGACCGGCTGCACCGCCACTCGTCCCGGCTGGCCGGCGCGGTCACCTCCGCGATCCTGTCCACCGGGCTCGCCGGCGCCGCGCTCGTCCTGGTGGTCACCGGCGGCGTCGTCACCTGGGAGCCCCGGGCCGCGGGGCTGACCGCCGCGGTCGCCGTCGCGTCCTGGACGTTCATGATGACGACCGTCGTCTCCTACAAGCTCGACTACGTCGGGCAGCGGGCGCTCGCACAGGGCCTCGGCGCCCTGCACCTGGCCGCGTGCGTCGCGGCGTTCCTCCTGCTGCCCCCGGGTCCCGCCGTCTACCTCGCGCTCGCCGGCGTCGAGCTGGTGCTCCTGGCCGTGGCCCTGCGCAGCTGCCTGCGCCACTGGGGCCGGCCGGAGTACAGCCTGTTCTGGCGCCACGCGACGTCCTGGTGACCCCCTCCCCCGACCCTCCGACCCACCGCCGCGCACCGGGTACCAGCACCGAGCACGAGGAGGCCCTGCAGGGATGGCATCCCAGCCCGCCTACGAAGACGTCGACGTCGCGATCGTCATGGAGTCGACCTACCCCTACCTCAAGGGCGGCGTCTCCGCGGTCGTCCACGACATCGTGGTGGAGAACCCCGACCTGACCTTCGGGATCATCCACGTCACCTGGGACTCCGCCAGCCCGCAGGAGGACCTCTACGGCATGCCCTCCAACGTCCGCTGGGTGCACCCGCTCTACCTGAGCATGCAGGAGCACCAGGCCGACTTCCGCGACCTGACGCCGCGGGACCTGGGGATGTCCGCGCGGGGGCGCCGGGCCCTGGCCCACCGCCTGTTCGACGCCCTGGAGTCCGTCGTCGCCGGCGACCCCGACCCCGTGTGGTCCCTCTACGACGAGGGGATGAACCCGCGCACCCGGCGCTACCCGCTGTGGGCGCTGCTCGGGACGCAGGAGTTCATGCAGGTCCTGCAGCAGCGGTGGTCCGGCCTCGGCCTGTCGCTGGTGGACACGTTCTGGCTGATGCGGGAGTTCTTCTCCCTCGCCTGCGCCGTCCTCGGCAACGACCTGCCGCGGGCGCGGGTCTACCACGCCCACACCACCGGCTACGCCACGCTGATGGGTGCGGCGGCGGCCCGGCAGAACGGCGGGCGGTTCCTGCTCACCGAGCACAACCTCTACGTCCGCGACACCGTGAACCTGCTGCTCGACCGCGACATGGCGCTGCCGGTGACCGCCACCGACTGGCGGACCTTCGACGTCCCGCCGACCCAGCGCGCGTGGATGACCTGGTGGATCGAGATGGGCCGGCTCTGCTACCCGAGCGCCGAGGTGATCACCTACCTGTACCCCAAGGCGATCACCGAGGCCGCCGACCTCGGGGCGCCGGTGGAGAAGAGCGTGGTCATCCCCAACGGCATGGTGCCCGCGGCGGTGGAGCCGGCGTACCAGCAGCGGCTGCGCGCGCTCGAGGACATCGCCCGGACGCCGGAGGGCCGCGTGTGGCGGCTGGCCTACATCGCCCGCGTCGTCCCCATCAAGGGCATGCTCGACCTCCTCGACACCGTGCACCTGCTGCTGCAGCGCGGCGTCACGGACTTCCACCTCGACGCGCTCGGCCCCACCGACCACGTCCCGGAGTACTACGCGGCCTGCCTGGAGAAGGTGGAGCGGCTGGGCCTGTCCTCGCACGTCACCTTCCGCGGCGTGGTCGACGTCAAGGCCGAGATCGGGAACTACGACCTGCTCGTGCTGCCCAGCTACAACGAGGGCCAGCCGATCGTCGTCCTCGAGGCGATGACCGCCGGGATCCCGACCGTCGGGACCGAGGTGGGTGGCATGGCGCAGCTGGTCGAGGACCCGCTGACCAGCGGGTCCGGGCACACGTGGGGACCGTGCGGCATGCTCGTGGACCCGCTGCACAAGGCGCCGAACATGGCCGCGCAGCTCGCCGACGGACTGGCCCGGCTGATGGGCGACCCGGCGCTGTACGCCGAGTACGCCCGCAACGCCCGGGGCCGGGTCGAGGACTTCTTCCAGCTCGTCGACGCCATGCGGGCCTACAACGACCTCTACCGCGAGCTCGGCGGCCTGCCGACCCGGGACGCGGCAGCGGTCGCCGGCCCCGGGCCGGGGAGCGCGCCCGCGGTCGAGCCGGTGGTCCGGGAGGTCCCGGCGGGCACGGACGTCGTCCACCGTCCCCGCCGGTCGCGTCCGGGCTTCCTCGGCGTGCGTCCGGCCACCTAAGATCGCCGGGCCCGTCGACGGTGACGGGCGTGCGGTCAAGCACCGCACGGGACGTGCCGATGGAGCTCCCGTGGCCTCTCTGCTGTTGCTCGGTGCACTGCTCGTCGTCCCCTGGCTGCTGGCGGCACGTCCCGGCTCCGCACCGCGCACGGGGACGCCCGCCTGGACCCCTCCCGTCCAGCAGCCGGTGCGACCGTGGGCCGACCCCGACGAGTGGTGGCGCGAGTCCTCCCCGTTGCCCTCCCGCACGGCCGCCCGGCAGCCCGCTCCCGCCCTCGAGGTCTGACCACCTCCCCTGTGGTGCGTGGGGCGGCTGCGACTGCCCGGTAGACGCAGCGCTGTGTGCTTGCTTGACTACTCCACGCACACGGACGGACCGGTCCTCCGCCCTCCCCGCGGGACGGCGCCGGCCCGTCCCCTGGCGGGAGGTGGCGGGTGGGCGCGCACACGGCGGACGGTCCGGAGGCGCGGCTCCGCCGGCGCAGGAGCGGTCGTCGCCTGCGCTGGCTCTCCGGAGGGGTCGGTGCGCTGGTCCTGGCGGTGACCGTGACGGTGGCGCCCTCCGCGCCCGCCGACGTCGCCACGGAGGCAGCCGCCCGCTCCTCGCTGGACGCGCGCTGCGCCGACCGCACGCCCTGCGTCCGGGGAGCCCTCCGCGCCACCGCCGCCGTGCTCAGCCCGGGCCGTCGCCGCCCGCCCGCGCCGGCCCCGACGACGGCACCGTCCCCGGCCGCGACGACGGCGCCGTCCCCGGCCGCGACGACGGCGCCCACCACGGCGGCACCCGTCACGACGACGCCGGCCCCGGTCACCGCCTCACCCGCCGCGACCGCGCCCGTCGGCGTCACCTACGCGCCCACCGACGCGGTCATCGCCAACCCCGAGCGCGGCTTCACCCACTACACCGAGACCCGCTGGTCCCCCGACGGCGGCGCGTACGCGCCGCTGGACGTCGGCACGCTGACGGCGTGGCGGACGACCGAGGCGGTGACGCTGGTCTACCGCGTGTTCTACCTGGGCGGGCTGGCCGACCAGGACTCCGTCGACGCCCGGTTCCTCGCGCAGGTCGCCGCCGACCTCGACGCCGCCCGTGCCGCGGGGGTGCAGCTGGTGGTCCGCTTCGCCTACTCCCCCGACAGCGGCCACGACGCACCCCCGGACCGCGCGGTCGCGCACGTCCGGCAGCTCGCGCCGGTGCTGAACTCCGGCTCCGACGTCGTCGCGGTGCTGCAGGCGGGCTTCGTGGGCCGCTGGGGCGAGTGGTACTACTCCGAGCAGTACGCCTCCGACCCCGCGAACCCCTGGGTCCTCACCGACGCCGACTGGGCCCGCCGGGGCCAGGTGCTCGGCGCCCTCCTCGACGCGACGTCGCCGGACATCCCGGTGCAGGTGCGCTACCCCGCGATCAAACAGCGCCTGGTGAGCGGCGCGGACGCCGCGCGGGTCGGGGTGCACAACGACTGCTTCCTGGCCAGTGACACCGACATGGGCACGTTCGCCTCGGACGGGGACCGGACCTGGCTGGCCACCGAGTCGGCGACGGTGCCGGTCGGCGGCGAGACGTGCGGGACGTACGGCACCCGCTCGCAGTGGCCCACCGCCGCCACGGAGCTGGCCCGCTACCACTGGACCTTCCTCAACGCCGACTTCCACCGGGACGTCCTCGACTCGTGGGGCGGGGACGGCCTGACGACCGCCGCCCGCTCGCTGGGGTACCGGCTGCGGCTGGTGTCCGGCTCGTTCCCGGCCACGGCGCAGCCGGGCGGGACGGTGCGCCTGACGCTGACGCTGGTCAACGACGGCTGGGCCGTCCCGATGTCGGACCGGCCGGTGCAGGTGGTGTTCGGCCAGGGCGCGCAGACGATCGTCCGCCCGGTCCCCGTACAGGTCCGGAGCCTCACGCCGGGGACGACCCGCACGTTCGCCCTCGACGTCGCGGTGCCGACGGCGCCGGGCCCGTGGACGCTCGCCCTGGCGCTGCCCGACGCGGCACCGTCCCTGGCCGCGGACCCGGCCTACGCCGTCCGGCTGGCCAACGAGGGGCTGTGGGACCCGGCGACCGGCCGCAACGACCTCCGGCACGTCCTCACCGTGGGCTGACCTGCCCCGGGCGCGGCGCACCTGACAGGCTGCTGGCATGGTCACCCGCCGCGGCGCCTGGATCCGGTACCAGGACCCCCTGTCGGACGAGCAGCTGGACTTCGCGGTCGAGCACTACCAGGTCGCCATCCTGCAACCCTGGGAGTCCGCGGCGGCCGCCCGGCTGAAGGAGCAGCGGCCGGACATGACCGTGCTCGCCTACAAGTGCCTGTCCTCGGTGCGCGACTTCGAGACCGGCCCGGTCTTCACCTCCGGGGTCAGCCTCGAGGAGGCCGAGGAGGCGGGCGAGGAGTGGTTCGCCCACCGCGAGGACGGCAGCCGCATCGAGTGGGCGACCTACCCCGGCCACTGGCAGATGGCGGTGTGGGACCCGGACTACCGCGAGCGGTGGTGCGACGACGTGGTCGACTTCCTCGAGGACACCCCGTGGGACGGCGTCATGGCCGACAACGACGTCTTCGACGACTACTACGGGCTGCGGCCGCCGATCGAGGGCGGGCGGACGATGGCCGACCTGCGCCGCACGATGGACGAGTTCGTGCCGCAGGCGGGCAAGCGGCTCAACGACGTCGGGAAGCTGCTGGTCCCCAACATCGCCGAGTCCCGGCGCGACCCGGGGCGCTGGGCGCGGCACGCCGCGTACGGCGGGGGCTTCGAGGAGGTCTTCCTCGCCTGGGGGCCGGGGGACTTCCTGGACCCGGTCAGCGCCCTCGCCCAGATGGAGGAGCTGGCCGGCCCGGGGATCACCGTCGTGCGGACGGCGACCGACGGCCGGGACGACCACCCCAACTTCCTCTACGGGCTGGCCGCGCTGTTCGTCTTCGGGCCGCAGGAGCGGGCGTACTACTCGGCCACCGACCACGACGGGTACAGCGGGACACCGTTCCGGCCCGAGCTCGAGTGGGACCTCGGCGCCCCGCTCGGCCGGCCCCAGCAGCGCGGCAACGCGTGGTGGCGCGAGTTCGAGGACGGCTGGGCCGGGGTGAACCTCAACGAGAGCAAGCGCCGCAAGGTCGCCCTGACCGTCCCGCCGGGGCTGCGGACGGCGACCGGGGAGCCCGCACCGGCGAAGGTCACCCTCCAGCCGCACGAGGGCGCGGTCTACCGGCGCTGAGCGCCCGTCCAGCCCTCCCACGCCGAGGACACCATGGCGCGGACGTCGTGCCGCGCCGTCCAGCCCAGCGCCGCGCGGATCCGGTCCGCGGAGGCGACCACCCGGGCCGGGTCCCCGGCGCGCGGCGGGACGACGACCGGCTCGGACCACGCCTCCCCCGCCGTCCCGGTGACCTCCCGGACGATCTGCACCATCTCCCGGACCGAGACGCCCTCGCCGCGGCCGACGTTCGCCGTCAGCGCGGTCACCCGGCCGTCGGTGAGGCCGCGCGCGGCGGCCACGTGGGCGGTGGCGATGTCGGCGACGTGCACGAAGTCGCGGATGCAGGTGCCGTCGGGGGTGTCGTACGTGTCGCCGAAGACGAGTGGGGGCTGCCCGTCCTGGAGCCGCTGGAAGACCATCGGGACCAGGTTGGAGACACCGCGGTCGGTGAGCTCGGGCGCCGCGGTCCCGGCGACGTTGAAGTAGCGCAGGCTGGCGTGGCGGAGGCCGGTGGCGGCCGCGACCTCGGCGACCATCCGCTCCCCGACCAGCTTCGTCGTCCCGTAGGGGTTCACCGGGCGGCAGGGGGTGTCCTCGTCGACGAGGTCGACGTCGGGCATGCCGTAGACGGCCGCGCTGGAGGAGAAGAGGAACCGGTCGACGCCGGCGCCCGTCGCCTCCTCGAGCAGGACGCGCAGGCCCTCGACGTTCTCGCGGTAGTAGTGCAGCGGGCGGCGGACGGACTCCTCGACCTGCTTCTTCGCCGCCACGTGGACGACGCCGGTGACGCCGTGCTCCCGCAGCGCGCGGCCGAGGAGGGGCCCGTCGAGGACGCTGCCGACGACCACGGGGACGCCGGGGACGCGGTCGGCGTCGCCGGTGGAGAGGTCGTCGAGGACGACCACCCGCTCCCCCGCCGCCTGCATGGCGACGACCACGTGCGCGCCGATGTAGCCGGCGCCGCCGGTCACGAGCCAGGTCACCAGCCGAGCCTAGGTGCCGCGGGGGCCCGGCCGGGGGTCCGTCGGGTCACACCGGTTCAGCCGGCGCGGCGGCCGAGGGCGCGGTGGGTCCAGCCGGCGGCGGTCCAGGCCTCCCGGTCCAGGGCGTTGCGGCCGTCGAGCACCCGCTTCTGCTGCACGACCTGCCCGAAGGTGACCGGGTCC
>NZ_JBJGZK010000020.1:0-82270 GCF_054050475.1 Geodermatophilus sp. SYSU D00525
GCAGCCCGCCGCGCCCCCCCGCCCCCCCCCCCCCCCCCCCCCCCCCCCCCCCCCCCCCCCCCCCCCCCCCCCCCCCCCCCCCCCCCCCCCCCCCCCCGGCGGCGGTCATCAACGGAAGCGCTCCACCAGAGCCTGCCGCGTGCTGGACGTGCGCCCACTCTCCCGCGGCCGGCCTGATCTGGCCTACTCCGCAGCCAGCGACCGCGGGGCCGCCGTGGTCAGACGAGTCCCTCGTCGTGGGGCTCGATGCTGGCCGAGGGGTCCACCCCCTCGTCGGCGGCCGGCTGGACGGGGCCCTCGCCCGGCTCGGGACCGGAGCCGGCGGCGGTGTTCCGGGAGGACCGCTCCGGATCGGTCACGTCGGTGGTCGTCGGCGCCTGACCGATGCGCTCGGCGGCCGGCGTGCGCTGCGGATCCGGTCGTGTCGGGGACGCCACCGTCGGGTCTACGTCGATCCGGGCACGAGCCGGGCGAACTCCCCGCCCAGGTGGGACAGCACGTCGTCGAACTCGCCCGGCTCGGCCGCGTCGCGGGTCGTGGCCAGCACGGCGACCATCCCCTCCCGCGCCAGGGCCCGGTCCCTCGCCCGCGTCCGTCGTGACCGGGGCGCGGGGCCACCGGTCGTGGGCGCACTCCCCGACCCGGTCGGACCCCCAAGGGGACGTCGGCCGGCCCCGGATCGGCATGTCTGCCGATACCGGGCGGCCCGCCGCGCCGGGTGCAATCGAGGTCCCGACCCCCGCCGGGCGCGGGGACCACCCCCGACGAGGAGGCAGCGTGAAGGCAGTCGTGTACGACGGGCCCCGCCAGGTCAGCGTCAAGGAAGTACCGGACGCGCGGATCGAGCGGCCGACCGACGTCCTGGTGCGGATCACCTCGGCGAACATCTGCGGCTCGGACCTGCACATGTACGAGGGCCGGACCGACTTCGAGACCGGCCGCTGGTTCGGGCACGAGAACCTGGGCCAGGTGGTCGAGGTCGGCGACGGGGTCGACAAGGTGCAGGTGGGCGACTGGGTCGTCCTGCCGTTCAACATCGCCTGTGGGCACTGCAAGAACTGCGAGCGGCAGCTCACGAACTACTGCCTGACCGCCCAGCCGGAGCCGAAGATGGCCGGCGCCGCCTACGGCTTCGCCGACATGGGCCCCTGGGCCGGTGGGCAGGCGGAGCTGCTGCGCGTGCCCTGGGGTGACTTCAACTGCCTGCGGCTGGGTGAGGACGCCGAGCAGCGCCAGACCGACTACGTGATGCTCGCCGACATCTTCCCGACCGGCTACCACGCCACCGAGATGGCCGGCGTGAAGCCCGGTGACCAGACGGTCATCTACGGCGCCGGCCCGGTCGGGCTGATGGCCGCCCTCTCGGCCACCATCCGGGGGGCCGGCAAGGTGATGGTCGTCGACCGGCACCCCGACCGGCTCAAGCTGGCCGAGTCGATCGGCGCGATCGCCATCGACGACTCGAAGGTCGATCCGGTGCAGGCCGTCCTCGAGCAGACGATGGGGCTGGGCGCGGACAACGGCTGCGAGTGCGTCGGCTACCAGGCGCACGAGCCCGACGGCCAGGAGCAGGCCAACCTGACGATGAACCGGCTGGTCGCCTCGGTGCGCTTCACCGGGACGATCGGCACCGTCGGCGTCTACGTGCCGCAGGACCCCGGCGCCAGCGACGAGCTGGCGAAGCAGGGCAAGCTCGCCTTCGACTTCGGCATGTTCTGGTTCAAGGGCCAGCACATCGGCAGCGGCCAGGCGCCGGTCAAGAAGTACAACCGGCAGCTGCGCGACCTCATCGCCGGGGGCAAGGCCGAGCCGTCGTTCATCGTGAGCCACGAGCTGCCCCTCGACCACGCGCCGGAGGCCTACGAGCACTTCGACCAGCGGGACGACGGCTGGACGAAGGTCGTCCTGCACCCGGCGATGGCGGGGAGCTGACGTGGCCGGGGAGCTGAACGGACGGCGGGTCGCGATCCTGGCGGCCGACGGGGTGGAGCGCGTCGAGCTGGAGCAGCCCCGCCGGGCCCTGGACGACGCGGGCGCGCGGACCGACGTGCTGTCGATCCACGACGGCGAGATCCAGGCGCGCAACAACGACCTCGAGGACGCCGGCACCTTCGGCGTCGACCGGCTGGTCGGCGCGGCGTCGGTGGACGAGTACGACGCGCTGCTGCTGCCGGGCGGCACGGTGAACCCGGACCAGCTGCGCATGCAGCCGGCGGCGGTCGAGTTCGTGCGGGACTTCGTCGAGTCGGGCAAGCCGGTGGCGAGCATCTGCCACGGGCCGTGGAACTTCGTCGAGGCCGACGTCGCGCGAGGACGGCGGCTGACGTCGTTCCCGAGCATCCGCACCGACCTGCGCAACGCCGGCGCCGAGGTGGTCGACGAGCAGGTCGTCACCGACGGCAACATCACCACCAGCCGGTCGCCGGAGGACCTGCCGGCCTTCTGCGAGCGCATCGTGCAGGAGTTCGCGCGGGCACCGCAGACCGCCGCCGCGGGAGGTCGGGCATGACCCACTCCATCGGGAACGTGGCGTCCTTCGCCGCCCGCGCCGGCGGGAGCGTCGTCCGCCAGGTGCGGTCGGCCATCGACCCGTCCGCCGCCCGGCCGGCCGGCGCGGGCCGGTCGGCGTCCGGATGGCTCGTGGTGACCGTGTTCCGCGAGCCGTCCGACGTCGACACCGCGCGGCTGCCTGCCCCCCTCGCGGGGTTCGGGGACCGGATCGAGGTCCGCGTCCGCCCGGCCGCGGGCGGCAAGGGCACCGAGCTCGCGGCCCGGTTGCGCGACCGGCCGTCGCCGGGCACCGCCCTCGGCCGGCTGAGCGGCAACGACCCGCAGGCCGACCTGCGGTCCGCGCTGCGCCAGGCCAAGCAGCTCATCGAGGTGGGCGAGGTACTGGCGGTGGACCCGGCGCCGCACGGCAGGCGGACGGCGACGCCCGGTGGCGTGCTCCTGGAGGCGTGGACCCGGATGGCCCCCAGGGCAGGTGTGCGATGAAGGCGGTGACCTGGCGCGGGGTCAACGAGATCGGCGTCGAGGACGTCCCCGAGCCGAAGCTCCTCAACGACCACGACATCATCCTCGAGGTCGGCCTGTCGGTGACCTGCGGCTCCGACCTGCACCTGATGGGCGGGTACATCCCCGCGATGCGCGCCGGTGACGTGCTCGGGCACGAGTTCATGGGCACGGTCGCCGAGGTCGGGGCCGGGGTGACCAAGCACCGGGTCGGCGACCGTGTGGTGGTGGTCTCCTTCATCGGCTGCGGGCAGTGCTGGTACTGCAAGCAGGAGCTGTGGTCGCTGTGCGACAACGGCAATCCCAACCCGGGGATCACCGAGGCGCTGTGGGGTCAGTCCATCGGCGGCTGCTTCGGCTACTCGCACGCGATGGGCGGCTGGGCGGGCAGCCACGCCCCCTACATCCGGGTGCCCTACGCCGACCAGGGCGCCTTCACGATCCCCGACGGCGTCTCCGACGAGCGGGCGCTGTTCGCCTCCGACGCTGCACCCACCGGCTGGACCGGGGCGCACCAGGCCGAGGTCCGGCCGGGCGACGTCGTCGCGGTGTGGGGCGCCGGCGGCGTCGGGCAGATGGCCGCGCGCAAGGCGATGCTCATGGGCGCCGAGCGGGTCGTCGTCATCGACCGGTTCGACAACCGGCTCGAGCAGGTCCGCACGCACATCGGGGCGGAGACCCTCGACTACGAGGAGGTCGACGTCCCCGCGGAGCTGCGGGAGATGTCCGGCGGGCGCGGTCCGGACGTCTGCATCGAGGCGGTGGGCATGGAGGCGCACAGCCCGGGCCCGCAGTACCTCTACGACCAGGTCAAGCAGCAGTTGCGGCTGCAGTCGGACCGGCCGACCGCCCTCCGGGAGGCCATCTACGCCTGCCGCAAGGGCGGGACGGTGTTCGCGCTGGGCGTGTTCGGCGGCCTGGTGGACAAGTTCCCGATGGGGGCGGTGATGAACAAGGCGCTGACCCTGCGCGGCGCCCAGCAGCACGGGCACCGCTACGTCCCGGAGATCCTCGACCTGATGAGCCGGGACGAGGTGCGGACCGAGCACCTCGCCACCCACGTGATGCCGCTCGACGACGGGCCGAAGGGCTACCGGATGTTCAAGGAGAAGGAGGACGGGTGCGTCCGTGCGGTGTTCCGTCCGGGTGGCTGAGGCGACGCCGGACGTACCGCCACGGGGCCCGGCGCCGGGCCGGACGGTGGGCCGGCGCCGGGCCCCCGCCGGCCCGGTGCGGGGCGACCCGGTGAGCGCCGCGCCCCGCACGACGGCGGTGGCGGCGGGCCCACGGCCGACGATCCTGTCGTGGCGCCGCCTGCTGGTCTGTCTCGGCGGCGGGCTCCTCGCCGCCGTGCTGACCACGATCGCCGGCGTCCCCGAGCTCGCGGTCCTCGCCGGCTGGGCCGTGGCCGCCGGCGGCCTGCTGTTCTGGGTGTGGCGGATCAGCTGGCCGCGCGACGCGGAGGGGACCAAACGCCTGGCCGAGGAGGAGGGGCAGACCCGGGTCACGGACACGGCCGTGCTGGGTGCGGCGGTGGCCAGCCTCGCCGCCGTCGTCGAGGGCCTCGTCCGGTCCAGCTCCGGGGACGCCGTAGGGGTCGCCACCGTGGTGCTCGGCGTCCTGGTGGTGATCCTGTCGTGGGCGCTGGTCAACACGGTCTTCGCCCTCAAGTTCGCGCGCCACTACTACTCCGGTGGCGACGGCGGCATCGACTTCGGCCAGCGGGAGCCGCCTGCCTACAGCGACTTCGCGTACGTCGCGTTCACCGTCGGGATGAGCTTCGCGATGCCGGACACCCAGGTCGAGGACACGTCGATCCGCAGGGTCGCCCTCGGGCACGCTCTGCTGTCCTACCTGTTTGGCACCGTGGTGATCGCCGTGGCGGTGAACCTGGTGACCAACCTGGGACAGCAGGGATAGCGCCGGGGTGACGGCCGACGCGGTGTCCACGGTGCTGCGCCCTCCGACCAGCCGGCCACGGCGAGCAAACCTCCCGTGGCCGTGGAGGTGGACCCGTCGCCCGGCACGGACGTGCTCGGCGTGGTTGCCGTTGGTGGTGTTCGCCCCCGGGCCCCCTTGTGCGCCGCCGTGCGAACCGGCAGGTCGAGCGGCTCACGGAACGCCCGTGGACCGCCGTGAACGCGATCATGACGGCCCGGCAGCGTGGGGGTCAGGGGTCCGAGTCCCCTCAGCTCCACCCCTTCGGACCAGGGCCTTCGCCAGAAGGCCCTGGTCCGATCTCGTTCGTGGTCGCAGTCGGCTCCCCCTCACCTGTCAGCAGCAGGGCGCCCATGCGGTCGGCGACCTCGTGACTCGAGCGGCTCGCACCGGGACTGCAGGAGTCTCGGAGCCTCGGTTCTGGTGCAGGCGGGGTCGCCGGTGAGGCGCGCGCGTCGCCGGTAGCCCCCAGTACGGGCTCCAGTGCCGCGCGAGGGCGGGCAGGTCGCGGTCCGCGAACTCGATGTCTCCAGTTGGAGTCGGCCGTGCGGCGTTCGTTGACCGCGTCACATGTGGGGTGCTTCACTCCCTACCGATAGTTTCCGGAAGTTCTGGCACCGCTTCCGGGCCTTTCTCGCGCCGGCGCGGCGCCCCTCCTGAGGAGAACCACGACGCAATGAGCCGACGACGCCTCGCGGCCGGGACCACCGTCCTGGGCCTGCTCGCACCGCTGGGGGTCGGCCTGGCGCCCTCGGCCGCCGCTGCTCCGGCGACGGTGCACGAGACCGGCTTCGAGGACGGGACCGGTGGCTGGTACGGCCGCGGCTCCTCCGCGGCCGTGACCACCGACGTGGCCCGCACCGGTGCGCACAGCCTCCTCTCCAGCGGCCGCACCCAGGCCTGGCAGGGGCCCGGCGTCAACGCCCTGCCGTTCATGCCGGCCGGCACCTACGAGGTCGCGGCCTGGGTGCGGCTGCCGGCGGGCTCCGGCAGCGACCAGGTGACCCTGAGCGTGAAGCGGGTCAGCGGCGGCGCGACCGCCTACGAGACGGTCGCCTGGCAGGTCGCGGTGAGCGACGCCGACTGGACCCTGGTCACGGGCGAGTACACCCACGCGACGGACAACACCGAGCTCGAGCTGTACCTCGAGAGCCCGGACCCCACGCAGGACTTCTACGTCGACGACGTCACGGTCGTCGGCGAGGCCGCGGCGCCGAGTGAGCCGGGCACCATCCAGCCGGTCAGCAGCGACTTCGAGAGCGGCCTGCAGGGCTGGGGCCCGCGCGGTGACGCGCAGGTCGCCACCACGACGTCCGACGCGCACGGCGGCACCACCAGCCTGCTGACCACCAACCGGTTGCAGGCGTGGCAGGGCCCGACCCTCGACGTCACCGAGAGCCTGGCCGTCGGCAGGACCGTGCAGATCTCCTTCTGGGCGAAGCTGGCTCCTGGGCAGTCGGCGACGTCGGCGTCCCTGAAGGCCTCCATCCAGCGCGACCGCGCCGGCGCTGCCACCGGCTACGACAACGTGCCGGGCGCCAGCGCCGTCGTCACCTCCGACGCGTGGACGGAGATCACCGGCCGGTACACCCTGGGCGCGCCGATCGACACGGCGCAGCTCTACGTCGAGGGCGACGCGAACGTCAGCTTCCTCATCGACGACGTCTCGGTCGCCGAGTTCACCGAGACGCCGATCCAGGACGTGCCGGCCCTCCAGGACGTCCTCGGGAGCCAGGGCTTCGAGCACGTCGGCGTCGCCATCGACCAGCGGGAGACGGTGGGCCGGGCGTCACAGCTGGTGCAGCGGCACTTCAACGCCTTCACCCCCGAGAACGACGGCAAGCCCGCCGAGATCCAGCCCACCGAGGGGAACTTCACCTTCGGCGACCTCGACGCCCTGCTCGACTACGCCGACGCCAACGGCGTCCAGGTGTACGGGCACGTGCTCGCGTGGCACTCCCAGACCCCGGACTGGTTCTTCAAGGACGGCGACCGCGACCTGACGAACAGCCACGCGGACCAGGCCCTGCTGCGCGCCCGCATGGAGGCGCACATCAAGGCGATCGCCGACCACGTCAACGCCCGCTACCCCGACGGGAACAGCCCGATCTGGGCCTGGGACGTCGTCAACGAGGTCATCAGCGACAGCGACAACGCCAACCCGCACGACATGCGCGACAGCCGCTGGTTCCAGGTCCTCGGCGAGAGGTTCGTCGACGACGCCTTCCGCTTCGCCGACGAGTACTTCCCGCAGGCCGAGCTGTTCATCAACGACTACAACACCGAGATGCCGACGAAGCGGGCGGACTACCTGTCGCTGATCGCCGCCCTGCAGGAGCGGGACGTGCCGATCGATGGGGTGGGCCACCAGGCGCACATGGACTTCGCCCGCCCGGTGGAGTGGCTCGACGACTCGCTGACCGCCGTCGAGCAGCTCGACCCCTCCCTGCTGCAGGTCATCACCGAGCTGGACATCAGCACCTCGGCCGAGAACTACGGCGCCGACGTCAGCAGCGGCACCACTCCGCAGCACCGCCCCGGGATGGCCGACCAGGACGAGGCCGAGACCGAGAACGGGTACTACTACCGCGACCTGTTCGACGTGCTCCGCAGCCACTCCGACTCCATCGAGTCGGTGACCTTCTGGGGCATCAGCAACGCCCGCAGCTGGCTGCGGACGTGGCCGGCCGCTCGGCCGTGGGAGGCGCCGCTGCCCTTCGACGACGACCTGCAGGTGACCCCGGCGTACTGGGGGATCGTCGACCCGACGAAGCTCGCGGAGCGCCCGTCCGACCAGTTGGCCCCGCGCGTCGCCGGTCACGACCCGGTCTCCGCGGACTCGACGGGCGTCGCCGGCGCGAAGGTCCCGTACACGGTCACCGCCGGTGACACCCGGGACGGCGCGGTGACGGCGACGTGCACACCGCCCTCGGGGTCCCGGTTCCCGATCGGCACCACGAAGGTCACCTGCACGGCGACCGACGCGGCCGGGAACACCTCCAACCCGATGACCTTCGACGTGGTGGTCACCCGACGCGCACCAGGACCACGCGCCTGAACCAGGCACATCGTTCGACCGGCCCCCGACCACACCCGTGGCCGGGGGCCGGGGTCTCCTCAGGGCCGCCGGCCGCCCTCGCGCCCGGCGGCGCGGTCGCGTTCCCGCGCGGCGAACTCGCGGGCGTCGCGGGCCTCGCGGCGGAGGCGGTCGCCGGCCTCCGGGCGGGTCTCGGCGAGCTGGTCGAGGGTCTCGGCGAGCCGCGTCTCGGTGTCGACGATGCTGCGGGTGGTCCTGGCCAGCGCGTCGGCCAGCTCCTCGTGCCGGAGCCGGAGGTCCTCGGCCCGGCGCCGCACGGCCTCGGCCCGCCGCGCGAGGCGCCGGGTCCGGTCGACCTCCCCGGCGGAGGGTGCTCCGCCGTCCGCCCGGGCCGCCATGGCGGACAGCGTGACGCACCGGCGTGCGGCGCGGCAGCTCCCGCGTCCCCGGACGACGGGTGCCGTGCGGCCGGCGCCGCGACGCGCCAGGATCGCGGCGTGCTGCACGTGGGGGTCGTCGTCCTGGGGGTGCGGGACGTGCCGCGGGCCGCGGCCTTCTGGACGGCCGCGCTCGGCTACACCGTGCGCAGGGACGGCTTCGGCGGCTGGGCCACCGTCCTCGTGCCGCCCGACGGCGCCCCCGGCTGCTCCCTGGCGCTGCAGAGCAGCGAGACGCCGCCGCAGGACCACCCGCGGCTGCACCTGGACCTGCACGTCACCGGCGCCGCCGAGCAGGCCGCGGAGGTCGAGCGGCTGGTGGGCCTCGGCGCCGGACGCGTGGAGTGGGACGCCTACCCCGACGACCCCGACTTCGTCGTGCTCGCCGACCCGGAGGGCAACCGGTTCTGCGTGGTCGACCTGGCGCACGGCTGACCGCCGGGGACCGGCGGCGGGGCGGCCGCCGGTCGGGGTGGCCGGTGCCGGTCGCCCGACCCGGACGGGGGACGGCGCGGCGCGGGTGCTTGCGCAGGTCGGCAGACTGCCGGGGTGATCGAGAGCGCCGACGCCGCCGGGACGACCGCACGCATCCCCTCCCTCCCGGCTCCTCGGACCGCTCCGGTCCCCGCCCCGTCCGACGACACGCTGCTCGTCCCGGGGGAGACCTGCTGGCGGATCGAGCGCGCCGACCGGCACGCCGTCTTCGTCGACGCCGCCGACTACTTCGCCACCCTCAAGCGCGCGGTGCTGCGCGCCGAGCGGCGGGTGCTGTTCATCGGCTGGGACTTCGACCCGCGCATCCGGATGGACCCGCGCACGCCCGGCCGCGCCCGCGACGACCGCCTGGGCCGCGTGCTCGAGCACGCCGTGCGCGCCAACCCGCGGCTGGAGATCGGCGTCCTGCAGTGGGACCTCGGCATGGTGGTGGCGCTGACCCGCCGCATGGCCCCGATCGTGCTGCTCGACCGGCGCACGCCCGACCGGCTGCGGTTCACCGTCGACACGCACCACCCGCTCGGCGGCGCGCACCACCAGAAGATCGTCGTCATCGACGACTGCCTGGCCTTCGCCGGCGGCATCGACGTCACCGCCGACCGCTGGGACACCTCCGAGCACCGCGACCGCCACCCGCTGCGGCACCGGCCGCACACCACCCGGCTGCGCGGCCCCTGGCACGACGTCACCAGCCTGGTGTCCGGCCCGGCCGCCCGCGCCATCGGCGACCTCGCCCGCGAGCGCTGGGAGAGCGGCACGGGGGAGCACCTGGAGCCGGTGACCGACGTCGAGGTCTGCTGGCCCGAGGAGGTCGAGACCTTCCTCACCGACGTCGACGTCGCGGTCTCGCGCACCCGCCCCGAGTACGGCGGCGCCGAGCTGGTGCACGAGATCGAGCTGCTGTGGCTGGCCGTCGTCGCCGCCGCCCGGCGCACCGTCTACGTCGAGACGCAGTACTTCGCCAACCGCCGGGTCGCCGAGGCGATCGCCGAGCGGCTGCAGGAGCCCGACGGGCCGGAGTTCGTCGTCGTCCTGCCGCGGTCGGCCGACGGCTGGCTGGAGAGCAAGGCCATGGACACCGCCCGGGTGAAGCTGTTCGACCTGGTCTCCCGCGCCGACCGGTACGACCGGTTCCGGCTGCTCGTGCCGGTCACCGAGGAGCGCCGGCCGATCTACGTGCACGCCAAGGTGACCTGCCTCGACGACCGGCTGCTGCGGATCGGCTCGGCCAACCTCAACAACCGCTCGATGGGCCTGGACACCGAGTGCGACCTGTCGATCGAGGCCCGCACCGGCGACCCGCGCCACGACGAGCTGGCCGCCGCGGTCCTGGGCATGCGCCACCGCCTGCTCGGCGAGCACCTCGGGGTCACTCCGGAGGAGGTCGCGGCCGCGGTGGAGGAGCACGGCGGGTCGCTGGTCCGCGCCGTCGACGCGCTCATGCGGCCGACCGGGCGCTCGCTGGTGGCCTTCGAGGCGCCGGACCTCGACCCGGTGGAGCGGCTGCTCGCCGAGACCGAACTGCTCGACGCCGAGCACACCCCGAACCGCTGGCGCCGGGTGCGGCGGGCCTTCGCCGGCCGCCGCCGCCGTCAGCGCGGCTGAGCGTCCGGCGGGTCAGAAGCCGAAGAGCAGGCCCAGGCCCGCGACGGTGAACAGCACCATCACGAGCACGAGCGGCAGCTGGTCCGACGCCGGGGCCCGCGGCGCCACGCGCAGCGCCTTCTCGTGGGCCAGCAGCACGCCGACGACGTGGCCGAGCACGACCGCGCCGACCTGCACCCAGGCGATGAGGTCCGGGCTCACCGCGCGCAGGTCCACCACGTTCGCCGCCGTCCCGAACAGGTCCGCGCCGGTGCCGAACGGGTCGCTGGCGAGGATCCACGTCGTCTGCCCGTCGAGGGCGAGCAGCGAGAAGTAGTGCGCCACGGTGTAGCCGACCGCGATCGGCACCACCGACGCCGCGTACAGCCGGGGCTGCGGGCCGAGCGGGAGGCGGCCGAGGCGGCCCGAGAGCCGGGTGCCGAGCAGGTACAGGACCGCGACCAGCGCGGTGCACGCGGCGAGCCCGAGCGTGCCCGACAGCGTGTCGTCCGCCGCCCCCGGCCCGCTCTGCCACCACGCGGTGCGGGAGAGCCCGTCGAAGCCGGTGGAGCCGAGCAGCACCACCACGACGGCGGCCAGCCCCCGGCCGTCCGGACCGGCCATCGCGTTGGTCAGCGGCGAGCGGACGACGACGACGCCGTCGTCGCGCCGGCCGACCACCGACAGCCGGCCGAGGACGGTCGAGTACACCTCGAAGCCGTCGCCGCGGGCGAACCACCCCTCGCCGAACCAGGCCACCGCGGCCAGGTGCACTCCGGCGTACGCGACGAGGAAGACCGCGACCGTGACCGGCTCCGCCCGGCCCGGGAACACCAGCTCCAGCCAGACGAAGACCAGCAGCGAGGCGACCGCCGGCCAGAGCCCGAGGGCCGGCAGCCGGTCGGCGCCCCGCGGTGGTCCGGCGAGCACCCGCAGGCCGCGGGCGAGCAGCCGCAGGGGGTTGACCACCCGCCACACCGGCCCGAGCAGCAGGCTCGCCGGCACCAGCCCCACCCAGAAGGTCACGTAGAGGACCCAGGGCGCGAGGTTGTCCGCGGTGTCGTCGGGGCCCGCCAGCGCGACCACCAGCACGAGGACGGCGACGGCGAGCGCGACCGCCTGCCCGCCCCGGCGCAGCGGAGCGCTGTCCGCGGCGCGCTGCACCCAGGCCGGCAGCGGGTGCCCGGAGGCGGCGTCGCCCAGCTTGGGCCGGCGCCAGAACAGCAGCAGGACGGTGAAGCTGACCAGGATCGCCGCGCCCGCGCCGTAGAGCGCCAGGCCGAGGGGGAGGGGCAGGTCGGTGCGCGACCCGACGCCGTGCGCGAGGACGGTCACCCGACCTGCAGCGACAGCAGCACCGTCCCCGCCCCGTGCAGCTCCACCTCGAACACCCCGGGGACGTCCGCGGTGAACTCCACCGTCGCGGGCGTGCCCGGGGCCAGCGCTGCCTCCAGGTCGTAGCCGTGCACGTGCACCTCGTCGGCGACGTCGCCGGTCACGGTGAGGGTCACGTGCTCCCCGGCGGGGACGGGCACCCGGCCGGTGTCGCCGGTGACCTGCCCGCCGGCGACCTGCACCGCGAGCGCGCGGCCGGCCGGGGTGGTGGGGGCCGCCGTCGACGCCTCCGGGGAGGGGGCCGGAGTACCCGACGGCGCGCCCGCGTCGGACGGCGCGGTCCCGGCGCACCCGCTCAGGGCCACGACCGCGAGAGCGGCCAGGGTCAGGCGGCGGGTCACCGGCCGGCCCCGCTCGGCGCCGGGGCCGGGCTGTCCACCGGCCGGTCGGGGAGCCGCTCGCCGGCGCTGCTGCGACGCGAGTAGCGGCCCACGCCCCAGGAGATCGCCGCGACGATCGCGATCGTGCAGGCCAGGACGACGAGGTTGGCCGCGGTCCACAGCCCGCCGCCGGAGTCCTCGAGCTCCCGCTGCAGCAGCTCGATCTCGGGGATCGCCGCGCGGGTGACCCCGTCGGTGGCGGCGATCTCGTCGGCCGGGATGGCCGGGTCCTCGGGCAGGTAGATCGGCACCGCGGTGAGCACCCGGCCGTCGTGGATGCGCAGCATCGTCTTCCAGTCGTCGTGGACCGGGACCGGCTCGGTGGTCCGGTACTCGCCCGGCCCGGTGCGCTCGAGGTCGGTGACGACCAGGCCCTGGCCCTGCCACGCGGTGATCTGCACCCACGCCGGGTCGTCGAGGGCGTCGGCGGGGTCCAGCCGCACGGTGACGTCCGCCGTCCGCGGGTCGGTGGTGACGTCCTCGATCGCGAGGGTGGCCTCGAGGTCGTCGGGGACGGTCGCGACCAGCCCGTTGGTCACGCCGCCGGCGACCGCCAGCAGGCTGAGGACGAGCACGCCGCGCGCGACGGCGGGGCGGGGCAGCCGGCGGCGCAGGCCCAGCGCGAGCAGCGCGCCGACCAGCCCACCGGCGACGCCGCCGACGACGGCCATGAGGGTGCCCTCGACCAGGACGTCGCCGTTCCACTCGAGCACCTGGGTGACCCGGGTCCACAGGCCCTCGACGGCGGTGCCGACGGTCCCGACCAGGACGCCGGCGACCGCGCCGAACGCGAGCGGGCGGCGGGCGAGCGGCCAGGCCAGGGCGAGCAGCTCGACCAGCAGCGCGGAGCCCAGGTAGAGCGGGAACTGCGGCGTGACCTCGCCGAGGACCGGCCCGACGACGACGGCGATCGTGCCGCGGACGACGAGGAAGAACCCGGCGGCGGCCAGCGCCCCGCCCCGGCCCATCCAGAGCCGGGCGGCGACCAGCGCGGCCCCCGCGGCGCCGGCGATCAGGAACGGCTCGAGCACCAGGCGGAACTGCGGGACGTCGAAGTCGAACTCGCCCTGGAACACCGACAGGCCCAGCAGCAGGCCGCCCATCGCCGAGGCCTGCCGCAGGAACCGGGCGCGGTTGCCCACCTTGCGGCCGCCGTCGTCGGTGGACAGCCCGCCGTGGCCCTCCATCTCCAGGACCAGCAGCCCGACGATCGACAGGCCGGCGCCGCCGATGAGCATCAGGTGGGTGGGGCCCCACAGCGTGACGTCCTGGCCGAACAGGCGGTGCCAGACGTCGTCGAGGGGGAAGCCGAGCAGGGCGTAGAAGCCCGCCGCGGTGAGCAGCACGCCGCCGACCGGCACGTCCCAGCCGCGGACGAAGCGGACGGCGGCCGGGCCGGGGCGCTCGTCCAGCGGCATCGAGCAGGCCAGGACGCCGCCGGCGAAGACCCCGAACAGGCCGAACAGGATGAGGTAGTGCGCGGGGTTGGCCAGCGGGCCCTCGTCGCGGCCGACGCCGATGTGCAGCGCGATGTCCCACATCATCCCGAGCAGCGCGACCAGCAGGGACGCCGTCGTCAGCACGGTCGGGAGGGCGACCCAGCCGGGGACGTGGGTGGCCCGGCCGAGGGCGTCCCCGGCGCGGGCGAGCACCGTCGTCCGGCGGGTGCGGTGCGCCCACACCAGGCCGAGCAGGACGGCGGTGAGGGCGAACCCGATGGCGGAGGCGAGCACGACCTCGCCGAGGGCGGCACCGCCGGCGGGACGGTCCTCCACGGCGAGCAGCACTGGTCCCAGGGGCGTCACGCCGGGTATGGAACACCATTTGACGTGACATCGCAAAGTGGCACATCGGGACACCGTTACGATCAGGTCCTGATGGAGGCTGAGGAACGGGTTGCCGCGACCACCGGTGACGGTGACCGGGAGCTGACGGTCGACGAGCTCGCCGCGCGGGTGGGCATCACCGTGCGCAACGTGCGGGCCTACGCGGCCCGCGGGCTGCTGCCCCCACCCCGGCTGGTGGGGCGCACCGGCTACTACGGCCCCGAGCACGTCACCCGGCTGCTGCTGGTGCGCGAGATGCTCGCCGAGGGCTACTCGCTCGCCGTCATCGAGCGGACGCTGGCCACCGCCCCGGCCGTCGGCGGCTCGGCCGCTCTGGCGCTGCACCGCGCCCTGCTGGCGCCCTGGCTGCCGCCGGAGCCGGAGGAGACCACCCCCGAGGAGCTCGCCGCCCGGGCAGGCGTCCCGGTGGACGCGGCCACCGTCGACGAGATGGTCCGGCTCGGCCTCGTGGAGCGGCTCGACGACGGCCGGCTGCGCGTCAACGACCCGCCGCTGCTCACCGCCGGCCTGCAGGTCGTCCAGCTCGGCGTGCCGCCGTCGGCGCTCATCGCCGCCCAGGCCCGGGTCATCGAGCTGGTGCGGGAGATCGCGGCCACCTACGTCGGCATGTTCGTCGAGACCGGGTGGCGCGCGCTGCTCGAGGAGGGCGCCCGGCCCGACCGGCTCGACCGGGTCCGCGCCATGGTCGACCGGCTGCAGCCGGCCGCCGCGCAGGCGCTGCTGGCGAGCTTCCGCACGGAGATGGCCGCCGCGGTCGGCGCCGCGGTGCAGGCCGAGCTCGGCGCGCTCGCCGAGGAGTGAGCCGAAGCCCGTCCCGTCAGCCGGCCCGGGGTCGTGGTTGCGGGAGGACGCCCAGCTCGCGGGCCCGGTCGACGGCCAGCAGGCGGTCGTGGCGGTCCAGCTTGCGGTAGGCGTTCTCTAGGTGCTTGTGCACCGTGCGGTCGCTGACCCCCAGCAGGCGCGCGACGGCGCCCGCGGTCAGCCCGCTGCCGACGTGGCCCAGCACCTGGACCTCCCGGGCGGTGAGCCCCGGCCACTCGGCCGCCGCGGCGCCCGCCGGTGCCGTCGTCGTCCCCGTGCCGACCGTCCGGTCCAGCAGCGCCAGGACCGGTTGCAGGGCGCGGGCCGACGCCAGCTCGTCGTCGGTGAAGTCGGCACCCGACCGGTTCACCGTCCACACCCGGCTGCCGCCGGCCGCCCGCCGCGCGGTCATGATCGTCAGCTGGTGCTCGGCGCCGCCCGGGCGCAGCATCTCCACGTAGGCCGGGCTCCGCAGCAGCTCCGCGCGCGTCGCCACGTCACTCAGCCGCCGCGGGGCCGGGATGCCGCGGGACCGGTCGGCGCGGTAGCTGCGCACGACCGGGTGGCCGTCGGCGACGTCGAGCAACTGCCGCGCCAGGTCGCCGGCGGGCCGACCGCCCCGCGGGTGGCGCTGCACCTCGGCCGACCGGACTGCCAGGTCGAGCGCGACGTGACCGACGAAGTCGGCGCCGAGGAGGTCCACCAGGCTCTCGGCGACCACGCGCAGGTACTCGGCCCGGTCGACGACGCCGGCGAGCCGGGAGGCCAGGTCCGGCGCCGCCGGCATCCGTGCGCTCGACAAGGCGACTCCCGCCACTCGCCGCCGGAGGTGTGCGGTCGCCAGCGTGGCACCGGCCCGCCCGGGGCGCGAGGTGTGCTAGTCGGCCGGCCGGCGGTCGCGCCCGGCCGACGGCTCGTCGATGCGCTCGTGGGAGCCGTCGAGCCCGTCGCGCTCGCGGGCGGCCAGCCGCCGGTCGCGCACCACGGCGGCGACGACGACCGCGACCAGGACGGCCGCCGGCACGAAGAACCCGGCGGTGGCGATCAGGCTCAACCCGTCGGTCGCCAGGACGCTCGTGCCGGACACGCCCTCCATGTGACACCGATCGGTGTCACGGTGTCAAACCGGCGCACCTGTCGGCACCCGGCGGTAGGACACCGGCATGAGCCCGCGCCGCTCGCTCGACCTGCTGGCCGCCCCCTCCAGCGCCGCGGCGCACTGGGCCGGTCAGGAGCGCGCCTGGGCGGCGCTGGCCGCGGCGGGGCTGGCGGAGGAGCTCGGGCGGACGCGGGAGGTCGCCGTCCGGGAGCTGTTCCCGCCGGTCCGGTGGGCCGCCGGCCCGGCCCCGGCGGGGCGGGTGCGCGACGCCGCCCGCGTCGTCGCCGGCCTGGCCGCGGTGCAGGACGCCGCAGCCGCGACGCTGCGGGCCGGCCGGCTGCCGGTCGTGGTCGGCGGCGAGTGCACGACGACGGTCGGGCTGGTCGCCGGCGCCCGCGCCGCGGGCCGGTCCCCGGGGCTGGTCTACGTCGACGGCGGCGTCGACCTGCGCACCCCGGCCGACAACCCGACCGGCGTCGCGGACTCGATGGCGCTGGCGCACGTGCTGGCCCTGCCGGGGTCCGACCCCGAGCTGCTCGCGGTCGGACCGGTGCGGCCGCTGCTCGCGGTGGACGACGTCGTGGCGGTGGGCGTCCGGGACGTCGAGCCGGACGCGACGACCGCGGCCCGGATCGGCCTCGGCACCGTCCCGGCCGGCGCGGTGGCGGCCGACCCCGAGGGCGCCGCCGCCCGGGCCGCCGCGGAGGTGGACCGGCCCGACGGCTTCCTCGTGCACCTCGACGTCGACGTCGTGGAGTTCCTCGACCTGCCGCTGGCCGACGTGCCGGACCACGGGCGGGGGCTGCCGCTCGACGCCGTCGCCGCGGTGCTGCGCCGGCTGTGCGCCGAGGACGGCTTCGGCGGCCTGTGCCTCACCGAGGTCAACCCCGACCACGCGCCGGACCCCGGCGAGGTGGCCCGGCTGGTGGCGGTCCTCGCCGCCGCGCTGGCCTGAGCCGCGGTTCCGCGCGGGCACCGCGGGGGAGGAGCAGGGCATGGCCACCACCACCTTCGACTTCACCGGCTCCGTCGTCCTCGTCACCGGCGGCGGGACGGGCATCGGCCTGGCGATCACCCGGGCCTTCCTCGACGCCGGCGCCACCGTCGCGGTCACCGGCCGCCGGCGGGAGCGGCTGGAGTCCGCCCTCGAGGGCGTGCCGGCCGAGCGCGGGGCGGCGCTGCCCGCGGACGTCTCCGACCCGGCCCAGGTGCGGCAGCTGGTCGCCGACGTCGTCGACCGGTTCGGCCGGCTCGACGTCGTGGTCAGCAACGCGGCCGGCTACGAGAGCGGGGAGGTCACCGACCTCGCCGACGACGCGTGGGAGCGGATGCGCGCCACCAACGTCGACGCGTTCTTCCACCTCGCCAAGGCCGCGCTGCCGCACCTGGCGGAGTCCGGCGGCAACCTGGTCGCCGTCTCCTCGGTGTCCGGGCTGCGCGGCGACTGGGGGCAGGCCGGCTACAACGCCACCAAGGCCGCGGTGACCAACTTCGTGCGCTCGCTGGCGCTGGACTGGGGCCCGCGCGGCGTGCGGCTCAACGCGGTCGCGCCGGCCTTCACCTTCACCGAGCTCAACGCCGACGCGCCGCGCGACGACCAGTCGCTGGCGCCGTTCCGCAACCGCATCGCGCTGGGCCGGCCGGGGGAGCCGGAGGACATCGCGCCGTCGGTGCTGTTCCTCGCCTCCGAGGGCGCGCGGTACGTCACCGGCGCGGTGCTGGCCGTCGACGGCGGCACCAGCGCCTCCACCGGCCAGGCCCACGTCTGAGGGCGCCCGCGTGACCGCCCGCCCGACCTCCGGCCGGCTGGCGTTCGTCGCCGGCGTGGTCGCGGCGGCGCCGGGGGAGCGGGTGCTCGAGGTCGGCTGCGGCGCCGGCGCGCTGGTCACGGAGCTGGTGGCCGCGGTCGGTGACGGGCGGGTGGTCGCGGTGGACCGGTCGGCACGGATGGCCGCCGCCGCCGCCCGGCGCAACCGGGCGGCGGTCGACGCCGGCCGGGTGCGGGTCCTCGCGGCGCCGCTGCTCGACGCCGACCTCGCCGGCGAGCGCTTCGACGCCGTCGTCGCCGTCGACGTCCGGGCGTTCTGGACGCCCCCGGCGCCGGAGTGGGACGTCGTCGCGCGGGTGCTGGCCCCCGGCGGGCGCGTGGTCCTCGGGTTCTCGGTGATGCGCCCGGACGACCGGGACCGCGTGCGGGCGGCCGTGGCGCGGACGGCGAGGGAGCGCGGGTTCGAGGTGACCACGACGGCGGAGGCGGCCACCGCGCCGTTCCCGACGGCCGCGGTCGAGGTGCGCCGTCCCGGGTAGGGGAGGGGCCACCCACCGACGGGAGGACCCTGCGATGACCGACGAGCTGCCCGGCGACCTCTACGGCTACGAGACGCTGCTCGACGACGAGGAGCGCAAGGAGCTGGCGGGCATCCGGCGCTTCCTGGCCGAGGAGGTCCGGCCACGGGTCAACGACGCCTGGGCGTCGTCGGAGTTCCCGATGGACCTGGTGCCGCGCTTCGCCGAGGAGGGCATGGTCGGGCGCAGCTACGACCTGGAGCACCGGCCGCGCGCCTCCCGGCTGTTCACCGGGTTCATCGCGCTGGAGGCCGCGCGGGTCGACCCGTCGATGGCCACCTTCCTCGGCGTGCACAACGGCCTGTCGATGGGCTCGATCGTGCTGCTGGGCTCCGACGAGCAGCGCGCCCGGTGGGTGCCGGACATGGTCGCGCTGGAGAGGATCGGCGCGTTCGCGCTCACCGAGCCGCACGGCGGCTCCGACGTCGCCCGGGGGCTGGAGACCACCGCCCGCCGCGACGGCGACGGGTGGGTGATCGACGGCGCCAAGCGGTGGATCGGCAACGGCACCATCGCCGACGTCGTCGTGGTGTTCGCCCGCGACGTCGCCGACGACGCGGTGAAGACCTTCGTCGTCGAGAAGGGCACGCCCGGGTTCACGCCCACGAAGATGGAGGGCAAGTACGCCCTGCGCACCGTGCAGAACGCCGACATCGTCTTCGACGGCTGCCGCGTGCCCGCGGAGAACAAGCTCGAGCACGGCAACTCGTTCAAGGACGTCAACCGGGTGCTCAAGCTGACCCGCGGCGGCGTCGCGTGGTCGGCGGTCGGCTGCCAGATGGGCGCCTTCGAGGCGGCGGTCGCCTACGCCAGGGAGCGCGAGCAGTTCGGCCGCCCGATCGGCGGTTTCCAGCTGGTCCAGGACCTGCTCGCCCGGATGGCCGGCAACGTCACCGCGAGCCTCGGCATGGCGGTGCGGGTGTCCCAGCTGCAGGAGGAGGGCGTGTTCAAGGACGAGCAGGCGGCGCTGGCCAAGGCGTTCGTCACCGGCCGGGCCCGCGAGACGGTGGCGCTGGCCCGGGAACTGTTCGGCGGCAACGGGATCCTGCTGGAGAACGACGTCGTGCGGTACTTCGCCGACGCCGAGGCGCTGTACTCCTACGAGGGCACCCGGGAGATCAACAGCCTGATCGTCGGGCGGGCGCTGACCGGGATGAGCGCCTTCGTCTGACGCCACCCCGCCCGGGTGAGGCGGCCGCGGCCCGGGTGGAGGCCGGCCGCGCCGCCGCCGTTGCTCCCACCGGGGGCGGCCGTCCGGGTCGCCGGGACGGAGGCGCGCGGTGGCCGGGCAGTCGGTGCTGGTGGTGGAGGACACCCCGGAGATCCGCGAACTCGTCACCACGGTGCTCGCCCGCGCCGGGCTCGACGTGCGGGCCGTGGCCACCGGTGTCGAGTGCCTCGCCGAGGTGCGCCGGTCCACGCCCGACCTCGTCGTGCTCGACCTCGGCCTGCCCGACCAGGACGGCACCGAGGTCTGCCGCCGGCTGCGCGCCGAGAGCGGCTGCTACGTCCTCATGCTCACCGCCCGCGCCGAGGAGGTCGACCTGCTCGTCGGCCTCGCCGTCGGCGCCGACGGCTACATGGCCAAGCCGTTCTCCCCGCGCGAGCTGGTCGCCCGCGTGCAGGCGATGCTGCGGCGCCCCCGGCTCGCGCTCGCGCCGGCCGAGGACGCCGTCGTCCGGCTGGCCGACCTCGAGGTGGACGAGGACAGCCGCGAGGTGCGCGTCGACGGCGTCGTCGTCGACCTGACCCGCACCGAGTTCGACCTGCTCGCGGCGCTGGCCGCCCGGCCCGGCCGCGTGCTGCAGCGGGAGACGCTGCTGCGCGAGGTGTGGCGCACCGACTGGGCCGGCAGCCTGCGCCTGGTGGAGGCGCACATGTCCAACCTGCGCCGCAAGCTGACCGCGGCGGGGCTGCGGGCGGCGCAGATCCGCACCGTCCGCGGGGTGGGCTACCGGCTGGTGGCCTGACCGCCGCGCGGCTCGGGCACCCGGCCGGTGCAGCAGGTGGCCCGGGCGCGCAGCCGCCGCACCAGGACCGGGTCGGCGGCCGGGGACTGCGGGGCGGCGGGCGCCGCGGCGGAGTCGTCGAGGAAGGCCAGCAGCCGGGCCGGCAGCTCACTGCCGGGACTCGGGTTCCTCTGCGCGGTGCCGCCGTCCTGCGTGCTCACGACCGGGAGCCTGCCACCGGCTGCGCGGCCCCTCCGCGGGACCCCCGCGACGGAGCCGCGGGGACGTGTGCTCTCAGCGCGGCAGCACCAGCGTCGCCGTGGTGCCGCCGCCCTCGGTGCCGGCCAGCTCCAGCCGGCCGCCGTGGGCGGCGGCGATCGCCCGGGTGATGGACAGCCCCAGCCCGACGCCGGGCACGCCCGCCCGGCGGGCGCTCGCGGCCCGCTCGAACCGCTCGCCGATGCGCTCCCGGTCCGCGGCGGCGATGCCGACGCCGGTGTCCCGCACGTGCACGCGCACGCCCGCGTCCCCGGCGTCGACGGAGAGCTCCACCCGCCCGCCGCGCGGCGTGGACTTGACCGCGTTGGAGACCAGGTTGTCCACCGCCTGGGCGAGCCGGACGGCGTCGCCGGGGACCACCGGCCCGGCCGCGGGCAGCCGCGTGGTCAGCGTCACCCCGGCGGCCGCCGCGGCGACCCGGGCGGACTCCTCCGCGGCCGCGACGAGGGCGGTGAGGTCGACCTCGCCGGGGGTGAGCGCGAACCGGCCGGCCTCGACCTGCGCGGTGAACAGCAGGTCGCCGACCAGCCGCTCGAGGCGGTGGGCGTTGCGGGTGACGACGTCCAGCGCGTGGCGGTGGCCGGCGTCGAGGGCGGGGTCGTCGAGCACGACCTCGAGCCAGCCGAGCACCGCCGACAGCGGGGTGCGCAGCTCGTGGCTGACCAGGGCGACGAACTGGTCCTTGAGCCGCTCGGCGGCGCGCACCTCGGTCATGTCGGTGCCGACGAAGGTCCAGCCGGCGGGGCCGCCGTCGTCGTCGGCGCGCGGGGTGACGGCCACCGAGACGGTGCGCCGGGTGCCGCCGGCGGCCACGTAGGTCCAGTCGCGGACGTCGCTGCCGCGCACGGCGGCGACGGACACCAGCGCGTCCAGGCCGCGGCCGGCGAGCTCGGCGGGGTCGTGGAAGTCGGTGATCCGGCGCCGGCGGACGACGTCGGCGCGGGGGACCCCGAGCAGCCGCTCGGCGCCGGGGTTCCACACGCGGACGACGCCGTCGCGGTCGGTGCCGACGACGGACTGCTCGGTGATCGCGTCGACGACGCTGGTCATCGTGGCGGCGCGGGCGCGCAGCATGCGGGCGGCGACGGCGAGCTCCTCGCCGCGGGCGTCGACCAGCGCGGTGAGCGTCGCCCGCTCGGCCCGCAGCGCGGCGACCTGCGCGCGCAGCTCCGCGACCTCGGCGTCCGTCACACCGGCAGCGTCGGCCGCGGCCGGGCGCGGCTGCAGCCGGTCCCGGGCCGGGTCACCCGGCGAGGGGAGACACGACAGCGCCCCGCCGGGGGGACCCGGCGGGGCGCTGTCGACCTGCTGGAACTAGCTCGAGGACGCCTGGCTCTGCACGGACTCGCGGGACTGCTGGGCCTGGCCCTGCACGTCCTGCGCGGCCGACTGGCCCTCCTGCTTGACGTTCTGCGCCGCGTCCTGCGCGGTCGACTTGACCTCCTCGACAGCCTGCTGGGCGGCCGGCTTGAGCTGCTCGCCGACCTCCTGCACCGCCTGCTTGGCCGGGGCGAGCAGCTCGTCCTTGTGCTCGCGGACCGCGCTCTCGGCCTGCTCGGCCAGCTGCCGCTCCTTCTCGGTGGCGGGCAGCAGGCTCGACACCAGCCAGCCGACACCGAAGGCGATCAGCCCGGCCGCGAGGGGGTTGCCCTGCGTCTGGCGGACCACCGCGTCGGGGGCCTGCTGGACGGCGTGCGCCGCCTGGGAGGCGGCGTCCTGGACGGTGCCGGCCGCGCTCGACGCCGCGCCCTGCACGGTGCCGGCCGCGTTGGACGCCGCACCCTGCACCGAGCCGACGGCGTGCTGCGCCATGCCGCGGGCGTCCTGCGCGGTGCCGCGCGCCGAGGACCGGGTGTCGTGGGCCGAGCCCATGACCTTGTCCTTGACGTTGGCGAAGCGGCCCTTCGCCGAGGACATCCGCCGGTCGATGACGCGGGCGGGGTTGACCTTCTCGTTGAGGGCGTCGACGTCGTAGCTCAGCTCGCGACGCGTCTCCTCGATCTGCCGCCGGATGACGTCCGGGTCACTGCTGCTGGTCATGTCTGCTCCAGGGGGTGTGGTGGCCTGACCGGTCGGGTCGCGGGCCGAGGGTCAGTGGGGCTTGAGGGCGCCGGGGACCTGCTGGAGGGTGTCCACGGTCCGTTCGGGCTTCGGGTTCACCTGCCGGAACTTCTTGCGTCCCATGGCGTAGGCGACGGCCCCGATGACGCCCCAGATGACCGCCACGATCAGTGCGGCCAGGCCGGCGTCCATCACGTTCTCCAGCGCCCACCACAGGGCGAAGGAGAGGAACAGCACCGTCATGTAGCCGGCGAAGCCCGCGGCGCCGAACATGCCCGCGCCCTGCCCGGCCTTCTTGGCCTCGACCTTGAGCTCGGCCTTGGCCAGCTCGAGCTCCTGGCGCATGAGCACCGAGAGGTCCGTGGTGACCTCGCTGATGAGCTCACCGACGGAGGTGCCGGAGACCTCGGGCCGGCCGGCCTCGGTCATCGGGGTGCCGCGCTCGCCGGCGTGCGCCCCGTAGGACTCAGTCGGGTACTCCTGCTGGCCGGCGTACTCCTGCTGGCCCGCGTAGCCCTGCTGACCGGAGTAGCCCTGCTCGTAGCCGGGGGTCACGGCGTAGTTCGACTGCGGCGGCTCCGGGGGGTAGCCCTGCTGGCCGCCCACCGGCGTGGCGCCGGAGTAGGGGGAGCTCATGGTCAGACCCCCTGGCCCGGGCGGCGGGTCGGGTCGTCCCAGCCGGCGGGTGCCGACGGCGGCACCACGCTGCCGGCCGGCGGGACCGTGCCGTACGGCGGGGGCGGCACCGGGGTGCCGGGGGTGGCGGCGTGCTCGCCGTAGGAGCCCGTGGTCGTCTCGTAGCCGCCGGTCGTCCCGTAGGAGGAGGTCGTCTCGTAGCCCGAGTAGGTCGGGGCCGGGTCGACGTAGTTGCCGGCGGGGTACGTGGACGGCGTCGAGGCGAACTGCTGCGAGCCGGACGAGGAGCCGTTGCTGTGCGCGGCCTTGACGCCGCTGGTCAGCCGCCCGGCGAGGACGCCGGCGACGGCGGCGCCGAGCAGGAAGGTGCCCGGCCGACGGCGGGCGAAGGAGCGGACCTCCTCGAGCAGGTCGGCCGGCTCGCGGTTCTGCAGCATCTCCGCGAACTCCTGGACCTTGCCGGCGCCCTGCTGGATCAGGTCGCGGGCGGGGCCGGGGGCCGGGGCGTTGCCGTCGACCATGCCGCGCAGCTGCTCGGCCAGGCTCGACAGGCTCTGGCCGGCCTTCTGCTGCTGCGACACGACCTGCTGGCGGGCCTGGGTGCGGCCCTGCTCGACCAGGCTCTGCGCCTGCTGCTTGGTCTCGGCGACGACGTTCCTGGCCTCGTCCGCGGCGGTCGAGGCGACCTGGGAGCCGGCCTCCTTCGCGGTCTGGCCGACGTTGCGGGCCTCGTCCTTCGCGACGTCGGTGGTCGACGGCGAGCCCGAGGTGGTGGTCGAGGTCGTACTCGTCTCCCCGTAGCCGCTGGCGCCCGAGGAGGGCGGCGGCGGGAGGGGGGCGTCGATGGAGTGGGTCATCGTTCCTCCTGAGTGGATCTCGGTCGAGGCTGGCGCTACCCAGAACTGGATCACTCACACACATCCCGGCGACGGCCGTCGCCGGGACGGATGCGGGTGGAGCGGGGCCGGCGACGAGTGGCGCCGGCCGGTGGACCGTGGGGAAGACGCGGTCGGGGAGCCGGCGGCCCGGACGTCCGTGCCCGGCGGAGTCGCCGTTCCCGCAGGCCACGGGCTACCCGGACGCACGGGTCCGAAACCGCGGCGGGGCCCCCAGGGACCGCAGGTAAGGTGAGCCTTCCCTGATCCGAGGAGGGCCCATGGCCGACCAGTCCCCGCGCCGCAGGCGGACGCCCCGTACCGGCACCGTCGTGCGCACCAGCCGCGTGACGCCGCACGTCGTCCGCGTCGTCCTCGGCGGGGAGGGGCTGTCGGGCTTCGCGCCCGAGCACACCGACTCCTACGTCAAGCTGCTCTTCCCGCCGGCCGGTGCGCCCTACATCGCCCCGTTCGACCTCGACGACGTGCAGGCCCGCCTGCCCCGCGAGCAGTGGCCCGCCACGCGCACCTACACGGTCCGCTCGTGGGACGCCGCGGCCGGCGAGCTGACCGTCGACTTCGTCGTGCACGGCGACGAGGGCGTGGCCGGCCCGTGGGCCCTGGCCGCCCGCCCCGGCGACACGCTGCAGATGTTCGGTCCCGGCGGCGCCTACAGCCCGGCCGCCGACGCCGCCTGGCACCTGATGGCCGGCGACGAGACGGCGCTGCCGGCGATCGCCGCCGCGCTGGAGGCGCTGCCCGCCGGGGCGCGGGCGGAGGTCTTCGTCGAGGTGGCCGGGCCCGAGGAGGAGCAGGACCTCGCCTCCGGCCCGGGCGTGCGGGTGACCTGGGTGCACCGCGGCGCGGCCCCCGGGGTGGCACTGGTCGCGGCCGTCGTCGCGGCGGACCTGCCCGACGGCGACGTGCACGTCTTCGTGCACGGCGAGGCCGGCGCCGTGCGGGAGCTGCGCCGGTTCGTGCGCACCGGGCTCGGCGCCCCGCGCGAGCGGCTGTCGGTGTCCGGCTACTGGCGGCTGGGCAGCACCGAGGACCGCTGGCAGGCCGAGAAGCGCGAGTGGAACGCCGCCGTCGAGGCGGAGGAGCAGGGGCTCGGCGTCGCCTGACCGGGGCGCCTCAGGGACTCCACGCCTCAGGGACTCCACGCCTCAGGGACTCCAGGGGAAGCGCGGGGTGCGCCGCTCGGTGAAGGCGGCCACGCCCTCGGCGAGCTCGCCGGCGGCGATGGTCTCCCGGTACCAGCGGCGGGCCACCTCCTCGCCGTCGCCGCCCGCGGCCAGCGCGGCGGTGACCTCCTTGGCCGCGCGCTGGGTGAGCGCCGACCGGCCGGCCAGCACCTCGGCGAACCGGCGCACCTCGCCGGCCAGGTCCCCGGCGGGCAGCAGCCGGTCGACCAGGCCGGTGCGCAGCGCGGTCTCGGCGTCGACCAGCTCCCCGGAGTAGAGGAGGTAGCGGGTCGTCGCCGGGCCCACGAGCTCCATCAGCTGGCGGGTCGACGTCGGCGTGTAGACGATGCCGACCTTCGCCGGGGTGACCCCGAAGACGCCGGTCGGGTCGGTGAACCGCAGGTCGCAGCAGGTCGCCAGCTCGACGCCGCCGCCGATGCAGTGGCCGCGGATCATCGCGATCGTCGGCCGCGGGAAGTCCCGCAGCGCCGCCTGCGCGGCGAGGTTGTCCCGGCGCAGGTGCGCCATCGGGTCGTCGGCGTCCGGCCCGCCGAGCAGGTCGGAGATGTCCGCGCCGGCGCAGAAGCTCGTCCCGGCGCCGGTGAGCACGAGCACGCGCACCGCCGGGTCGGCGGCCAGCCCGGCCAGCACGCGGGGGAGCGCGGCCCACATGCCGGCGGTGAGCGCGTTGCGCTTGTCCGCGCGGTCGATGGTCAGGACGGCGACGGCGCCGTCGCGGCCGACCCGCAGGTGGTCGGCAGGGTCGGACGAGGTCACGCGCTCAGCCCAGGTCGTCGGTGGCGAAGGTGTCGCACTGCCGCGGGTCGCCGGTCTCGTACCCGGTCAGGAACCAGTGCCGGCGCTGCTCGGAGGAGCCGTGGGTGAAGGTGTCCTGGTCCACGGTGCCGCCGCCGAGGTTCTCCTGGATGAAGTCGTCGCCGATGCGGCCCGCGGTGTCCAGCGCCGCGTCGACGTCGTCCTGGGTGATCTCGGTGATCAGCGGGGCGCCGGACTCGTCGGGCACCGTCTCGGCGTGGTTGGCCCACACGCCGGCGTAGCAGTCGGCCTGCAGCTCCAGCCGCACGGTGCCGCTGGTCGGGCCGGTCTCGCCCGGGGTCACCTGGCGGTTGGCGCCGAGCAGGTTCTGCACGTGGTGGCCGTACTCGTGGGCGAGCACGTAGGCGTTGGGGAACGCGCCGCCCTCGGCGCCGAACTGGCTGCGCAGCGTGTCGAAGAAGGTGAGGTCGATGTACACGAGCTGGTCGGCCGGGCAGTAGAACGGCCCCGACCCGCTGGTGGCGCCGCCGCACTGCGTCTGCGTCTCGGTGGAGAAGAACACCGTGTCGGTGGGGACGTAGTCCGCGCCGAGCGTCTGCGACCAGTAGTCCTGGATCGAGTCGATGTCGGCGACGACGGCGCACTCGACCGAGTCGTTCGCGTCGCCGCTGTCGTCGCAGGACTGCTCGAGGGCGCTGTTGTCGGCCGTCTCGCCCGGGCCGAGGCCGCCGGACAGCGCGCCGAGCCCGGCCCCGGCGCTGCCCCCGCTGCCGCCGAGGACCTGGAACAGCACGATCACCAGGAGCCCGACGAGGCCGATCCCGCCGCCGCCGACCGCGAGCCCGCGGCCCCCGCCCAGGCCCCCGCCGCGTCCGCGCCGGTCCTGGATCGACGACGTGTCGAGGTCGCCGCCCTCCCTGTACCTCATCCGCTGCAGTCCTCCCCGTGGCCGGCCGTCGTCCGACCGTGCCACCGGCCCCCGCGCTCCGCGACCGGAGCGTCAGGGGCCCGCGATCACGGCGCCGTGACCGTCCCGGGACCCGCGACCGTGGTCACGGCGCCGTGATCGCGGGGAGGAGGGAGGCGGGGTCAGGCGCGCTCGGCGGGCTCGGCGCCGGTGCGCGGGGCGGCGTCGCGGTCCTCGCGCAGGAACAGGTACCAGTACGACGTCCCGACGAAGACGACCGCGCCGATCAGGTTGCCCGCGCCGGCCAGCAGCCAGTTGGTCAGGGTGTCGCCCCAGTTCGCGCCCTCGACGCCGGCGAACACCGCCGCCGGCAGGAAGAACATGTTGGCGACGACGTGGTCGAAGCCCATCGCGACGAACGCCATGACCGGGAAGAAGACCGCCAGGATCTTGCCCGAGACGCTCGTCGACGCCAGCGACATCCACACCGCGAGGCACACCAGCCAGTTGCACCCGACGCCGCGCAGGAACGTCTCCCACGCGGTGTGGTGGGTCTTGCCGTCGGCGATCTCCGCCAGCCGGGTGAAGGTCAGCCCCGCGCTGCCGGTGCTGTCCGGGTCGCCGATCACCCCGGTGGAGACGGCGAGGAAGAAGGCGACGAACAGCGCCCCGAGCAGGTTGCCCAGCAGCACCAGCGTCAGGTTCCGGACGACGTCGCCGCCGGTGATCTTGCCGTTCATCGCGCCGAGCGGGACCAGCATCATGTTGCCGGTGGCGAGGTCGGAGCCGGCGATGAGCACCAGCACGAGGCCGAGGGTGAAGGCCGCCCCCATGAACAGCGTGGGCAGCGTCCCCCAGGTGCCGACGTCCAGGCCCGAGGAGACGGTGATCGCCACCAGCGCGCCGAAGGAGATGTAGGCGCCGGCGAGGAAGGCGCTCACGAGCACCCGGTCCCAGCTGCGGTGCACCTTCTTGGCGCCGGTCGCGCTCGCGACCCTGGCGACCTCGGCGGGTTCCTTCGCGGTCATCGGGCCTCCCGGGACAGCGGGGTCGTCCCGGGACGCTAGTGGAACACCTCCGTCCGCGCTGCCCGGGGACGCCACCTGCGCAGGTCAGCACCTAGGGTCGGGCCGACGATCGAGCGGGGAGGAGCCCATGGCGTTCGGCAACCGGGTGCGCAGCGCCCTGACCACCACGGTGCTGGCCACCGCCGCCACCGGCTTCCTCGCCGGCTGCGGGTCCGACGACGACCAGGAGCAGGTCGCCTACTGCACGAACGAGGACGGCGAGATCGTCGACGAGGACTACTGCGACGACGGCTACCGCGGTCCCGGGCTGTTCTTCCTCTACCTGGGCGCCTTCCGCCCCGGCCTGCCGGTCGGCACGGTGCTGCCGGCCGGCGGCACCCGCGTCAACCCCACCGACACCGCGGCCCGCCAGCGCTACGGGCTGCCCGCCACCGGCAAGGTGTCCGCCGGCCAGCGGGTGACCGGCGGCATCGGCTCGGGCGTCGGCGGCGGCTCGGGCTCCTGAGTGCGGCGCGTCGAGGGCGGCGTCGTCCGGCCCGGCTGGGAGGCCGAGGTCGAGGCGCAGGGGCTGGTCTACAACCGCACGACGACGCCGGGCGGTGAGGTCCGCAGCTACTGGCGCGAGGGCCCGTACTACGACTTCACCGCCGCGGAGGTCGAGCGGCTCGAGAGCGCCGTCGCCCAGCTGTTCGAGATGTGCGTCGCCGCCGGCGACCACGTCATCGAGCACGACCTGTTCGACCGGATGGGCATCCCGCTGATCGCCCGCTCCGGCATCCGCGCCTCCTGGGAGGCCGAGCCGCCGAGCGTGTACGGCCGCTTCGACCTGCGCTACGACGGCGAGGGCCCGCCGAAGCTGCTGGAGTTCAACGCCGACACCCCGACCGGCCTGGTCGAGGCGGCGGTGACCCAGTGGAACTGGCACCTGTTCACCGGGCAGGGCCGCGACCAGTGGAACGCGCTGCACGAGAGGCTGGTCGCCGCCTGGCAGCGCAACCTGACCCGCTGGGAGCGGCGCACCGGGGTGCGACCGCGGGTGCACCTGGCGTGGACCAGCGCGGAGACCTCCGGCGAGGACCGGATGACCGTCGCCTACCTCATGGACACCGTCGTCCAGGCCGGCTACGAGGCGGTGGAGGTCCTGGTGGAGGACGTCGCGCTGGACTCCGGCGACGGCCGCTTCTACGACCCCGCCGGCCGCCACCTCGACGTCGTCTTCAAGCTCTACCCCTGGGAGTGGCTGGTCGACGACGAGTTCGGCGCGGCCGTCCTCGCCGACGCCGCCCGCCCGGGCGGCACCACCTGGGTCGAGCCGGTCTACAAGATGCTGTGGAGCACCAAGGCGCTGCTGCCGGTGCTGTGGCAGCTGTTCGGGAGCGACCCGGTGCTCGGGCAGTACCTGCTGCCGGCCTACTTCGCCGACGAGATGCCCTCGTCGTGGCGGGACTACGTGCGCAAGCCCCTGTGGGGCCGCGAGGGGGCGAACGTGCAGGTCGTCCGCGGGGGGCAGGTGGTCACCGCGATGCCCGGCCGCTACGGCACCGAGGGGTTCGTCGTCCAGGAGTTCGCGCCGCTGCCGGACTTCGCCGGTGTCGACGGGCCGCACCACCCGGTGCTCGGCGCCTGGGTGGTCGACGGCGAGCCCGCGGGCCTGGGCATCCGCGAGAGCGACGGGCTGATCACCGACAACCTCAGCTTCTTCGTCCCGCACACCGTCGACGCCCGGTAGGCGGCGGGGCGGGGCGTGCCGACCTACGGTCGGGACATGCCGCTGGAGGGTGAGTACGAGCCGAGCACGCAGCAGTGGGTCCGCGACCAGGTCGAGCGCTACGAGGCGACCGGCGGGCGCGAGGCGAACACGCTGCTCGACACCGGTCTGCCGGTCGTCGTCTTCTCGACCCGGGGGGCGACCACCGGGAAGGTCCGCAAGCAGCCGCTCATGCGGGTGGAGAAGGACGGCGTGTACGCGATGGTGGGCTCGCAGGGCGGGGCGCCGAAGGACCCGGCCTGGGTGGCCAACCTGCGCAGGCACCCCGACCAGGTGACCGTGCAGGACGGCCCGGAGCCCTGGGACGGCGTCGCCCGCGAGGTCACCGGCGCGGAGAGGGCCGAGTGGTGGGAGCGCGCGGTGGCCGCCTACCCGCCCTACGCCGAGTACCAGCAGAGGACCGACCGCGAGATCCCCGTCTTCCTGGTCGAGCGGAAGGGCTGACCCGCCCGCTCGACTGAGGAAAGGCTGTCCTAAGTTCCTTCCCGGAGCCGGGTGGTCCGGCGCCGGGAGGAGGGCAAGGGTGCTCTGGGGAGAGACGGGCCGGCGGGTCACCGGGACGACGGCGGGCGGGCTGCTGGCGGCGGCGCTGCTGACGGGGTGCGCGGACACCGATCCCGTGGCCGCGGCGGCGCCCGCGGCGGAGACGCGCACGGTCGAGCACGCGATGGGGGAGACCGAGGTCGTCGGCACCCCCGAGCGGGTCGTCGTCCTCGACACCGGTGAGCTCGACGCGACCCTCGCCCTCGGCGTGACCCCGGTGGGCGCGGTCCGCACCGACGTCAGCGACGAGCTGCCCGGGTTCGTGGCGGAGGCCGGCGTCGACCCCGCCGACATCGCCGCCGTCGGCACGATCGCCGAGCCCGACCTGGAGGCGATCGCGGCGCTGCAGCCGGACCTGATCCTGTCCAACTCCGTGCGCCACGCCGACGTCTACGACCAGCTCGCGCAGATCGCCCCCACGGTGTTCGCCGAGGCCATCGGCGAGAGCTGGCAGGAGAACCTGCTGCTCGCCGGCGAGGCCCTCGGCCGCGAGGAGCAGGCGCAGGACCTGCTCGACGGGTTCGCCGCGCGGGCCGAGGAGATCGGCGGCCTCTACGGCGACCCGGCGCAGACCGAGGTGAGCGTCGTCCGCTTCCTCGACGGCACGCTGATCCGCCTCTACGGCGAGGGCTCGTTCATCGGGTCGGTGCTGGCCGAGGTCGGTTTCGCCCGGCCGGAGCTGCAGCGGACGGCGGAGACCTTCGTCGAGGTCTCGCCCGAGCAGGTGCCCCGGGCCGACGGCGACCTGCTCTTCTACGGCGCGTACGGGGCCGACGGCGTGACGGCGGCCGACCAGGTCACCGCCGGGCCGCTGTGGGGGTCGATCCCCGCGGTCGCCGGGGGGCGTGCGGTCGCGGTGGACGACGACCGCTGGTTCCTCGGCCTGGGCCCGCTGGGCGCCGGGCTGGTGCTCGACGACCTCGAGGAGCTCGCGGGCTAGGACGCGGCGAGCCGGCGGCCGAGGTCGGCGGCCACGGCGTCGTCGCCCCGGGCGCGGGCGCCGAGCAGGCCCCAGCCGAGGTCGGCCACGACCCGAGCGGCGTGCACCCGGGCGGTGAGCGCCGGGGTGGGCAGCAGCTCGGCCCGGGCGGCGGCCGACACCTCGGCCAGGTGGTCGAGCGCGGCGTGCAGCCGGCGGTCGTCGCCCGCGGCCGCCGCGGCGGTCACCTCCCGCACCGCGGCGGGCAGCCGCCGGCTCGACGCGCGGGGCAGCAGCGACAGCCCGACCGCCAGCGCGAGGACGACGCCGACGCCGGTCTCGGCCAGCCGCTCGGTGACCAGCTGCCCGGCGGACAGCGTCGGGTTGCCCAGGTGCACCAGCAGCAGCGCCAGCGGGGTGATGCAGGAGACCGCGAGCACGTACTGCGCGGCGACGAGCAGCTCGACGGCCAGCTGCAGCACCCCGGCCAGCGCGACGGCGACGCCGACCGGCGGGTCCAGCGCGACCAGCAGCCCCGCGACCAGCACGCCGAGGGCGGTGCCGACCGCGCGCTGCAGCCCCCGGGTGCGGGTGGCGCGGGCGTCGGTGCCCATCTGCACCGCGACCGCCGTCGTCACGGCCCAGTAGGGGCTGGACAGGCCGAGGGCGACGGCGGCCAGGCCGGCGGCGGCCGACCCGGCGCCGAGGCGCAGCGCGGTCGCGGCGGCGGGGGCGTGCCACCACCGCGGCGGTGCGGGGTCGAGGGGCGGCGCGAGTGCCGGCGGGGGCGGAGCGGGCAGCGCGGCGAGGAACCGCCGCTCGACGTCGTCGAGGCGAGCGCGCAGCCGGCCGTCGCCGCGGGCGCTGCCGCCGCGGACCGCGACGTCGGCCAGGCGCACCGCCCGGGCCGCCCCGGCCGGGGCGCCGCCCACCGCCGCCTCGGCCGCCTCCAGCGCGCGGCGCTCGGGGCCGGCCGGGTCCCACAGCCAGGGCAGCATGCAGCCGGCCCAGGCCAGCGCCGCGCCGGCCGCGGCGGCGAGGGTGTGCGCGCCGAGCCCGTCCAGGGGGGTGCCGAGCGCGCTGGAGCCGCCGGCCACCAGGACGACGCCCAGCGGGCCGGGCGGGCCGACCCGCCAGACGACGCCCGCCGCCGTGGCCGCCGCGGTCAGCGCCGCGCAGGCGAGCACCAGCGCGACCGGGTGCCCGCCGGCCAGCGCGCCCAGGGTGCTGCTCGCCACGAGCACCACCCCGACGACGGCGACCACGCCCGCGCCGCGGCGGTAGGGCAGCGCGTGGCCGTAGACCGCGGTGAACGACGCCAGGCCCGCCGCCGAGCCCAGGTCCGGGCGCCCCAGCGCCGTGCCGGCGGCCAGGGTCAGCACGAGGCAGGCCGCGGCGGTCACCCCGCGGCGCCCGCCGGCCCGCCACAGCGCCCGGAGCGGGGGGACCGGCGGGCCGAGGAGCGGGCGGACGGCGGTCACCCGCCCATCGTCGCCGCGCTCCCCGGGCCCGGCCGGGCGCCGCGGGCGTGATCCCGGTCCCTGGACGCGCCCCGGCCGGCTCCGGGACCATGCCCGGCACGACCACCGACCGGCTGCTGCGCGCCGCGCTGTTCGTCAAGGGACTCGACGGCGCGACGGAGCTGCTGGCGGGCCTGGCGCTGCTGGCGGCGGGCCCCCGCGCGCTGGACGGCCTGACCCGCGGGGTGGTCGGGCACCACCTGCTGGGCAGCCCGGACGGCGCCCTGGCCGGGCGCGTCCTCGCCGGCGAGGCCGCGCTCGGCGCCGACCGGACCTTCGCCGTCGTCTACCTGACCCTGCACGGCCTGGTGAAGCTGGGCCTCGTCGTCGCGCTGCTGCGCGAGGCGCGGCCCGCCTACCCGGTCGCCGCCGCCGTGCTCGGGGTGTTCGGCGTCTACGAGGTGTACCTGGCGGTGGACCGGGGCTCGTGGGGGATGTGGGCCGCGGGCGGCCTCGACCTGCTGCTGACCGCGCTCGTGCTGCGCGAGTACCGGCGGCTCAGAAGCCGGCGACGGCGTGCGGGCGGTACGGCTCCTCGAGGCGGGCGACCTCCTCGTCGGTGAGCCGCAGGTCGACCGCGGCGACGGCGTCGTCGAGGTGCGCGGCCTTGGTGACGCCGACGATCGGAGCGGTGACCACCGGCTTGGCCAGCAGCCAGGCCAGCGCCACCTGCGCCCGCGGGACGCCGCGCTCGCGGGCCACCTCGGCCACCCGCTCGACGATCGCGCGGTCACTGGACTCGTCGTAGAGGCGGCCGCCGAACGCGTCGTTCTCCGAGCGGTGCGTCGTCTCGTCCCAGTCGCGGGTCAGCCGGCCGCGGGCCAGCGGGCTCCACGGGATGACGCCGATGCCCTGGTCCGCGCACAGCGGGAGCATCTCCCGCTCCTCCTCGCGGTTGAGCAGGTTGTAGTGGTCCTGCATCGACACGAACCGGTGCCAGCCGCGCTCGCCGGCCAGGTGCAGCGCCTTGCCGAACTGCCAGGCCCACATGCTGCTCGCGCCCAGGTACCGGACCCTGCCGCTGCGCACGGCCGAGTCCAGCGCCTCCAGCGTCTCCTCGACCGGCGTGGCCGGGTCCCAGCGGTGGATCTGGTAGAGGTCGACGTGGTCCACCTGCAGCCGGCGCAGGCTCGCCTCGAGCTCGCGCAGGATCGCGACGCGGGACAGCCCGCCGCCGTTGGGCCCCGGGCGCATCCGGCCGTGCACCTTGGTGGCCAGGACGACGTCGTCGCGGGTGGTGAACTCGCGGATCGCCTTCCCGGTGATCTCCTCGCTGGAGCCGGCCGAGTAGACGTTGGCGGTGTCGAGGAAGGTGACGCCGGCCTCGAGCGCCTTGCGGACCAGCGGCATCGCCTCGTCCTCGGGCAGGCTCCACGGCGTCATCCCGCGCCCGGGCTCGCCGAAGCTCATCATCCCGAGGCAGATCCGCGAGACCTCCAGGCCGGTGGCGCCCAGGCGCACGTACTCCATGCGCCCAGCCTTCCCCGGCGGCGCGGTGGTCGCCTCCCAGCGGCGCCGGAGCACCTCGGGCGCTCAGGGGAGGGCGGCGGCGAGCTCCGGCACGCGCTCGGCGACACCGTCGGGGAAGGCGGTGAACGGCTCGGCGGTCGCGACCCGCTTCGCGCCCTTGCCGGTCCACCGCCAGGTGCCGACCACCTGCCCGCCGCAGACGACGGTGGACCGGAACACCCCGTTGCCGCCGGGCACGATCCGGTCGGCGAACTCGGGCGGCACCGTGCAGCTGCGGTCGGCATAGCCGAGCACGACCTCGTCGAACCCGGGCAGCAGGTGCAGCCCCTCGGCGTCGGCGCGGCAGGCGGCCAGCCGTTCCGGGGTCTCCGGGTCGAGGTGGGCCTCGGTGCCGCCGACGTCGACCGTGGCCAGCCGGTCCCGCACCGACGCGAGGCCCGCGCGGGCGTCGCGGACCGTCGTGCCCGCCCAGCGCACCAGGTCCGCGACCGTGGCCGGCCCGTGCCCGGTGAAGAACCGCAGCGCGAGCTCGGCCAGCGCCCCCTCGCGGTCCAGGCGGCGCGGCGCGGGCACCCACTCGTCGAGCAGCACGAACGCCTGGTCGCCGTCGTCGGTGGGGCCGAGGACCAGCGTCCCGGTCTGGGAGAGGTACCAGAGCGTGTGGTAGCCCTTCGGGCCCGCGACGTCGCAGCCGGCGTCGGTCAGCGCGGCCAGCAGCGCCTGCCGGCCCAGCCGCCGCCGGCCGGTCAGCGCGGCGACGGCGACCTCCCGCGAGCGCTCGAGGCCCTCCTCGGTCAGCCCGACGACGGCCCGCCGCTTCGCCGCGCCCGCCAGCGCCCGCCCGCCGAGCAGCTCGAGCATCCAGTGCAGGTCCTCGGCGGCGACCAGGTGCAGCGTCCCGCGCATCGGCCAGGAGCGGACGACGCTGCCGGCGTCGAGGGCCGCGGTGACCCCCGCGCGGGAGCGGCCGGCGGTGCGCAGCGCCACCGACGTCAGCGCGCCGGGCAGGTCCTGGCCCTGCACCGCGCCCAGCGCCCGCACCGCCGCCGCCGCGTCGGGGAACGGCGTCCCGGCCACCCGCTGGGCCACCAGGCGCAGCAGCGCGACCTCGCGGGGCGTCACCGTCGTCATGCCGGGAGCGTGCCAGCCGGGGGTGACCGTCAGGCGTCCTGCCCGCGCTCGATCCCCAGGGTGGCGAGCAGGTCCTCGTGCAGCTGGATCCACACCGTGTGGCAGGAGTCGACCTCGGGGGAGTCCACCCAGTGCCGCTCGCCGCGGTCGACCCGGGCGAGCGCGGCGGCGTAGCGGTCGGAGTAGCCGTCCAGGCGCTGCAGGCAGCGGGCCAGCGGGTCGGTCACCGCGGCCAGGTCGCGGCCGAGCGTGCCCAGCGCCCGGAGCACCCGCTCGTCCCACCTCCAGTCGGTGTGGTCGTTGGCGGCCATCGGCTCGGTGCGGGTCGGCCGCAGCTGCCAGTCGGTGCAGACCTTGCCGAACCTGCGGTTCAACGGGACGAACCGGCCGTGGGCCTCGGTGACCACGTCCCGCGCGCCGGTCAGCTCCAGCTCCGCGCCCATCCGCCGCCCGTCCTCGGCCCGGCCCTCCTCGGTCAGCGACCACCCGGCGCTGTCGGCGAAGCGGGTGTGGGTGACCCAGCCCCGGGTGGCGTGCCCGAGCAGCCGGTCCTCGACCTCGTCGCGGTCGAGCCCGAAGCGGGCCGCGATCCGCCCCGGCGAGGCGAAGCCCAGCACCCGGAGGCCGTGCAGCACGAGGTCGTCGGGGTCGGAGACGTGTGGGGGCACGGGGCCATCCTCGGCCACGGCCCCGCGCCGGTCAGCGCTCCAGGTGCAGGTAGACCATGTCCTCGGCGTCGGGCTCCGTGGTCAGCGGCGTGCACCCGGCCGCGGCGGCCACCCGCAGGCTCGCCGCGTTGTCCGGCTCGATGCCCAGCACGAACTGCTCGACGTCGGCGGTCTCGGGCGCGGCCACCAGCGCCCGGAGCGCCGCGCTGCCGCGGCCGCGCCCCCGGCAGGCCGGGTCGACGACGTAGGCCACGCCCATCGTGCGGCGCGTGTCGGCCGCGAGGACCCGCTCGGCGACCGGGTCCCACGTCGTCCACCGGTCGTAGACGTCCCCGCCGATCTGGGCCACCGGGCGGCCGGTGTCGTCGAGGGCGACGAAGGAGTGGCTGCGCAGCAACCGGCGCCCGCGGAACTCGTCGGTCCACCGCGTGCTGCGCAGCGCGATCTCCCGCACCGGCCACTCGCGGCCGCCCAGTCGCCGCCGCGTCTCGTCGTCGTCGAACCACGGCGTGACGGCGGGCAGGTGCTCCGGCTCGAAGCGGACCAGCCGGAGGGTGTTCACCCGCCCACCCTGACCCCGGCCCGGGCGGCGCGCACGTCGTCGCTGCCACACTCCGGCCCGTGCAGGCCGAGGACTGGGACGCGCGCTACGCCGAGCGGCAGCAGTGGTCGGGGGAGCCCAACGCGCTGGTCGCCGCCCTCGTGGGGGAACTGCCGCCGGGGGACGCCGTCGACCTGGCCGCGGGGGAGGGGCGGCACGCACTGTGGCTCGCCCGGCGCGGCTGGCGCGCGACCGCCGTCGACTTCTCGGCCACCGGCCTGGCCCGCGGGCGGGCGCAGCCGGACGCCGACCGGGTCACCTGGGTGACCGCCGACGCGACCACCTGGTCGCCACCGCCCGGCTCCCTGGACCTGGTGCTGGTCGCCTATCTGCACCTGCCGGACCCGCCGATGACCGGCCTGCTCCGCCGGGCCGTCGGCTGGCTGCGTCCCGGCGGGCGGTTCCTGCTGCTGGGGCACGACGCCGAGAACGTGACCGCGGGCGTCGGCGGGCCGCAGGACCCGGCGATCCTGCACAGCACCCGGCGGCTGGCCCCGGTGGCCGCCCTGCTCGACGTCGACCGGCTCGAGCAGGTCCGCCGGGAGACGCCCGACGGCACCGCGCTGGACACCCTGCTCTGGGGACGCCGACCGCCCGGACCTGTCGGCCCGCGGCGCTAGCGTCCGGTCCGTGACCGACACCATCGAGGAGTGGTTCGCCGCGGCCGGGCCGCGCGAGGCGGAGCTGCGCCGGGTCGACGCCCTGGTCCGCGAGGCCGCGCCCGGGCTGGACCGCGAACTCGTGCCGGCCGGGTCGGGACGCGTGCTCGGCTACGGCCTGCTGCCCTACCGGCCGCGGTCGGCGAGGGAGACCACCCGCTGGCCGCTGGTCGCCCTCGCCGCGCAGAAGCGCCACCTGTCGCTGTACGTCTGCGCCGTCGTCGGCGGCGAGTACCTGCCCGAGGCGCGCGCCGCGCGGCTGGGGCGGGTGTCCTGCGGGAAGAGCTGCATCCGGTTCACCTCGCTCGACCGGGTCGACGAGGCGGAGCTGTCCGCGCTGGTGCGTGACGCCGCCGCGGTCACGTCCTCGGGCGGCAACACCTTCTTCGCGTCCTGACCGACACGCCGGATCCGTCCTCGGCCGGGGACCTAGGTCCCTGGATCACACCCGTCCCAGCCGCCACGGTGGACGCACTTCCCCGCACGGACCGAACGAGGAGTCCCGCGCGCCCATGACCTCGATCGAGCAGCTCTCCGACCCCAGCGTCGAGCAGGCCGTCACCCGGCTGGTGGACGAGTTCGGCACGCGGTTGCGACCCCAGGTCGTCGGCAACGTCGTCCGCATGTGCCGGCAGGACCTCAGCGGCGTCCCGGTGACCGCGCTGCCGGAGATGGTGGAGCGCCTGGCCCGGACCCGCCTGCAGTCCGTCGGCTGAGGGGGACCCGCCGAATCCGGTTGCCCGGCCCCGGACGATGTCGGGGTGGGCTACGTCGACGTGAGCGGGGTCCGGCACACGCTGCCGGGCGGCCGGGTGCTGCTGGACGACGTCTCGTTCCGGATCGGCGAGGGCGCCCGCGCGGCGCTGGTCGGCGAGAACGGCGCGGGCAAGACGACGCTGCTGCGGATCGTCGCCGGTGACCTGGTGCCCGAGGCAGGCACCGTGGCCCGCAGCGGCGGCCTCGGCGTCATGCGGCAGTTCATCGGCTCGGTGCGCGACGACACCACCGTCCAGCGCTTCCTCGTCGACCTCTCCGCGCCCGCGGTGCGCGCGGCCTGGGACGCCCTCGACGCCGCCGAGCTGACCCTCATGGAGACCGACGACGAGCCCGCGCAGCTCGCCTACGCCGACGCGCTCGCGCAGTGGGGCGACGCCGGCGGCTACGACGCCGAGGTCACCTGGGACACGGTGACCGTCGCGGCGCTCGGCGTCCCCTACGACCGGTGCAAGTACCGCGAGCTGTCCACGCTGTCCGGTGGCGAGCAGAAGCGGCTCGCACTCGAGGCGCTGCTGCGCGGGCCCGAGCAGGTGCTGCTGCTGGACGAGCCGGACAACTACCTCGACGTCCCCGGCAAGCGGTGGCTGGAGCAGCGGCTGCTCGAGACCCGCAAGACGGTGCTGTTCGTCAGCCACGACCGCGAGCTGCTCGCCACCGTGGCCGACCGGGTGGTCACCGTCGAGGGCGGGACGGCGTGGGTGCACGGCGGCGGGTGGTCCTCCTATCCCGAGGCCCGCGAGGCGAGACACGAGCGGATGGCCGAGCTGCGCCGCCGCTGGGAGGAGGAGCACGAGCGCCTCGTGGAGCTGGTCCGCACGCTGCAGCAGCAGGCGGCCAACTCCCCGGACATGGCCTCGCGGTACCGGGCGATGCAGACCCGGCTGGCGAAGTTCGAGGCGGCCGGGCCGCCGCCGGACCGGCCGCCGCAGCAGCAGGTGACGATGCGGCTGCGCGGCGGGCGCACCGGCGTGCGCGCGGTCGTGGCCGAGCAGCTGGAGCTGACCGGCCTCATGCAGCCGTTCGACCTGGAGGTCCGGTACGGCGAGCGGGTCGGCGTCCTCGGCGCCAACGGCGCGGGCAAGTCCCACTTCCTGCGGCTGCTGGCCGGCCAGGACGTCGCCCACACCGGGGCCTGGCGGCTCGGGGCGCGCGTCGCCCCCGGCTCCTTCGCCCAGACCCACGCGCACCCGGAGTGGCAGGACCGGACGCCGGTGGACCTGCTGTGGCACGGGGAACCCGGCCGGCCGGGCGTCGACCGGGGGCGGGCCATGGCGGTGCTGCGCCGCTACGGGCTCACCGACGCCGCCGACCAGCCGTTCCGGACCCTGTCCGGCGGGCAGCAGGCGCGGTTGCAGGTGCTGATGCTGGAGCTGTCCGGCGCCACGCTGCTGCTGCTCGACGAGCCCACCGACAACCTCGACGTCCTCTCCGCCGAGGCGCTGGAGGAGGCGCTGGCCGCGTTCGACGGCACCGTGCTCGCGGTGACCCACGACCGCTGGTTCGCCCGCTCCTTCGACCGGTTCCTCGTCTTCGGCGCCGACGGGCGGGTGTACGAGTCCGCCGAGCCGGTGTTCGACGAGACCCGGGTCGTCCGAGCCCGCTGAGCACCCGTGAACGGAACCGGCCGGACCTCCGTCGTGGGAGGTCCGGCCGGGAACGCGCGGCGTGGGGCTACGGGAGGGCGTAGAAGACGCGGTCGTCCGAGTCGAAGCTCATCGTCGGCTCGACGGACAGCTGACCGCCCGCGACGGCGGCCGGCGGCACGTCCATGCAGAACTCGAACGTGTCCGAGCCCCCCGGGTTGAGGGTGGGGGTGTCCATGGCGTCGTCGGCGAGGACGGCCATGCACTCGGAGTCGCTGTACTGACGGGCGTCGGAACCGTGGAAGACGGTGGTCAGGTCGAAGCCGGGCATGCCCTCCGTCGTACCGGTGTAGGTGACGGTCAGCTGGGTGAGCACGTACTGGCCGGTGGCCGGCTCGTTGTACTCGTTCGCGGCGAGCACGGACTCGTCGGCGTCGAGCTCCACGGCGTCCACGGTGACCAGGTAGTCGCCGACCTGGGCCGGGACCCCCAGCGGCACGACCTCGTCGGCCGGGGCGGCCTCCTCGGGGGCGGACTCCAGCAGCTCCGACGTCGCGCCGTCGAACGGGGCGGCGCTGCCGAGGTCCTCGTCGAGGCTGTCGGCGACCTCGTCGATCACGCTGGCGTAGAAGGCCTGCGTCGCGAACACCACGGCGATGGCCACCACCGAGGTGACGAGGCCGGCGATCGACAGGCCCTTGCCCCGGTGGGTGCCGCGACGGGCGCGCAGCAGCGCGGGGATGCCCAGCGCCAGGCCGACGACGGCGATCACAGCGGCGACGTTGTTGACGATCGGCACCCAGCTCAGCAGCAGCGCGATGATCCCCAGGACCATCGACGCGACGGCCAGGCCGGCGCCCTTCTGCTGGGGGACGTACGGCGGCTGGACCGGAGCGTAGGGCTGCTGGTACGGCGCCTGCGGGGGGTGGGACACGGAACGGCTCCTCGCGAGGGCTGGGTGGATTCGGATCGAGACCGTGTCGTTCTTCGGCCGGACCGCACCCGATCGCGATCCGAAAACGCCCGGAGGCATCCCAGCCGCCGCAGGAGCACCACCCGTCCCGCCGGCGCCGTCCGGCCGTCAGGTCTCCTTGACTGTCAGGGGAGCCTGACGGACGCTGGGTCATGGACGTCGACGACCTCGAACGACGGCACACCCTCGCCAGCGCCGTCCGCCGCTACGACGAGCTGCGCACCCGCGACTCGCTGGCCGACCCCGACGACCCGGCCGGCCCCCGGCCGCTGACCCGCGAGGAGGCGCTGGAGCTCCTGGCGCTGGGCGAGGTGGTCGCCCGGCGAGCGGCGCAGGGGCGTCAGCTCACCGTCCGGACGGCGCGGGCCACCGGGGCGTCCTGGGCGCAGATCGGCCGGGCGCTGGGCGCCACCCGGCAGTCGGCGTGGGAGGCGCACCGGCGCTGGATCGACGCCCAGGTCGACCACCCCGACGGCTCGGGCGGGCTCACCGAGGACGAGGCCGCCGAGGCCCGCGCCCTGCTCGCCAACGACGCCGACTGACGCGGCTCCCGGGGGCGGCAGAAAGGGCCGTCCCTGCCGCCCGGGGGCTGGTCGGGCGGTCGGTCACCGAGTTCTCGCCGCAGGCACGCGCGGGCGCGCCGGCGCGAGCGGCGACGACCCGACGATCGACACCTGCGAGTACGGGGCTCAGCCGAAGGCCCGGCCCTCGCCGCGGTAGGTGGCGACGGCGCCGGCGAGGCGGTCCCCGGCCAGCGTGTGCAGGACCTCGACGTGCTCGCACACCTCGCCGGCCTTGGCGTGCCGGAACCAGACGCGGTCCCCGACGGCGAGCCCGTCGGCGTCCGGGCCGCGCAGCGGCGTCTGCACCTCCCCGGCGCCCTCGGTGCCGAGCACCCGCAGCCGCGCGGGATGGACCGGGCGCGGCAGCCGGTCGGCGCCGGGCGGCCCGGAGGCGATCCACCCGCCGCCCGCGACGGTCACCGTCCCGGGGGCGGGCCGGCGGGTCACCGGCAGCGCGAACAGCAGCGCCGGCCGGCCGCGGAAGGCGCGGTACCCGTCGAACAGCGTCGGCTGGTACAGCCCCGAGCCCGCGGCGACCTCGGTGACCGACGGGTCGGCCGCGGTCCGCTCCAGGCTCCCCGTGCCGCCGCCGTTGACGAACGCCAGCGGCGCGACGGCGGAGACGGCGGCCACCGCGGCGGCGCGGCGCCCGGTCAGCTCCCGCACCGACAGCGCCTGCACCCCGCGCACCGCCAGGCCGCGCAGCGGGCGCCCGGGCGGCGCGTCCGGCACGCCGGCGACCTGCGCCTCGTAGGCCATGAGCCCGACCAGGGCGAAGCCGGGCCGGTCGCACACCGCCCGGGCCAGCGCCGCGGCGGCCGCGGGGTCGTGCACCGGCGACCGGCGCACCCCGACGTGCACCCGCCCGGCCCGCAGCGACGCGTCGAGGTCCAGGCAGATCCGCACCGGCGGCCGCGACCCGGGCGGCGCCACCGCGTCGACGGCGTCGAGGTGGTCGGGGGAGTCGGCCACCAGCGTCACCCGCGCGGCGAGCGCGGGGTCGGCCACCAGCCGGCGCAGCGCCGCGCGGTCCACCGAGGGGTAGGCGACGACGACGTCGTCGGACACCGGGTCGTCGCCGCCGGCCAGCCAGAGCGCCTCGGCCAGCGTGTAGGCGAGCACGCCGGCGAAGCCGGGGCGGGCCAGCACCCGCCGCAGGACCGCGCGGCTGCGCACCGACTTGCTCGCCACCCGGACCGGGCGCCCGGCGGCGCGGCGCACCAGGTCGGCGGCGTTGGCGTCGAGCGCGTCGAGGTCCAGGATGCCCAGCGGCGGGTCGAGGTCCGCCGTCGCCCGGTCCAGCCGGGCCCGGGCTGCGGCCGGGGAGGTCATGGCGCGGCAGCATCCTCGCGGACCGCCGACCGGGTCAAGCGTCCCAGTCACTTGACCCGGTCCGGCGCGAGCGGGACGCTGCCGCGCACGACGGAGGAGGCGGCGTGGGCACCTGGCGCAACTGGGCCGGCAACCAGCGGGCGGACGGCGTGACCGTCGTGCACCCGGCGGGCACCGGGGAGATCGCCGCCGCGGTGCGGGACGCCGCCGCGGCAGGGCGCCGGGTCACCGCGCTGGGCAGCGGCCACTCGTTCACCGGCGTCGGCCGCCCGGAGGACGTCGCGCTGGCGCTGGACCGGCACGCGGACCTGGTCGGCGTCGACGACGCCGGGCTGGTCACCGTGCAGGCCGGCATGCCGCTGCACCGGCTGAACGCGGAGCTGGCCGCCCGCGGCTGGGCGCTGACCAACCTCGGCGACGTCGACCGGCAGACCGTCGCCGGCGCGATCTCCACCGGCACCCACGGCACCGGCGCCCGGTTCGGCGGGCTGGCCACGCAGGTCTGCGCGCTGGAGCTGGTCACCGCCGACGGGACGGTGCTGCGCTGCGCGCCGGACGAGAACCCCGACGTCCTCTCCGCCGCGCGGGTCGGCCTGGGCGCCCTCGGCGTGCTGAGCACCGTGACCCTGCAGGCGGTGCCGGCGTTCGCCCTGCGCGCCGAGGAGGGCACCGCCGCGCTGCCGGACCTGCTGGCCGACTTCGCCGGCTTCACGTCCTCCACCGACCACGTCGAGTTCTACTGGTTCCCGCACACCGACCGGTGCCGCACCCTGCGCAACACCCGGGTGCCGCTGGAGGAGGTCGCGCCGCCGGGCCGGGCGCGGGCGTTCTGGGACGACGAGGTGCTCGCCAACGCCGGCCTCGCCGCCGTCGTCGCGGCCGGCCACCGGGTGCCCGCGCTGGTGCCGCCGCTGGCGCGGTTCTCCGCCGGGGCGCTGGGCGCCCGCACGTACACCGACGTCGCGCACCGGGTCTTCGTCTCCCGCCGGCGGGTGCGGTTCCGCGAGATGGAGTACGCCCTCCCGCGGGACGCCGCCCCGGCCGTGCTGGCGGAGCTGCGACGGGTGGTCGACGCCGGCCCGCACCGGGTGCCGTTCCCGGTCGAGGTGCGGGTCGCCGCCGCCGACGACGTCCCGCTGTCGACGGCGTACGGCCGCGACACCGCCTACGTCGCCGTCCACGTGCCCGCCCGCAGCGAGCCCGGCGGGTACTTCGCCGCGTTCGAGGCGATCGCGCTGGCCGCCGGCGGGCGCCCGCACTGGGGCAAGGAGCACGGCCTCGACGCCGCGGCGCTGGCGCAGCGGTACCCGCGGTTCGGCGAGTTCGCCGCGCTGCGCGAGCGGCTGGACCCCGCCGGGGTGTTCACCAACACCCACCTCGCCCGGGTCCTCGGCCCGGCCGGGCAGCCCGCCGGGCAGGCCTGAGGTGCCGCGGCTGCCGGCCGCGCAGCGGCGCGCCGCCCTGGTGGAGGCGGCGCTGCGGGTGATGGCCCGGGACGGCCTGGCCGCCGGCACCACCCGCGCGGTCGTCGCCGAGGCCGGCATGCCGCTGGCCGCCTTCCACTACGCCTTCTCCTCGCGCGACGAGCTGCTGCGCGAGCTGGTGACCCGCGTGGTCGGCCGCGAGCTGGCCGCCGCCTCCGCCGCCCTGGACCCGGCCGCGGGCCTGGCCGGCTGCCTGCGCGCGGCCGCCGCCGGCTACCTCGACCACCTGGAGCGCGAGCCCGGCGCCGAGGCGCTGATGCTCGAGCTCACCCTGCACGCGGTGCGCGACCCGGAGCTGCGGCCGGTGGCCGCGGCGCAGTACCGCGCCTACACCGCGGCGGCGACCCGGCTGCTGGAGGAGGCCGCCGCCGCGACCGGCGCCACCTGGCGGCGGCCGGTGCCCGAGCTCGCCCGGCTGCTGGTCACCGTGGTCGACGGTGCGACGACGACCTGGCTGGTCGACCGCGACACCGCCGCCACCCGCGCGGTGCTCGAGGCCGCGGTCGACCAGCTGGTCACCTCCGCCGCCCAGCCCTAGGCGGCAGGAACGGCCGTTCCTGCCGCTCCCCGCCGGGTCAGAGGTCGACGTCGGGCTCGCCGGTGCCGCCGATGCGGTCGAGCTCCTGCATCTCCAGCGGCCCGAGCACCCGCGCGCCCGCCTGGAGGTTCTCCTCCAGGTGCGCCACCGACGACGTCCCCGGGATGAGCAGGACGTTGGGGGAGCGGGCCAGCAGCCAGGCCAGCGCCACCTGCATCGGCGTGGTCTCCAGCCGCCGCGCCACCGTCTCCAGCGCCGCGGACTGCAGGGGCGTGAACCCGCCGAGCGGGAAGTAGGGCACGTAGGCGACGCCCTCGCGGGCCAGCGCGTCGAGCATCGGGTCGTCGGCGCGGTGCACGAGGTTGTAGTGGTTCTGCACGCACACCACCGGCGCGATCGACCGCGCCTCGGCGAGCTGCTGCGTCGTCACGTTGGACACGCCCAGGTGCCGGACCAGCCCCTGCTGCTGCAACTCCGCCAGCGCCTCGAACGGCTCGGCCAGCGAGCGCTCCACCGGTGCGTCGAACCCGGGCATGCGCAGGTTCACCACGTCGAGCACGTCGACGCCGAGGTGGTCGAGGTTGTCGTGCACGGCCTGCTTGAGCTCCTCGGGGGAGAGGGCCTCGGGCCACGCGCCGTCCGGCGTCCGCCGGGCACCGACCTTGGTGACGATCGTGAGCTGCTCCGGATAGGGGTGCAGCGCCTCGCGGATGACCTCGTTGGTCACGTGCGGGCCGTAGTAGTCGCTGGTGTCGACGTGGTCCACGCCCAGCTCCACCGCCCGGCGCAGGACGGCGACGGCGGCCTCGCGGTCGGCCGGCGGGCCCATGACGTGCGGGCCGGCCAGCTGCATCGCGCCGTAGCCGATGCGGTTGACCGTGCGGTCCCCGAGCGCGAACTGTCCCGACCTCTCGGCCGTGGTCGTCGTCATGCCCGCTCCCTACCCGGGGAGCCCGGGGGAACCCTCAGGCGGCCAGCCGGCTGCCGACCTCCGCGTGCCACCGGCCGACGTCGGCGGTCACCCGCGCGGTCTCGCGCCGGTCGGCCCGCCGGGCGACCAGCGCCAGGCCGCTGCCCAGGAGCGCCAGGCCCGCGCCCACCCACATCGGCGCGGTGTAGCCCAGGCCGAGGGAGATGACCAGCGCGCCCAGCGCGGCGCCCACCGCGTTGGCCACGTTGAACGCGGCCTGGTTGGCTGCCGACACCAGGCTGCCGCCGGAGACCCGCGCGGCCACGATCACCCCGTTCTGCACGACCGGGCCCATCGCGAAGGCGACCGTGCCGAACAGCACCAGCAGGACGACGGCGGCCGCGGGGGTGCGGGCGAGGAAGGCGAAGGCGGCCAGCAGCAGCGCGGTGGCGAGCAACCCGACGACGACGAACGTCCAGCCGAACCGGTCGCCGAGGCGGCCGCCGGCCAGCGTGCCGACGGTGGTGCCGACGCCGAACAGCGCCAGCACCGGCGTCACCCAGCCCTCGGGCAGACCGGCCAGGTCGGTGAGGATCGGGCTGACGTAGCTGTAGACGGCGAACAGCGCGGCGAAGCCGACCATCGTCAGGCCGAGCACCAGCCACACCTGGGGACGGCGGAAGGCGGCCAGCTCGGCGCGCAGGTCCCCGCGCTCCCCGGTGCCGGCGGGCAGCCAGGCCAGCAGCCCGGCGATGGTGACCAGCCCGATGCCGGCGATCGCGCCGAGCACCAGCCGCCAGCTCAGCTGCTGGGCGACGAACGTGCCGAGCGGGACGCCGACCACGTTGGCCAGCGTCAGCCCGACCATCATCAGCGAGATCGCCTGGGTGGCCCGCTCCGGCGGGACAAGCCGCCGCGCGGCCACCGCGCCGACGCCGAAGAACGACCCGTGCGCCAGCGCGGTCAGCACCCGCGCCGCGGCCAGGGTCTCGTAGGTGGGCGCCACGGCCGACAGCGCGTTGCCGACGACGAACACGACCATCAGCGCGACCAGCGTCTGGCGCGGGGAGAACCGCACGCCGAGCGCGGTGAGCGTGGGTGCGCCGATGACGACGCCGGCGGCGTAGGCGGAGATGAGCAGGCCGACGGCGGACACCGAGACGCCGAGGCCGCCGGCGATCTCGGGCAGCATGCCCATGACGACGAACTCGGTGGTGCCGATGCCGAAGGCGCCGATGGCGAGGGCGAGCAGACCGCGGGGCACGGGAGGACTCCAGGAGGGACGACGGCGGACGTGGCGGGGCGTGCGGACGTCGTCGTCCGTGCTGGTCCTACAGGGAGGGAAGGCACCGGCCGCGCGGGACATGCCCCGCGCGGCCGGTGGGTGTGCTCACACCCGGGTCAGGGCTGCAGCAGCACCTTGACCGCGCCGTCCTTCTTCTCGCGGAAGTCGGCGTAGGCCTGCGGCGCCCGCTCCAGCGGCACCCGGTGGGTGGCGAAGTCGTCGACGCCGAGCGGGTCGCCGTCGACCAGCAGCGGCAGGATGTCGGGCACCCAGCGCCACACGTTGGCCTGGCCCATCCGCAGCTGGATCTGCTTGTCGAACATCCGCATCAGCGGCAGCGGGTCGGTGGCGCCGCCGTAGACGCCGGACAGCGAGATGGTGCCGCCGCGGCGGACCGCGTCGATGGCGGTGTTCAGCGCGGCCAGCCGGTCGATGCCGGCGACCTGCATGACCTTCTCCATGATCGCGTCCGGGACGACCGCGGTCGCCTTCTGCGCGATCTGCGCCAGCGGCGAGCCGTGGGCCTCCATGCCGACGGCGTCGATCACCGCGTCGGCGCCGCGGCCGGCGGTCGCGTCCTGGATCTGCCGGACGACGTCGTCCTTCTTCGTGGAGCGGATGACGTGCGTGCCGCGGGCGGTGGCCCGCTCCAGCCGCTCCGGGACGACGTCGGAGGCGTACACGTCCTCGATGCCCAGGTGGTGGGCGATCCGGGTGCACATGTCGCCGATCGGCCCGAGCCCGAGCACCAGCAGCGTGCCGCCGGGCGGCGTCGCGGCGTACTGCACCGCCTGCCAGGCGGTGGGCAGGACGTCGGAGAGGTAGACGAAGCGGTCGTCCGGCGGGCCGTCCGGGACCTTGATCGGCAGCGTGTTGCCGAAGGGCACCCGCAGGTACTCGGCCTGGCCGCCGGGCACCTGCCCGTAGAGCTTCGTGTAGCCGAACAGCGAGGCGCCGAAGCCCTGGTCGCGGTTCTGCGTGGTCTCGCACTGCGACTGCAGGCCCTGCGAGCACATCCAGCAGGTCCCGCAGGAGATGTTGAACGGCACGACGACGCGGTCGCCGGGCTTGACCGCCGTCACCGCGGAGCCGACCTCGCGGACGACGCCCATCGGCTCGTGCCCCATGACGTCGCCCTTGCTCATGAACGGCGCCATCACCTCGATCAGGTGCAGGTCGGACCCGCAGATGCCGCTCGAGGTGATCTCGACGACGACGTCGGTGTCCTCCTGCAGCGTCGGGTCGGGGACGGTGTCCACCTGTACGTCGGCACGTCCGTGCCAGGTCACTGCGCGCACGAGATCCTCTCCTCGGGTCGTCGGCCGGAAGCGGCGTCGATCGGCCTGTCCAGGGGCCTCGTGCCCGGTGTGGGCCTCCTCGCCCCTCGTTCAACGCTCAACCGGCGTGTTGATCACTCTCCGTCACATCGGTTCGACGCATCGTCGAATGACAACCGTGCAGCTCAGTGACCCATGCCACACATCCGGACCTCCATACCCAGGTCTGCAGATCACGTAACGGTCACGGCGTGTTTACATGGGCCCCGCCCGCTCCCCCGGGCGCAGCACGACGTCCCTGTCCCCGACGGAAGTCAGGTGCATGACCGAGCTCCACCCGGACCGCCTCCTCGACGGAGGGACGGCCGCGAAGCCCGCGGCCGGCGCACCCCTCCGCAAGGCAGCGGCAGCGTCGCCCGACCGGCGACCCGCCGGCGCCGCGAAGACGGCCCCGCGGCCCACCCCGCACCGACGTCAGGGGGAGACGTCGCCGAGCGGGGACCGCACCGAGTCCCGACCCGAGTCCCGCCCCGCCCGCCGTCCGAGCCCCCGGCCGCGGCCCACGCCGTCGCCGCGGACCTCTCCCGAGGCGACCGCCGAGCCGGCGCCCGCCCCCGCGGCCCCGGTGCCCGGCCTCGAGGCCCGCACCGTCGTGGTCGCCGGGGACGAGCCCGCTGGGGCTCCCGAGGCCGACGAGGCCGCCGAGCCCGCCGAGGTCCTCGCGGTCGCCGACGCCGCCGAGCTCGTCGAGGCCGCCGACGCCCAGGCGCTGGCCGCCGTCGCGGCCGCCGGCACCGACGAGGCCGCCGCCGACGGGCCCGAGGAGGCCGACGCCGGCGAGGAGCGGGTCCCGGTCACCGTGGTCGCCGGCCACGGCCGGCACCGGGCGATGGCCCGGCTGCTGCGGCTGCCGCGCCGCCGGCCCGCCTTCTACCTCGCCGCCGCGCTGGTCGGCGCGGTCGGCATCGGCTCCTTCTCCGTGGGCGACCGCGTCGCCCAGGCCGACGGCCCGGAGGCGGTCAGCTCCTCGGTGAGCGTCGCCGAGGAGCTGGGCATCGCCGACCAGGACCTCCCCGCGGCCGCCGAGGTCGCGACCCTGCGCTCGGACGCCACCCTGCTCGGCGCGGTCACCGCCAGCCGCAACGCCCGCGAGGCCGGGGAGGCCGCCGCGGCGCAGGCGCAGGCCGACGCCGACCGCGCCGCCCAGGAGGCCGCCGCGGCCGCGGCCGCCGAGGCCGCCCGGCCCAGGACCGTGCTCCCGGTCAGCGGGGCACGGCTCACCAGCGGCTTCGGCGCGCGCTGGGGCACGCTGCACGCCGGCATCGACCTCGCCGCGCCCATCGGCACGCCGGAGTACGCGGCCGCCGACGGCGTCGTCCTCGAGGCCGGCCCCGCCAGCGGCTTCGGCCTGGCGGTGTACGTCCAGCACGAGAACGGCGACGTCACCGTCTACGGGCACATGGAGGAGATCCTCGTGCAGCCCGGCCAGGTGGTCCGCGCCGGCGACACCATCGCGCTGCTGGGCAACCGCGGGCAGTCGACCGGCCCGCACCTGCACTTCGAGGTGCACGTCGGCGGCATCGATGGCGAGCGGATCGACCCGATCCCGTGGCTGCGGGACCGCGGCGTCGCGATCTGACGAAGGACCACCCTTCCTCCCCACGCCTCGCGAGCACGGCGCGGACCCTGGAGGGTGGCCGTTCCAGCACGTCACGGGACACGCGCCCCCCTCCCGGCAGCTCCGGGCAGGGGGCGCGTGTGCGTCGGAGGACACTGGAGGGGGAGGTGGGCCGATGGGAGCCGGGCACGGGCACGCGCACGCCACCGCGGCGGCGGCCTCGCGGGGGCGGCTGGCGGTCGTCCTCGGGCTCACCCTCGCCGTCCTCGTCGCCGAGCTCGTCGGCGCGGTCGTCTCCGGCTCGCTCGCCCTGCTCGCCGACGCCGGGCACATGGCCACCGACGCGCTCGGCGTGGGCCTCGCCCTCGGGGCGGTGACGCTGGCGCAGCGCCCGGCCCGCGGGCGGCGCACCTTCGGCTGGCAGCGGGTGGAGATCCTCGCCGCGGTGGCCAACGGGCTGCTGCTGGCCGGCGTCGCGGTGTTCGTCCTCGTCGAGGCGGTGCGGCGGATCGGCGACCCGCCCGAGATCACCTCCGGCGTCGTCCTCGCCGTCGCCGCCGGGGGCCTGGCCGCCAACCTCGCCGGGCTGACGCTGTTGCACCGCGGCCGGCGGGGGTCGCTCGCCGTCCGCGGTGCGCACCTGGAGGTGCTCGGCGACGCGCTGGGCTCGGTGGCCGTCCTCGTCGCGGCCGGCGTCGTCGCGCTCACCGGGTGGACGCCGGCCGACACGATCGCCGCGCTGCTCATCGGCTGCCTGGTGCTGCCGCGGGCGTGGGCGCTGCTGCGCGAGTCCCTCGACGTGCTGCTGGAGGCCGCGCCGCGCGACGTCGACCTCGACCAGGTCCGCGCGCACGTCCTCGGGGTGCCCGGCGTCATCGGCGTCCACGACCTGCACGCCTGGACGATCACCTCGGGCCTGCCGGTGCTGTCCGCGCACGTCGTCGTCACCGACGAGGCGCTGGCCGCCGGGCACGGCGGCCGGGTCCTCGACGCGCTGTGCGCCTGCCTCGGAGACCACTTCGACGTCCCGCACTGCACCTTCCAGATCGAGGCCGAGGCGCACGCCGGCCACGAGGCGCCGGTCCACGACTGAGGCCGCGACCCCGGGCGCGGCCGCCGGTGGGACAGTGGGGAGCGCGCGACCGACGGACCGGAGGTACAGGTGGAGCACGGGCACCACTCGGGCATGTGGGTGCCCGGCGAGCCACCCACGTGGGGGCGGGTCTTCCTGCCCCACCTGGACGCGTGGTCGGTGCTGCCCGTCCTCGCCCTGCTCGGCGTGCTGGCCTACCTGGTCGGCCTGGTCCGGCTGCGCCGCTCGGGCGTGGCCTGGCCGTGGTGGCGCGCGGCGTCCTGGGTCGCCGGCTGCCTGTCGCTGTTCGCCGTCACCGGGACCTGGCTGAACGGCTACAGCATGGTGCTGTTCAGCGTGCACATGGCCCAGCACATGGTGCTGTCGATGGTCGCGCCCCTGCTCCTGCTGCTCGGCCGGCCGGTGACGCTGGCGCTGCGCTCGCTGCCGCGGGGGAGGGGAGTGGCCGGCGTCCCGCGGGCGCTGCTGCTCGACGCCCTGCACAGCCGGGTCGCGCGCTTCCTGTCACACCCGCTGTTCACGCTGCCGCTGTTCCTGGTCAGCCTCTACGGCGTCTACTTCACGCCCGTCTTCGACGCGCTGATGGGCGACCCGGTCGGGCACCAGTTCATGCTCGCCCACTTCACCGTCACCGGGCTGCTGTTCTTCGGGCCGATCCTCGCCCAGGACCCGTGGCCCCGGCAGGTGGGTCACGCCGGCCGGATGCTCGAGCTGCTGATCCCCATGCCGCTGCACGCGTTCTTCGGCGTCGCCATCATGATGTCGACGTCGCTGGTGGTGCGGACCTTCGCCGACCCGCCCGCCGGCTGGGGCGTCGACCCGCTCGCCGACCAGAACGCCGCGGGCAGCATCGCGTGGTCCTTCGGCGAGCTGCCGACGGTGCTCGTCCTCGTCGTCGTCCTGTTCAGCTGGATGGGCTCCGAGGAGCGCCGCGGGCGCCGGATGGACCGCGTCGCCCGGCGCACCGACGACGCCGAGCTCGAGGCGTACAACGCGCGCCTGAAGCAGCTCGCCACCCGCTCCGGCTCCTGAACGCGGCACCGCCCGCGTCCCCGGGCGGGGACGCGGGCGGTGCGCTGCGCAGGAGCGGTCAGCCGACGTGGACGGCGACGTCGCCGGCCGGCAGGTCCTCCCGGGTGGCCCTGATGAGCACCGCGGCCACCAGCGCGCCGACGACGAGCAGCGCGGCCGCCCAGGTGAAGGCGGTGGTGTAGCCCTCGACCTGGCCCTGGAGGCCGACCGCCGGGTCCCGCGGGTCCGCCCCCGCGGTCAGCGCGTCCGCGGTGTAGGCGCTGATCGCACCCACCGACAGCGACGCCAGGACGGCGGTGCCGATCGAGGCGCCGACCTGCTGGGTGGCGTTGAGCATCGCGCTCGCGGCGCCCGCGTCGTGCTCGCCGGCGCCGACCAGCGCCAGGTTGGACAGCGGCACGAAGGTGAAGCCCAGGCCCAGGCCGAGCAGCAGCTGGCCGGGGAAGGGCAGCGCCCAGAAGCCCGTGTCCAGCCCGACGAACGACAGCGTGAACAGCCCGCCCGCGGCGAGCAGGCCGCCGAGCACCATGAGCGGCTTCGGGCCGACCCGCGGCACCAGCGCGCTGGCCGCGCCGGCCGAGAGGAACACGCCCAGCGTCGTCGGCAGCGAGGCGACGCCCGCGACCACCGGCTCGTAGCCGAGCACCTGCTGGAAGTACAGGCTCAGGAAGAAGAACGCCCCGATGAGCCCGGCGCCGACCAGCGTCGAGGTGAGGTAGGCGCCGCCGCGGTTGCGGTCGAGCACGATCCGCATGGGCAGCAGCGGGTTGCGGGTACGCAGCTCCAGCAGCACGAACAGCGCCACCAGGACCAGGCCCGCGACGATGAACAGCCACGCCGGGCCGTCGGCCCACCCGCTCTCGGGCGACACCAGGGTGGTGCTGCCCTGCGCGGCGGCCCGGGCGTTGGCGGCCGCGGCCTCGGCGGCGTTGGTCTGCGCGGCCTCGGCGACCCGCGTGAAGCCGTAGACGATCGAGGCCAGGCCGAGGGTGACCAGCACGGCGCCCGGGATGTCGTACTTGGTGTCCCCGGGCGCCCGGCTCTCCGGGACGATCGGGACGGCCAGCACGACGGCGAGCAGCGCGACGGGCAGGTTCACCCAGAAGCACCAGCGCCAGTCGGCGTACTCGGTGAGCACGCCGCCGAGCAGCAGGCCGACCGCCGACCCGCCGCCGGCGATCGCGCCGTAGACGCCGAACGCCTTGGCCCGCTCCTTCGGGTCGGTGAACAGCACGGTCAGCAGCGCGAGCGACGCCGGCGCCAGCAGCGCGCCGAAGACCCCCTGCAGCGCGCGGGCGCCGAAGAGCATCGCCTCGTTCTGCGCGATGCCGCCGAGCGCGGAGGCGACGGCGAAGCCGGCCGCGCCGACCAGGTAGGTGCGCTTGCGGCCCCAGAAGTCGGCGATGCGCCCGCCGAGCAGCAGGAAGCCGCCGAAGGTGAGGGTGTAGGCGGTGACGATCCACTGCTGGGTCGCGGCCGAGATGCCGAGGTCGGCGGACACCGCCGGCAGCGCGATGTTGACGATCGTGGCGTCGAGGATGACCAGCAGGACGGTCATCGCGATGACGCCGAGGGCGAGCCAGCGCTTCTCGTAGGGCTCCGCGGCCGGGGTGTCCGGCCCGGCGGCAGGGGTGGACGACGGGTGGGTCATGGGGTCCTCAGGGTCGTGACGCGAGGCCGAGGTCGTCGGCCGAGGGAGCAACCTAGCCCCCTGCGACCATGGGCTCGTGCCCGTCTCGCTGGTGGTGACCGCCGACACACACCTGCCGAAGCGCGCCCGTGACCTGCCCCGATCCCTCTGGGCCGCGATCGACGCCGCGGACCTCGTCGTGCACGCCGGCGACTGGGTCGACGTCACCCTGCTCGACGTCCTGGAGTCCCGCGCCCGGGCCCTGCTCGCGGTGTACGGCAACAACGACCACGGGCCCCTGCGCGAGCGGCTGCCGGAGGTGGCGCGCGCCGAGGTGGGCGGGCTGCGGGTCGCCGTCGTCCACGAGACCGGCGACGCCCGGGGCCGCGAGCGGCGCTGCGCCGCGCGCTTCCCCGACACCGACGTCCTGTTCTTCGGCCACAGCCACATCCCGTGGGACACCACCGCGGACACCGGGCTGCGGCTGGTCAACCCCGGCTCGCCCACCGACCGGCGCCGGCAGCCGCACGGCACCTTCGTCACCGCGGTCGCCGGCGGCGGGGTGCTCACCGAGGTGGTCTTCCACCCGGTCGCCCGGTGACGGCCCTCGCCCCGGTGTCCCCTCCCGCCGCCCGCCGGCGCCACCTCGCCGTCGTGCCCGCCCGGGCGGCCGAGCCGGCGCCGCCGGTCCCGGCGGGTGCGTCGTGAGCCGGTGGCGCCCCTGGCCGCCGGGGGCGGTGGCCGTGCTGGCCTGTCCCGTGTGCGGCGCGGGGCTGGCCGCGCTCCCCGGCGACGCGGGCCTGCGCTGCCCGGCCGGCCACGCCTTCGACCGCGCCCGGCAGGGGCACGTGACGCTGCTGCCGCCGGGCCACACGCCGCCGACCGGGGACACCGCGGCGATGGTGGCCGACCGCGCCGAGGTGCTGTCCGCCGGCGCCTACGCCGGGCTCACCCGGGTCCTGGCCGGCGCGGTCGCCGCGGGGGAGGGCCCGGTGGACGCCGTCCTCGACCTCGGCGGGGGCACCGGGCACCACCTGGCGGGCGTGCTGGACGCGCTGCCCGGCGCCGTCGGCGTGGTGCTCGACTCGTCGCGGTACGCGGCCCGCCGCGCGGCCGGCGCCTCGCCGCGGGCGCTCGCCGTCGTCGCCGACACCTGGGCCCGGCTGCCGGTCCGCGACGCCGCCGTCGACCGGGTGATGGTGGTGTTCGCCCCGCGCAACGGCCCGGAGACCGCGCGGGTGCTGCGCCCCGGCGGCCGGCTGGTGGTCGCCACCCCGGCGCCCGAGCACCTCGCCGAGCTGGTCGGTCCGCTGGGGCTGCTCCGGGTGGACCCGGAGAAGGAGGCCCGGCTGTCCGCGGCCCTGGAGCCGCACCTGGTGCCGGCCGGGCGCGTGCGGCACCGGGAGGAGCTGGAGCTCGACCCCCGCACCGTCACCACGGTCGTGGGGATGGGGCCGCACGCCCGGCACCTGACGCCGGAGCGGCTGGCCGCCGCGGTCGCCGCGCTGCCGCCGCGGGTGCGGGTCACCCTCGCCGTCGACGTCACCACCTGGGCGCTGCCCGCGGACGCAGGAGGGGCCCGGCCGTGACGGCCGGGCCCCTCCTGGGTGACGGGACCGCAGGGCTCTCGTCGTCCCCCGAGGTGCCGGGAGCCCTGCGCCGGTCAGATCCGGGTGCGGGTGCGTCCGCGGGTGGCGAAGACGTAGACCAGCAGCACGATGATCGCGCCGATGATCGAGCCGATGATGCCGGCGGCGCCGAGCTCGAAGCCGTTGCCGCTGATCAGGCTCCCGAGCAGGTTGCCCACGAAGGACCCGATGATGCCCAGGACGATCGTCATCCCGACGCTCATGGACTGCTTGCCCGGGACGACGGCCCGCGCGACGAAGCCGGCGATGGCGCCGACGACGATGAGCACGATGATGTTCCAGAGAAGCTCCACGGTGGAGACCTCCTGAGGGGATGGCCGGGTGGCCGAGGCGCTGGGATCTCCAGGCTCGGACGGTCCTGTTCCCCTGGTGAGCAGCGCGGAAACGCGTCTTGATCATGATGTGACCTGAGCGCCGCCCGCACCGGGGCCGCCGGCACCGGCGCGCCTCCCCGGTCGGGCCCGACGGCCCCGTGGCCCTCGGTCTAAGCTGCGCTCGTGACGATCGCGCCTGCACCGATCGTGAGCCGGCCCAGCCCGGCTCGCGAGGTCCAGCGGGGTGCGCGGCTCTCGAACCTGCTGCGGACCACGGACCACAAGACCATCGGCCTGATGTACATGGCCGCCTCGTTCGCCTGGTTCATCGTGGGTGGCTTCATGGCCATGCTGATCCGCGGTGAGCTGGGCCAGCCCGGGCTGCAGTTCCTCTCGCCCGAGCAGTACAACCAGCTCGTCACGATGCACGGCACGATCATGCTGCTGATGTTCGCGACGCCGCTGTTCTTCGCGTTCTCGAACCTGATCATGCCGCTGCAGATCGGTTCCCCGGACGTGGCGTTCCCCCGGCTGAACGCCTTCTCGTTCTGGCTGTTCTTCTTCGGCAGCATCATCGCGGTCTCGGGCTTCTTCACGCCCGGTGGCGCGGCCGACTTCGGCTGGTACGCCTACGCCCCGCTGTCCGACGCCGTCCACTCCCCGGGGGTGGGCGCGAACCTGTGGTTCGCGGGCCTGGCGGTCTCCGGTCTGGGCACCATCCTCGGCGCGGTCAACTTCACGGCCACGATCGCCTGCCTGCGGGCGCCGGGCATGACCATGTTCCGGATGCCGATCTTCACCTGGAACACGCTGGTCACCAGCCTGCTGGTGCTCCTGGCCTTCCCGATCCTCACCGCCGCGATCTTCGGCATGCTGGCCGACCGCAACCTCGGCGCCCTCGTCTACTCGGACGAGAACGGCGGCCCGATGCTGTGGCAGCACCTGTTCTGGTTCTTCGGCCACCCCGAGGTCTACATCATCGCGCTGCCGTTCTTCGGCATCATCACCGAGATCATCCCGGTCTTCGCCCGCAAGCCGCTGTTCGGCTACAAGGGCATGGTCGGCGCGACGCTGCTCATCGGCGGCCTCTCGCTCACGGTGTGGGCGCACCACATGTACGCCACCGGCGCGGTGCTGCTGCCGTTCTTCGCGTTCCTCACCTACCTGATCGCGGTGCCGACCGGGATCAAGTTCTTCAACTGGATCGGCACCATGTGGCGCGGCCAGCTGACGTTCGAGACGCCGATGCTGTTCTCCATCGGCTTCCTGGTGACCTTCCTCCTGGGCGGGCTCACCGGTGTGCTGCTGGCCAGCCCGCCGCTGGACTGGCACGTCAACGACAGCTACTTCGTCGTCGCGCACTTCCACTACGTCGTGTTCGGCACCGTGGTGTTCGCCGCCTACGCCGGCATCTACTTCTGGTTCCCGAAGATGTCGGGCCGGATGATGGACGAGCGGCTGGGCAAGCTGCACTTCTGGCTGGTGTTCATCGGCTTCCACGCGACGTTCCTGGTCCAGCACTGGCTGGGCACCGAGGGCATGCCGCGCCGGTACGTCGACTACCTGCCCACCGACGGGTTCACGACCCTGCACGTGATCTCCACCATCGGGTCGTTCGTCCTGGGCGCCTCGACCATCCCGTGGCTGTACAACGTGGTGAAGTCGTGGAAGTACGGCCGGCTCGCGCTGCGGGACGACCCGTGGGGCCACGGCAACTCGCTGGAGTGGGCCACCTCCTCGCCGCCGCCGCGGCACAACTTCACCGAGATCCCGCGGATCCGGTCGGAGCGCCCGGCGTTCGAGGCGCACTACCCGCACCTGGTCGAACGGCTGCACGCCGAGGCGCACGTCGGCAAGCGGCACCAGCCCTACGCGGGTGTCAGCGAGCTGGCCGAGGGCACCGGCCCGCGGCAGGGTCCCAACGACCCCGACCCCTTCTGATCCCCCGGGGGCACTGCCCCCTCCCGCGCGAGCGCACGTCACCAGCGACGCCCCGTCGGCCCCGGCCGGCGGGGCGTCGCCGCGTCTCCGGGACCACCGCCCGGAGCCCCCGGGGGAGTGCGGCACCATGGCCGCCGTGCCGCTCGACCCCGCACCCCGCACGCGTCCGCAGGCCGCCCCCGTCGGGCCGCGCGCGGTCCTCACGGTCACCGGCGCCGACCGGCCCGGCGTGACCGCCCGGCTGTTCGGGGCCCTCGCCTCCGGCGACCACGGGCTCCCGCCGGTCGAGGTCGTCGACGTCGAGCAGGTCGTCGTGCACGGCCAGCTCGTCCTCGGGGTCGTCATCGGCGCCCGGCCGGCCGACGACGAGGCGGACGAGGCCGGCTTCCTCGCCTGCCTGGGCCGGCTGGCCACCGAGGTCGCCCGGGCCACCGGGGTCCGGGTCGACGTCGAGACCGCGTCCGGCCGCGGTGCCGGCAGGACGCCCACCGGCCGGCCGCACCACGTGATCCTGCTCGGCCGGCCGGTGCCGCCCTCCGCGGTCGCCGGCGCGGCCACCGCCATCGCCGGCGTCGGCGGCAACATCGACGCCATCCGGCGGCTGTCGGACCACCCGGTCACGTCCCTCGAGCTCACCGTCTCCGGGGCCGGGGCCACCGAGCTGCGCACCGCGCTGGCCGCCGTCGCCGCCGCCACCGGCGCCGACATCGCCGTCGAGCGGGTCGGGCTGGCCCGGCGCAGCAAGCGGCTGATCGTCCTCGACGTCGACTCCACGCTCGTGCGCGGCGAGGTCATCGACGAGCTGGCCGCCCGCGCCGGCCGCGCGGCCGAGGTCGCCCGGATCACCGCGGCGGCGATGAACGGGGAGCTCGACTTCGCCGAGTCGCTGCGGGCGCGGGTCGCCACGCTGGCGGGCCTGCCGGTCGAGGTGCTCGACGAGGTGCGCGAGCACCTGGAGCTCACCCCTGGTGCCCGCACGCTCATCCGCACGCTGCAGCGGCTCGGGTTCCGCTGCGGCATCGTCAGCGGCGGCTTCAGCCAGATCACCGACCCGCTGGCCGCCGCGCTCGGCCTCGACTTCGCCGCGGCCAACACCCTCGAGGTCGCCGACGGGAAGCTGACCGGCGGCCTGGTCGGCGAGATCGTCGACCGGGCGGGCAAGGCCCGCGCGCTGGCCCGCTTCGCCGCCGAGCACGGCATCCCGCTGGAGCAGACGGTCGCGGTCGGCGACGGCGCCAACGACCTCGACATGCTCAACGCCGCCGGGCTCGGCATCGCGTTCAACGCCAAGCCCGTGGTGCGCGAGCAGGCGCACACCGCGCTCAACCAGCCCTACCTGGACGCCGTCCTGCAGGTCCTCGGCTTCACGAGGGACGAGGTGATGGACGCGCTGTGACACGGTGTGATCTGCCGTCCCACCGGACGGCACCGCGGCCACGTGCCGTCCCCCTGCTGCGCTGAGCCCCACCCGGTCCTCGTCGCGGAGGCCTCCGGCCCCCACTCCTCGGCCCGCCCCGCAGGGCGGCTCACCTCGTCGGCGGCTGGGGTCAGCCGCGGGTGACCGCGCCCTCGAGCTCGACGCCGGCGGTGCGCAGCTGGTCCAGCGCCGCCTCGGTCGAGGCCTCGGACACCCCTGCAGTGAGGTCGAGCAGCACGCGGGTCGCGAAGCCCGCCGCGACGGCGTCGAGCGCGGTGGCCCGCACGCAGTGGTCGGTCGCGATCCCGACCACGTCGACGGCGTCCACGCCCCGCTCGCGCAGCCAGTCCGCCAGCGGCACGCCGTCGGACCGTCCCTCGAAGCCGGAGTAGGCCGCCGCGTAGTGGCCCTTGTCGAAGACGGCGTCGAGGGGCCCGCGGTCCAGCGACGGGTGCAGCTCGAGCCCGCTGGTGCCGGCGACGCAGTGCGCCGGCCAGGTCTCCAGGTAGTCGGGTTGTTCGTGGAAGTGGTCGCCCGGGTCGACGTGGTGGTCGCGCGTGGCGACGACGTACGCGTAGTCGGCGGACCTCACGTGCTCGGTGATCGCCGCCGCCACCGCCGCACCCCCGGCCACCGCCAGGCTGCCCCCCTCGCAGAAGTCGTTCTGCACGTCCACCACCAGCAGTGCGCGCGTCACCGCGGGACCTCCGTTCACGCCGTCACCGTCTCCAGTGCGGGTTCCCCGCGGGAGAGCGCCCATGCCTCCTGCGGCAGCGCCTCGCGCGCCCGGCGGTGGTGCGCGGCCGCCGCCTCGAGCGCGTCGGCCGGCGACGACGGCGTCACGACCTCGCCGCCGCGGACCAGCTCCACCACCAGCTGCCGGTCGCCGTCACGCGCCTCGACCCGCCCGCTGCTGACCACCTCGGCGGTCGCCGTCCCGTCGGGGTCGTGCCGGCGGACGGCGGTCTTGCGGCCGCCGGTGGAGTTCTTGCCCTCCGAGCGCTTGGCCACCGGCACGCCGTCGCGCTGGACCAGCTTGTAGACCATCCCGGCCGTCGGCGCGCCCGACCCGGTCACCAGCGAGGTGCCGACGCCGTAGCCGTCGACCGGCGCGGCCATGAGCCCGGCGATCGCGTACTCGTCGAGGTCGCTCGTGACGATGATCCGCGTCTTCGTGGCGCCCAGCTCGTCGAGCTGGCGGCGGGCGGCGGTGGCCAGCGTCGGCAGGTCGCCGGAGTCCAGCCGGATGGCGCCGAGGTCCGGCCCGGCCACCTCGACCGCCGTCCGGATGCCCTGGACGACGTCGTAGGTGTCCACCAGCAGCGTGGTGCCGACGCCGAGGGTGTCGACCTGCGCGCGGAAGGCGGCGGCCTCGTCGTCGTGCAGGAGGGTGAACGCGTGCGCGCTGGTGCCCGTCGTCGGCACCCCGTACCGGCGGCCGGCCTCCAGGTTGGAGCTGGCGGTGAAGCCGACCAGGTACGCCGCCCGCGCCGCGGCGACGGCGGCCTGCTCGTGGGTGCGCCGCGAACCCATCTCGATGACCGGCCGCTCGCAGGCGGCCCCGACCATGCGGGCCGCGGCCGAGGCGATCGCGCTGTCGTGGTTGAGCACCGAGAGGACCAGGGTCTCCAGCAGCACGCCCTCGGCGAACGGCGCGCGCACGGTGAGCACCGGGGAGCCGGGGAAGAACAGCTCGCCCTCGGCGTAGCCGGCGACGTCGCCGGAGAAGCGGAAGTCGGCCAGCCAGTCCAGCAGCCGCGCGTCGGTCAGGCCCTGCTCGCGGAGGGTGGCCAGCTCGTCGTCGCCGAACCGGAAGGAGGGCAGCAGCTCCAGGAGCCGGCCGGTGCCGGCGACGACGCCGTAGCGGCGGCCGTGCGGGAGGCGCCGGGCGAAGACCTCGAAGACGCAGTCCCGGTCGGCGGTGCCGTCGGCCAGGGCGGCGGCGACCATGGTCAGCTCGTACCGGTCGGTGAGCAGGGCGGTACCCGTCGGCATGATCCCGACCCTAGGTCGGCCGCCGTGGCCGCACCCGGGGGACCGGGGGAGCGACCGTCCTAGAGTGGTCGGGTGGCCGGACCACTCGCGCCGACACGGACGCCCGAATCCACGGTCGAGGAGACCGCCGACCTCGACCGGCCCTGGGTCACCATCGTCTGGAACGACCCGGTGAACCTCATGACCTACGTGACCCACGTGCTGCGGGAGCTGTTCGGCTACGACGAGCCGACGGCGACCACGCTCATGCTGCAGGTGCACAACGACGGCAAGGCGGTGGTCAGCTCCGGGCCGCGCGAGCGGATGGAGCACGACACCAGCCGGCTGCACGCCTACGGCCTGTGGGCCACCTACCAGCAGGACGCATGAGGCCGTTCCGCCGCAAGGGGGCCGACGTCGTCGCGCGACTCGAGCCGGCCGAGGCCGGCGTCCTCGGGCTGCTGCTCGACCAGCTCGAGCAGCTGCTGGGCGCCGACCCCGAGGACGTCGAGGGCGACCCGGTGGTCGCGCGGCTGCTGCCGGCCGGGCACCGCACCGACCCGGAGCTCGCCGCCGACTACCGCGAGCTGACCGAGTCGGCGCTGCGCGCGGGCAAGACCGACGACCTGGCCGCCGTCCGGGCCACCCTGCCCGCCGACGGCGGTGAGGTGCGGCTGGACCGGGACCAGGCCGGCGCGTGGCTGCGCACCACCAACGACCTGCGGCTGGCGCTGGGCGAGCGGATCGGGATCACCGAGGAGACCGAGCCGCCCGAGGACCCGGCCGGCGAGGAGGGCCAGCAGCTGGCCGTCTACTACTGGCTCACCGGGCTGCAGGGGTCGCTCGTCGACGCGGTCGCCGCCGGGCGCGACGCCCGAAGGTGAGCAGCACCAGCACCGCCAGCAGCAGGTCCAGCACGAAGAAGACCAGCACGAGGCTGGGCAGCTCCAGGTCGCGGACGGCCGCCCCGACGGTGGAGACGAGCGTGACCGCCGACAGGACCAGCACCAGCAGGAGCACCAGCACGCGCAGCGCGACGAGCAGGGCGAGCGACAGGCGGTCGGCGGCGACGTCGCTGCTGTAGTGCCCGCTGCGCAGGGTCAGCCCCCGGACACCGAGCCACAGCGTCGGCAGCGCGACGACCACCACACCGGCCGCCATGATCAGCTCGAGCACCACGGGTCCGCACCGTATCCGGTCGGTGACGACCGGGTGTCCTGCCCCGGTCGGGCGAGCGTCCTCCGGTGCCCGCGGTGCCGCTGCCGCGCGCCGCCTAGACTGGCGGTGTGCTGCGCATCGACCGCGCGACCTACGACGCCATCGTGGCCCACGCCCGGGAGGACCACCCGGACGAGGCCTGTGGCGTCGTCGCCGGACCCGAGGGCAGCGACCGCCCCGAGCGGTTCATCCCGATGCTCAACGCCGCCCGGTCGCCGACGTTCTACGAGTTCGACTCGGCCGACCTGCTGCGCCTGTACCGGGAGATGGACGACCGGGACGAGGAGCCGGTGGTGATCTACCACTCGCACACCGCCACCGAGGCGTACCCCTCGCGCACCGACGTCAGCTACGCCTCGGAGCCGAACGCCCACTACGTCCTCGTCTCCACCCGCCACTCCGGCCGCGAGACCGGCCTGGCCGGGGACGACGTCGAGTTCCGCAGCTTCCGGATCGTCGACGGCGAGGTGAGCGAGGAGGACGTCGAGGTCGTCGAGTCCTACCTGTTCGGCCACTCGCCGACCACCGTCGTCTACGACTGAACGGTGCCGTGCCGCCGGGTGCGGAATCCCCGGCGGCGAGCGGGCGTTGCCCGCACCGACACGCGCTCGCCCGAGCGCTCCCGCACGTCCCCCCACCCTCCCGAGGAGAACCGCACGCCATGGCCATCGAGGTCCGGATCCCGACCATCCTGCGCACCCACACCGGCGGCAACAAGACCGTCGAGGGCAGCGGGGACACCCTCGGCGCGCTCGTCGACGACCTCGACGCCAAGCACCCCGGCCTCAAGGGCCGCCTCGTGACCGAGGAGGGCAAGCTGCACCGCTTCGTCAACGTCTACGTCAACGACGAGGACGTGCGCTTCACCGGTGCCCTCGACACCGCGGTCAAGGACGGCGACTCGGTCACCATCCTCCCGGCGGTCGCCGGCGGCTGCTGAGGCTCACCGCCCCGCCGTCCCGCCGTCCCGCCCCCTCACCCGGAAGAGCTCCCGCATGGCCCGCTTCAACTCCCTCGTCGACTCCCTCGGCGGCACCCCGCTGGTCGGGCTGCCGAACCTGTCGCCGACGCCGGACGTTCGGCTGTGGGCCAAGCTCGAGGACCACAACCCCACCGGGTCGATCAAGGACCGTGCCGCGATCTCGATGATCGAGGCGGCGGAGAAGGACGGGACGCTGCAGCCAGGCGCCACCATCCTGGAGCCGACCAGCGGCAACACCGGCATCTCGCTGGCGATGGTGGCCCGGCAGCGCGGCTACAAGCTCATCTGCGTCATGCCGGAGAACACCTCCGTCGAGCGGCGCCAGCTGCTGGAGATGTACGGCGCGCAGATCGTCAGCTCGCCGGCGGCCGGCGGCTCCAACCAGGCCGTCGCGATGGCCAAGGAGATGGCCGCCGAGCACGACGACTGGGTGATGCTCTACCAGTACGGCAACCCGGCCAACGCCGACGCGCACTACACCGGCACCGCCCCGGAGATCCTCGCCGACCTGCCGTCGATCACCCACTTCGTCGCCGGCCTGGGCACCACCGGCACGCTGATGGGCTGCTCGCGCTACTTCCGCGAGCACAAGCCCGGCGTCCAGGTCATCGCCGCCGAGCCGCGCTACGGCGAGCTGGTCTACGGCCTGCGCAACATCGACGAGGGGTTCATCCCCGAGCTCTACGACTCCTCGCTGCTGGACTCCCGGTTCTCCGTGGGTCCGGAGGACGCCGTCCACCGCACCCGGCAGCTGGTCGAGCGCGAGGGCATCTTCGCCGGCATCTCGACCGGGGCGATCCTGCACGCCGCGCTCGGCGTCGCCGACCGCGAGGTCGCCGCGGGGCGCCGGGCCGACATCGTGTTCATCGTCTGCGACGGCGGCTGGAAGTACCTGTCCACCGGCGCCTACGCGGGCACCCTCGAGGAGGCCACCTCGGCCCTCGAGGGCCAGCTCTGGGCCTGATGGAGGGCCACCCTGCCCCCCACCGCTCGCAGGCTCGCGGCGGGCCCCTGCAGGGTGGCCGACGGTTGGTCGCGAGGGGCCTGCTGTTCGACAACGACGGCGTCCTGGTCGACTCCGACGCCGCCGTCACCTCCTCCTGGTCGCGCTGGGCCGCCGAGCACGGCCTGGCGCCCGCCGACGTGCTCGCCGTCGTGCACGGCCGGCGGTCCGCCGACACCGTCGCCGACCTGGTGCCCGGGCCCGGGCGGGCCGCCGCGACGGCGCTCATCGACCGGTACGAGCTCGAGGACGCCACCACCGTGGCCGCCGTCCCCGGGGCGGCCGACCTCCTGGCCGGGCTGCCCGCCGGCGTCTGGGCGGTGGTCACCTCCGGCACCCCCGACCTGGCCGCCGCCCGGCTGACCGCCGCGGGGCTGCCGCTGCCCGGCGCCCTGGTCACCGCCCGGGACGTGCGCACCGGCAAGCCCGACCCCGAGGGCTACCGCCTCGGCGCCCGCCTGCTCGGCGTGCCGCCGGAGGACACCGTGGTCGTCGAGGACAGCCCCGCGGGCATCGCCGCCGGCCGGGCGGCCGGCGCGCGGGTCGTCGGCGTGGGGGAGCGGGCCCTCGGCGCCGGGGCCGACGTCGTCGTCCGTGACCTCCGCGGCCTGTCCTGGACCGGCGGCGTCCTGTCCGTCCCGGCCGCCGCCCTGCTGGCGACCGGCGGCTAGCCTGGCGCCCGCCATGGGAAGCGGATGGACGTGCGACCGGCCGGGGAGTGCGGCATGAGGCTCACGGTCGTGGGCTGCTCGGGCAGCGGACCCGGCCCGACGTCGGCGGCCTCCTGCTACCTCGTCGAGCACGACGGCTTCCGGGTGCTGCTCGACCTCGGCAGCGGCGCGTTCGGCGCGCTGCAGGCGCTGGCCGACCCCGACTCGATCGACGCCGTCTACCTCTCCCACCTGCACGCCGACCACTGCCTCGACGTCGCGCCGCTGGTGGTGTGGCACCGCTACTCCGGCCGCTCCTCGGGGCGCCGCATCCCGCTGATCGCCCCCGCGGGCGCCGAGCGGCGGCTGGCCCTGGTCTACGACGACGGGGGCGCGCCGCTGACCGACGTCTTCGACTTCGCGGTCACCCCGGTGTCGGCCGTCCTGGGCCCGTTCACCGTGCAGACCGCGCGCACCGCGCACCCGGTCGAGTGCCACGCCGTCCGGCTGGCCGCGCACGGCAGCTCCCTGGTCTACACCGGCGACACAGGGCCGTCGCGGGCCGTCGTCGACCTGGCGCACGGCGCCGACCTCCTGCTGGCCGAGGCCGCCCACCCCGAGCGGGACGGGCTGCCGCCGGACCTGCACCTCACCGGCCGGCAGGCGGGGGAGGCCGCGGCCGCGGCCGGGGTGCGCCGGCTGCTGGTCACCCACGTGCCGGCGTGGGTGGACCCCGCCGCGCAGCTGGCCGCGGCGCGGACGGCGTTCCCCGGCGCGGAGCTGGCCCTCCCGGGAGCCGTCCACGAGGTCTAGGCGCTTGCCGTCCCCGGGCGGGGCGGGCACGGTGGGCCGGTGGTCGACGACGAACGGGACGGCGTCCGGCTGACCAGCCTCGACGCGCCGCTGGGCGACGGACTGGAGGTCACCAAGGGCGACCTGGTCGACCACCTCGACGCGTTCGCGGACCGGCTGGTGCCGCAGCTGGCGGGCCGGCCGCTGTCGGTCAAGCGGGTGCGGCCGGGCCAGGAGCCGTTCATGCAGCGCAACGTCGCCAAGGGCGCGCCGGACTGGGTGCGCACCGTGCCGGTGTGGTCGTTCGGCGCCCACCGCGAGGTGCACCAGGTGCTCTGCGACGACCGGCGCACCCTGCTGTGGCTGGCCAACCAGCGCGCCGTGGAGTTCCACGTCCCGTTCTTCCGCGCGGGCGCGGAGACCGAGCCGACCGGCATCGTGCTCGACCTCGACCCGCCGGAGGGCGCCGACTTCGCGGTGGTCGTGCAGGCCGCGGAGCTGGTGCGGCGGGCGCTCGCCGACGCCGGGCTGGCCGGGGCGGTGAAGACCAGCGGGTCCAAGGGCGTGCACGTCGTCGTCCCGGTGCGCGGGGCCGGGCCCGAGGACGCCGCGGCCGCGACCCGCGCGCTCGCCGCCCGCGCCGCCGCGCTCCACCCGGACCTGGCCACGACCGCCTACATCAAGGAGGACCGGCACGGCCGGGTCTTCCTCGACTCCACCCGGTCGGGGTCCTCGACCGTCGTGGCCGCCTACAGCCCCCGGATCCGGCCCGGCCTGCCGGTGTCGGCGCCGGTCGCGTGGGAGGACCTGCCCTCGGTCCGGCCGGGCGACGTGACCGTGACGACCGCCCTGGACCGGCTGGGGGACGGCGACCCGTGGGCCGAGCTGCTGCCCGGGCCGCGGGAGCTGCCGGCCGACCTGGTCGCCGAGGGCCACACCATCCCGGTGGCGCGGGTGGCCGCGATGCACGAGGGCAAGCGGCGGGCGCGGGCCAAGCGGTCCGCGGAGGGCTGAGCGGGCGACCCGGGGACCGACACCCCCGCCGCCGTCGTCCACAGGAGGGACCCGCGTCCACCACCGGCTGTGCGCGGGCGCGTCCTGTCGGTGCCGACCCGCACGCTCCCGGGCATGACGCACGACCCGCAGACCACCGCCTGGCTCGACCAGGAGGACGCCCACCTCGCCGCCGTCATCCGCCGCGCCCGCTTCGCCGTGCAGTACGTGGGGCCGGGGGACCGTCCCGACGAGCCGGCGTTCGGCTACACCATCGGCCTGTTCGGCCTCGGGCACCCCGAGCTGGTGCTCGTCGGGCGCGGGACCTCCGCCACGCACGCGCTGCTCGACGCTGTGGCCGGCGAGGTCGTGGCCGGCCGCTCGCTGGTGCCCGGTGAGCTGCTCGAGGCCGGCCGGGAGGAGCTGGTCGTGGAGGAGTGCCCCAACCCGGGCGAGGTCCTGCTCGGCGCCAACCGCTGGTACCGGCGGCCGGCCGAGTACTCGGTGCCGGCGCACGTCCTCACCTGGGCCTCGCCCGCCGGGTGCTTCCCGTGGGACCCGGGCTGGGACGGCGGCCGGTACGGGCAGCCCCGGCCGGGCACGTGGACGGCCTGAGTCCGCTCCGGGAGAACGCCCCTCGTCCCGGGCGCCGGGAGGGACCAGGATGGCCCGCGTCGCGGCAGGCCGGGGCGCGCCCGGCGGGCGGGAGGTGCACGTGACCGCGCGAGCCGATCGACCGTCCGGGGTGCGTGCCCGCGCCCGCGTGCTGCCGACGACGGAGCACCACACGGTCACCACGCTGGAGCTCTTCTTCGACCTGGTCTTCGTCTTCGCGATCACGCAGGTCACCGCGTTCATGGCCGAGGACATCGGCTGGCGCAGCGCGGTGCGCGGCCTGCTCGTCCTCGCGCTGCTGTGGTGGGCCTGGTGCAGCTACGCGTGGCTGGGCAACCAGGCCCGGGCCGACGAGGGGGTCGTCCGCGGGGCGCTGATCACGGTGATGGGCGCGCTGTTCCTCGTCGCGCTGGCGATCCCGGAGGCCTGGCGCGACGAGGGCGACGGGTTCAGCGCCCCGCTGGTGCTGGCCGCGTGCCTCGTCGTCGTGCGCCTGGGTCACCTCGCGGTCTACTCCATCGCGGCGGGGGAGGACGCCGGGTTGCGCCGGCAGCTGCTGCGGGCCGCCGTCCCGGTCGTCCTGGCCGCCGGGCTCCTGGTGGCCGGGGCCCTGGTCGGCGGGACCGCCCAGACGCTGCTGTGGGTCCTGGCGCTGCTGGTCGACTACACCGGCATCTACCTCTCCGGCGCCGACTGGCGGTTGCCGGCGCCGCGGCACTTCGCCGAGCGGCACGGCCTGATCGTGATCATCGCCCTCGGCGAGTCGATCATCGCGGTCGGCGTGGGGGTCGTCGACCTGCCGCTGACCCTGCCGATCGCCGCCGTCGCGCTCCTCGGGCTCACGGTCACCGTGTGCCTGTGGTGGTCCTACTTCGACGTGGTCGCGCCCGTGGCGGAGCGGGTGCTGGCCGGCAAGCAGGGGGTGGACCGGGTCCGGCTGGCCCGTGACTCCTACACCTACCTGCACTTCCCGATGATCGCCGGGATCATCTTCCTCGCCCTCGGGCTGAAGAAGGTCGCCGAGTACGTCGGCGACGTCGAGCACCACGACCTGACCGACCCGCTCAAGGGGACCGCCCTGTGGTCGCTCTACGCCGGCGTCGCGGTGTACCTGCTGGCGCACCTCGCCTTCCGGCTGCGCAACGTCGGGTCGGTCAACCGGCCGCGCGCCGTCGTCGCGGTGGTGCTGCTGCTCGCGCCCCTGGCCGTGACGCCCCTGCCGGCGCTGGCGCAGCTCGCGGTGCTCGCCGCGGTCCTGGTGGCGATGCTGACCTTCGAGGTGGTCCGCTACGCCGACGCGCGGGCGCGGGTGCGGGCGGAGGCGGCCGCCGAGCACGGGTGACCGCCGCCCGCCGGCCTCAGCCCGTCCGCACCTCCCGGCGGTCCTCGGCCCAGACCGTGTGGAAGACGCCCTCCCGGTCGGTCCGCCGGTAGGTGTGCGCGCCGAACAGGTCGCGCAGGCCCTGGACCAGCGCGGCGGGCAGCCGCTCGGCGCGCAGCCCGTCGTAGTAGGCCAGCGCGGTGGAGAAGCCGGGCGCCGGGATCCCGGCCCGGGCGGCCTCGACGACGACCGTCCGCCAGCCCTCGAGGCAGTCCGCGACGGCGTCGCGGAAGTAGCCGTGCGTGAGCAGGGTCGTCAGGTCCGGTTCGTCGGCGTAGGCCTGCCGGATCCGGTCGAGGAAGCGGGCGCGGATGATGCAGCCGCCGCGCCAGATGGTCGCCAGCGCGCCGGGGTCGACGTCCCACCCGTGCTCGCGGGCGCCGGCGGCGATCTGGTCGAACCCCTGCGCGTAGGCGACCACCTTCGAGGCGTACAGCGCCTGCCGGACCGCCTCGACGAACGCGTCCCGGTCGGCCACGGGCTCCGGCGCCGCCGACGGGCCGGGCAGCACCGCCCGGGCGGCGGCGCGCTGCGCGGTGTGCCCGGACAGCGAGCGGGCGAACACCGCCTCGGCGATCCCGCTGACCGGCACCCCGAGGTCGAGCGCCGACTGCACCGTCCAGCGCCCGGTGCCCTTCTGCTCGGCCTGGTCGAGGACGAGGTCCACGAAGGGCCGGCCGGTCGCGGCGTCGACGTGGCGCAGCACCTCGGCGGTGATCTCGACGAGGTAGGACTCCAGGTCCCCGGCGTTCCACCCGGAGAACACCTCGCCGATCTCGGCGGGGGACAGGCCCAGCCGGGTGCGCAGCAGGTCGTACGCCTCGGCGATGAGCTGCATGTCGGCGTACTCGATGCCGTTGTGCACCATCTTCACGAAGTGGCCGGCGCCGTCGGTGCCCACGTGGGTGCAGCACGGCGTCCCGTCGACCACCGCCGCGATCGACTCCAGCAGCGGCCCCACGATCGCGTAGGCCTCGGCCGACCCGCCGGGCATGATGCTCGGCCCGAGCAGGGCGCCCTCCTCGCCGCCGCTGATCCCGCAGCCGACGAAGTGCACGCCGCGCCGGGCCAGCGCCTGCGTCCGGCGGATGGTGTCGGTGTAGCGGGCGTTGCCGCCGTCGACCAGGACGTCGCCCGGCTCCAGCAGGCGCGCGACCTCCTCGACCACCGCCTCGGTCGACGCCCCGGCCTGCACCATGACGACGACCTTGCGCGGCCGGGCCAGCGCGGCGACGAACTCCTCGACCGAGCCGGTCGGCACGAACGCGCCCTCGTCCCCGTGCGCGGCCACCAGCGCCTCGGTGCGCGCCTGCGTCCGGTTGTGGAGCACCACCCGGCAGCCGTGGCGGGCGAGGTTGCGGGCCAGGTTGGCGCCCATCGTGGCCAGCCCGGTGACGCCGACGTCGCCGTCGGGGGGAGGGGTCGCGTCCGCGTCGCTCATGCCCGCCGATGCTCGTCCACCGGCGCCCGGAGCGGCACCCCGGCGGACCCGGTCGTCACGGCCGGACCCGGCGTCCTGACGACGGGGGCGGCCACGGGCACGCACGGTGGCCGCCCTCCCGCGTGCGGGTGAGGCCGGTGCCGCGGCCGTGTCGACGCCGGACGCCCGCGCCTACGCTGCGTCCGTGATCGCGCCGCGTGAAGAGGTCGTCCGCCGGGCGGCGCGGACCTTCCTGCGCGGCGAGCGGATCGACACCACCACGCTGGCCGCCGACCTCGGCATCTCCCGGGTGACGCTGTTCCGCCGGGTCGGCAACCGCGACGCCATCCTGGGCGAGACCCTCTGGTACCTCGCCGAGCGGCAGCTGCAGCAGGCCGCCGACGCGTACGACGCCCGGCCCCAGGGCGCCGAGCCCGCCGGCCGGCTGCGCAGCCTGGCCGTCGTCGAGGACTACCGGCACGCGCTGGGCACGGCGGCGCCGCTGCACCGCTTCCTCGACGACGAGCCGACCACCGCGATGCGCATCCTCACCGACCCGCGGGGCCGGGTGCAGCCGCGGCTGGTCGAGGCCTACACCGCGCTGTTCGAGCGCGACGTCGAGGAGCGCGGGCTGACGCCGGAGGTGCCGCTGCCGGTGCTCGCCTACGCCGTCGTCCGGCTGGGCGAGTCGTTCCTCTACTCCGACGTCATGGTCGCCCGCGAGCCCGACCTCAAGGCCGCGACGACGGTCGTCGACGCGCTGGTGACCGGCGTGCTCGGGGTCCGCGGGGACTGAGCGCTCAGCCCAGGCCCAGGTCGCGGCGCAGCTTCGCCACGTGCCCGGTGGCCTTGACGTTGTAGGCGGCCCGCTCGATGCGGCCCTCAGCGTCGACGACGAAGGTCGAGCGGATCACGCCCTGCACCTCCTTGCCGTACAGCTTCTTGGTGCCGAAGGCGCCGTAGGCGGTGAGCACGCGCTTGTCCGGGTCGGACAGCAACGTGATGCCCAGGCCCTCCTGCTCGCGGAAGCGCTGCAGCTTCTCCGGCGGGTCGGGGGAGATGCCGATGATGTCCAGCCCGGCCTCGGCCAGCTCCCCGGCCGCGGCGGTGAAGTCGACGGCCTGGGTGGTGCAGCCCGGGGTGAGGGCGGCGGGGTAGCAGTAGACGACCACCCGGCGGCCGCGGCGGTCGGCGAGGGAGACCGGGGTGCCGTCGGCGTCGGGCAGCGTGAAGTCCGGCGCCGGGTCACCGGGCGCGAGGCGGACGGGAGCGGGCGCGGTCTCGGTCATGCAGCGATGATGCCGTGCCCGTCCGGCGGGGGAGGGGATCGGGGCGTCAGCCGCGGAGGAACGACAGCCGCACCTGCCGCTCGGGGTTGTCGCCGTTGGGGTCGACCAGGCAGATCCGCTGCCAGGTGCCCAGCTGCAGCCGGCCCCCGAGCACCGGCACGCCCAGGTGCGGCGGCACGAACGCCGGCAGCACGTGGTCGCGGCCGTGGCCGGGGCTGCCGTGCCGGTGACGCCAGCGGTCGTCGCGGGGCAGCAGCTCGTCGAGCTGGGCGAGCAGGTCGTCGTCGCTGCCCGCGCCGGTCTCGATGACCGCCAGCCCGGCCGTGGCGTGCGGGACGAACACGGACAGCAGGCCGTCGTCCTCCTGACGGACGAAGTCCTCGCACTCGCCGGTCAGGTCGACCACCACCGGCTGCCCGCCCGTCCGCACCGTCCGCAGCTCCGATCGCACGGGGCGATCGTGGCATCTCGCCCGGAGGACGGCGTGCCGACGTCGATAGGCTCGGTGCCCGTGACCCGCCCCGACGGCCGCGCGGCCGACCAGCTCCGCCCGGTGACCATCACCCGCAACTGGCTCGACCACGCCGAGGGCTCGGTGCTCGTCGAGTTCGGCCGCACCCGCGTGCTGTGCGCGGCCAGCGTCACCGAGGGCGTGCCGCGCTGGCGGAAGGGCTCGGGCCTGGGCTGGGTCACCGCCGAGTACGCCATGCTGCCGCGCGCCACGCACACCCGGGGCGACCGCGAGTCGGTCAAGGGCCGGATCGGCGGGCGTACCCACGAGATCAGCCGGCTCATCGGCCGCTCGCTGCGCGCCTCGATCGACCTCGCGGCGCTGGGGGAGAACAGCATCGCCCTCGACTGCGACGTCCTGCAGGCCGACGGCGGCACCCGGACGGCGGCCATCACCGGCGCCTACGTCGCCCTCGCCGACGCCGTCTCGTGGCTGGCCGACCGCCGGAAGCAGGCGAGGAAGACCGCGATCGTGCAGTCGGTGGCGGCGGTGAGCGTCGGCGTGGTCGACGGCGAGCCGCGGCTGGACCTCGCCTACGAGGAGGACGTGCGCGCCGGCACCGACATGAACGTCGTCTGCACCGGGCAGGGCGGGTTCGTGGAGGTGCAGGGCACCGCCGAGGGCGCGGTGTTCGACCGGCCCACCCTCGACCGGCTGCTCGACCTCGCCGTCGCCGGGTGCGCCGAGCTCACCCGCGTCCAGCAGGAGGCGCTGCAGCGATGACGACCCGCCTGCTGCTGGCCACCCGCAACGCCGGCAAGCTCGCCGAGCTGCAGCGGCTGCTGTCCGACGCCGTCCCGGGGATCGAGGTGGTCGGCCTGCGCGACGTCCCCGAGTACCCGGAGGCCCCCGAGACCGGCGCGACGTTCGCGGAGAACGCGCTGCTCAAGGCGCGGGAGGCGGTCCGGTACACGGGCCTGCCGGCGGTGGCCGACGACTCGGGCCTCGCCGTCGACGCGCTCAACGGCATGCCCGGGGTGCTCTCGGCGCGCTGGTCGGGCCGGCACGGCGACGACGCCGCCAACACCGCGCTGCTGCTCGGCCAGATCGGCGACGTCCCCGACGAGCGGCGCGGCGGGGCGTTCGTGTGCGCCGCCGCCCTGGTCACCCCCGACGGCGCGGAGTCGGTCGTCGAGCGGCAGTGGCGCGGCCGGGTGGTCCGCGAGCCGCGAGGCAGCAACGGCTTCGGCTACGACCCGGTGTTCGTCGCCGACGGCCTGGACCGCACCGCCGCCGAACTCGAGCCCGCCGAGAAGGACGCCCGCAGCCACCGCGGTCAGGCCTTCGCCGCGCTCGTCCCGGTGATCGCCCAGGCGCTCGGCGCGGCCTGACCTCCGCGCCGCGGCGGCACCTGGATCCCGCCCCGACGACGTAGGGTCCACGCCCGCGGCGGGCGGGGGCCCGCGGGAGGGGAGCGGGGTGCGCGCGGACGTCAGGGCGTGGAGGACCGGGCTGCGGCCCTCGCCGGTGGGCTACCGCCGCTCCGAGGTGCTCCGCGGCGGGCTGGGCGCCCTGGCCGGCATCGCGCTGGCCGCGCTGACCGCCCACGCGGTCCCCGGCGGGCCGGCCGGGCTGCCGTGGATCGTCGCGCCGATGGGCGCCACCGCGGTGCTGCTGTTCGCCGCGCCGGCCAGCCCGCTGGCCCAGCCCTATCCCGTGCTCGCGGGCAACACGCTGTCCACCCTGGTCGGCGTCGCGGCGGGCAAGCTCCTCGACGACGTCACGCTCGCCGCAGCGGTCGCCGTCGGCGTGGCGATCCCGCTGATGATGGTGCTGCGCTGCGTGCACCCGCCGGGCGGCGCGTGCGCGCTGTTCGCGGCGGTCGGCGAGGCGGCGGTGGCCGAGCACGGGTGGGCGTTCGCGCTGTGGCCGGTCGGCGTCGACACCCTGGTGCTGCTGCTCGTGGCGGCGCTGGTGAACAACCTGACCGGCCGGCCCTACCCGCACGTGCCCGAGCCGCCGCGCACCGGGTCCGAGGCGCCGCCCACCGAGCGGGTCGGGCTGCAGGCCGAGGACGTCACGGCGGCGATGCAGCGGCTGGACCGCGGCCTGGACGTGCTGCCCGGCGACGTGCTGGCGCTGGTCCGCGACGCCGAGGCGCACGCCCTGGACCGCCGGCTCGGGCAGCTGCGCGTCGGCGCGCTCATGGAGCGGGACGTGCGGACCGTCCAGCCCGACGAGACGCTGTACCGCGCGCGGATGCTCATGAACCAGCACGCGGTGAAGGCGCTGCCGGTGGTCACGCCCGACCGCCGGGTCGTCGGCATCGTCACCGTCCACGACCTGTTCAACCTCGACGTCGTGGACTTCGACCCGGTCGCGAAGGTCATGACCAGCCCGGTCACCACCGTCGACGCCGACACCCCGGTCTCCGAGCTGGTCGGGCTCATGGCCGACCGCGGGCTGCGGCACCTGCCGGTGGTCGACTCCGACGACCGGCTCGCCGGGATCGTCACCCGCGCCGAGCTCGTCGCCGTCCTGCACCGGGCGCTGGTCGGTTCCTGACCCCTCCGGGTGGTCCCGCCCGCGCCGGCTGCGGGACCGGCCCCGGGCTGCCGTTGACCCCCTGACGGGACGACGGCAGGGGAGACGCATGGCAGGCGACGACGGACGCTCGACGGCGCGGGTGGTCGTGCTGATCCCGGCGCACGACGAGGCCGCGAACATCGGCGGCACCCTCGACGCCCTGCAGCGGCAGACGCGGCGTCCCGACCGCGTGGTCGTCGTCGCCGACAACTGCACCGACGACACCGCCCGGATCGCGCGCGAGCGCGGGGCCGAGGTCTACGAGACCGTCGGCAACACCGACAAGAAGGCCGGCGCGCTCAACCAGGCGATCGTGCAGCGGTTCCGCCGCACCGCCACCGCCGACCGGCGGGGCGCCTCCGACGACCCCCGCCGCGGTCCCGACCGGCGCCGCGGCGCGGCGGACGACGGCGTCCCCGCCGGCCCCACGCCCGACCTGCGCGACGACGACCTCGTCCTGGTGATGGACGCCGACACCGAGCTCGCGCCCGGTTTCCTCGAGGCCGCCGCGGCCAGCCTGGAGTCCTCACCGCGCATCGGCGCCGCCGGCGGCCTGTTCTACGGGCACCCCGGGGCCGGGGTCCTCGGGCAGCTGCAGCGCAACGAGTACCTCCGCTACAGCCGCGACGTCTCGCGGACCGGCCGCGTCATGGTGCTGACCGGCACGGGCACGCTGTTCCGCGTCCGGGCGCTGCGGGAGGTCGCCGCCGCGCGGGGCACCACGCTGCCGGGCCGGGAGGGGCAGGTCTACGACACCCTCGCGCTCACCGAGGACAACGAGCTGACCCTCGCGCTCAAGACCCTCGGCTGGCGCATGACCAGCCCGGCGGCGTGCTCGGTGGTCACCGAGATCATGCCGACCTGGCGGGACCTGTGGAAGCAGCGGATGCGGTGGCAGCGCGGCGCCCTGGAGAACCTCCGGCACTACGGGCTCACCCGGGTCACCCTGCGCTACTGGGGCCAGCAGCTGGGCATCGGCCTCGGCGTCCTCGCCTTCCAGGCCTACCTGCTGCTCACCGTGCTGGTGCTCGCCCGCGACGGCGGGCTGCACGTGGACCCGTTCTGGGCCTCGGTCGGCCTGGTCTTCCTGGCCGAGCGGCTGGTGACCGTCCGCAGGGGCGGCCCGCGAGCGCTGCTGCTGGCGCTGCCGCTGGTCGTCGAGCTGGTCTACGACCTGTTCATCCAGGCCGTCTTCGTCCGCTCCCTGGTGGACGTCGTCCGCCGCCGGGAGGCCACCTGGCACCACGTCGCGGCTCCCGCGGCGGGCTGATCCACCGAGAGGAGGTGCACGTGTACAGCAAGGCGGGTTACGTGACGGCCAGCGGCGTGGGCGGGTCGACCGCCCTCGCCTACACCGGCTTCAACGCGCTGGCGTTCGTGGTCGCCGGCGTCACCCTGCTGTTCGCCGGGCTGGCGCTGCTCAAGCTGGTCCCGCGACGCGCGAAGGACTGATCCCGGAGGATCCGGCTCAGGCGGCCGGCGGCGCCTCGCTGCCGGCCGCCTGGCCCCCGGTGTCCGCCTCTGCCTGCGGCTCGGCGCCCGAGCCGCCGTCCGAGCCGGTGTCCGAGCCGCTGTCGGAGCCGGTGTCCGAGCCGCTGTCCGAGCCGCTGTCCGAGCCGCTGCCCGAGCCGCTGCCCGAGTCGGTCCCCGGTGCCTGCGTCGACGGCTCGGCCGGCGCGGACTCCTCGGTGCCGCCGTCGGTGTCGCCGTCGTCGCTGCCGCTCTCGGTGGCCGGCGCGGACTCCCCGGACTCCTCCGTGGGCGCCGCGCTCTCCCCGGCGTCCCCGGGCGTCCCCGTGGCCGGCGCCTCGGTCGTCGGGGTGGCCGGGTCGGAGTCCGACGGCGTCAGGTCGCGCGAGGACGAGGCGTTGGACAGCTCGCCGATCGTGGTGGACGACGACGAGGTGTCGTTCCCGCCGACCAGCGCCGACACCGGCTTCTGCCCGACCAGCTCGATCGTGGTGACGATCCCCATGGCCAGGACGAAGACCGCGGCCGCGTACACCGCCACCCGCGGCCAGCGGATCCGCCGGCGCGGCTCCGGGGCCCGGCGCGGGTCCAGGTGCGCGGGCAGCTCCCGGGTCGCCGCCTCGCCGGCCGCGGGCATCGCCCGGGTCGCCGCCTCGCCGGCCGCGGGCATCGCCCGGGTCGGCGCCGCGCCGGGCGCAGGGTCGGGGCGGGGCGCCAGCTGCTCGCGGGCCTTCCTCAGCTTCTCGCCGGTGCGGTTCAGGGAGGAGCTGTAGAGCGCGGAGCCGACGGTGCTGACGACGCTGACGAGGGCGGCGCCGATCACCGTGCCGGCGACGCCGAAGAACGAGGCGAGGACCGCCGCGGACACCGCGGCCAGGGCGCCGGCCGCCACCTGGGTGACGCTGAGTCCGGTGCGGGGCTTGTCGGGGACCGGCTCGGGGTTCGTGCCGGGGGAGGTGGTGGTCTCGGTGCGCGGGGAGGTCATGAGCTCCGACGGGTCGTGTCCGGAGGACTGCGTGCAGGGGAAGAGGACCGGCCCCGGGCACCCCGTCGTGCGGCCGGTCGACCCGAGGCTACGTCGGCTTCGCCGCGCGTGCAGCGGCCCTGGACGGAGTTCAGCGTGCTGAGCTGCGGAAAGACAGTTGTGTGATCCGGTCCCGGCACCCGCCCGCGTGAGGCCGCGCCCGAGCGGGCACCCCGTCCCCGTGCGCGTCGACCTCACCGCCGTCCGGGGGCTCCGCTTCGACGACGGGACGCCGGTGACCGCGGCCTCGGGCCTCGCGCCGCTGGGCGACGGCTGGCTCGTGGTCCAGGACGACGCCACGTCCGCGGCCTGGCAGCGCCCGGGCGGCGTCGTCCCGGTGCGGCTGCTGCCGCCGGTCGAGGGACACGACCGGTTCTCCGAGGCGGCCGGGACCAAGTCCCTCAAGCCCGACCTGGAGACGGCCAGCCCGGTGGAGGCCGGCGGGCGGCCCGCGGTGCTGCTGCTCGGGTCGGGGTCCACACCGAGGCGCACCCGCGGGGTGCTGGTCGCCCTCGACGACGACCGGCCGTCCGCCCGGGCGGCCGACCTCGGCCCGCTGTACGCCGCGGTCGGCGACCGCCTCGGGGTGCCGGACGGGCAGCGGAACCTGGGGGGGGGGGGGGGGGGGGGGGGGGGGGGGGGGGGGGGGGGGGCGGGGGGGGGGGGGGGGGGCGGTGGTGGGGGGACGGGGGGGCGCCCGCCCCCCCCCCCCCCCCCCCCCTCCGCTGGTACCAGCGCGGCAACCGCGCCGCCGGGGTGCCGAACGCCTGCGTCGAGGTCCCGCTGGCGCCGTTGCTGGCGGCCGTGCTCGGGCGCGCGGACCCCGGCGCGGTGCCGCTGGGGCCGGTGCACGTCCTCGACCTCGGCGAGGTCGCCGGCGTCGGGCTCGCCGTCACCGACGCCGTCGCCCTGCCCGACGGCCGGGAGCTGCTGTCCGCGGCGGCGGAGGACACGCCGAACGCCGTCGACGACGGCCCGGTGGTGGCCACGGCGCTCGTCCTGGTCGAGCACGGGCGGGTGCTCGACGTCGCGCCGGTGCCGGAGGTGGACGGGCGGGTGGCGAAGGTCGAGGGCCTGGCCCTGCGCGGCGTGGACGGTGACCGGGTCGACCTGCTGGCGGTGGTCGACGCCGACGACCCGGGGCTCGCCTCGCCGCAGGTCGAGCTCACCGTGCGCCTGGGCTGACCCCTGGGTGCGGGAGGCGGGAGTCGAACCCGCACGCCCGAGGGCACCAGATCCTAAGTCTGGCGTGGCTGCCGTTACACCACTCCCGCGTGGCCGCCGAGTCTAGGGCGCGTCCCGGGGCGCATCGCCCGCGTGGGTGCCGCTGATCGCCGGAACGGGCCGGTCGCCGCGGTGTCTGGCAGGCTGTCGCCGTGCCTCGCGACCCTCGAGAGATCCAGCTGGAGATCGACGCCGCCCGTGAGTCACTGGCGGCCACCCTGGACCAGTTGGCGTACCGGAGCAGCCCGACGCGGCTCCGGGCCCAGGGGCAGGCCGCCGTCGTGCGCTTCCTGCAGTCGACGGCGGGGCGCGCCACCGTCGGCGCCCTCGGCCTGCTGGTGACGCTGGTCGTCGTCCAGAAGGCCCGGCACCGCAACGACTGACCCGGCCGTGCGCCCGCCGCGCCGCGACCCGGTCGGCCCGGGTCAGGAGTCGGTCTGGGACTACCCGCGCCCGCCGTCGGCCGAGGTGACGCCGCGCCGCGTCGTCGTCGAGCTGGGCGGGCGGGTGGTCGCGGCGACGGGCCGCGCGGTGCGGGTCTGCGAGACCAGCCACCCGCCGGTCTACTACGTGCCCCGCGAGGACGTCGCCGCCGGCGTGCTCGAGCGGGCCGCCGGCTCGTCGTGGTGCGAGTGGAAGGGGCAAGCCACCTACTGGGACGCCGTCGTCGACGGGCGGCGCCACCCGGCGGTCGGCTGGTCCTACGAGGACCCGACCCGGGGGTACGAGCACCTGCGCGGGGCGGTGGCCTTCTACCCGAGCCGGGTCGACCGGGCGCTGGTCGACGGCGAGCAGGTGCGCGCGCAGGCGGGGGACTTCTACGGCGGCTGGATCACCGCGGACGTCGTCGGCCCGTTCAAGGGCGAGCCGGGCACGCTCGGCTGGTGAGCGTCAGCCCCGGCGGACCAGCGGGAGGACCACCGTCTCGAGTACGGCGTCGGCGTAGGCGGCGTCCACCGGCTCGCGGGTGACCAGCCAGCGCTGCACCAGCAGCGCGGTGGTGGCCTCGGCGGGGATCGACTGCGGCAGCCCGGGGCCCACCTCGCCGCGGGCCTGGGCCCGGGTCCACACCTCGTCGTAGGCCCGCCGCCAGACGGCCAGCGGGCCCTCGCGGAACGCCTCGATCAGCGCCGGCTCGTGCTGCATCGCCGCGAGCAGCGAGCGGGTGGCTGCGCCGACCGGGCTGGCCATCATCTCCACCATGCGGTGCACGAGCTGGCGCAGATCGCCCTCGAGGGACCCGGTGTCGGCAGTGACCGTCCACGCCCGGTTGAGGTCGGAGACGGTGTCGACGACGAGGTCCTGCTTGGTGCGCCAGCGGCGGTAGATGGTCGCCTTCCCGACCCCGGCCTCCGCGGCGACGGCGTCCATGGTCAGCGCGCCGTACCCGACCTCCCCGAGCAGCCGGAGGATGGCCGCGCGGATGACGTCGTCGCGGCTGGGGTCGCGCGGGCGGCCGCCGCGGCCTGTGCGCGTCGGCGGCTCGGTGAGGACAGCAGCCATGGACCGACCCTAGGGCCTGCGCGCCGCGTGCAGACCGGTCCGCGGCGCGGCATCCTGAACGGTCGGACCTCGTCCGCGCGCCTGCCCGCCCGCGCCGGGCCGGTCGGTCATCCTGCTGCGCGTGGCGAGTCCGATCGGCGCGGCGCGGCGGCGCGAGGAGTGGCCCCTGCCCGAGACCGCGACCCGCGTGCTGCTGGCGACCGCGGAGGAGAACGTGCTGCCCGCCGTGGCCGCCGTCGCCCGCGCGGTCGGGCTGTCGGTGTTCGCCGCCCCCGGGCTGCTCGACCTGTCCGACGAGCGCGACGGCGTCCGCGTGGAGGTGTTCTTCGACCGGCTCTCCCGCGCGCTGACCGGGGCCGAGGCCGAGGCGGTGCGGGTGGCCACCGACCCGGCCGGTGAGTACACCGCGCTCACCCTCGGCCTGCTCACCGCGCCGACCCTGGCGCAGGAGCTGGCGCGCCGCGGCGTGACCGCCGAGGTCGGCGTGCTCGCCGAGGCCGAGCTGTGGTCGGCGTACCAGCCGATCGTGACGCTGGCCGACCGTGCCGTCGTCGCCCACGAGGCGCTGCTGCGCGGGGACTCCGACGGGCGCACCGTCGACGGCGGGGACCTGTTCTTCGTCGCCGACTCCGCGGGCTGGCTCACCCGGTTGGACCGGGTCGGCCGCGAGTGCGCCATCGCCGGCGCGGCGGGCTGGCTCGGCGGCGCCGACCTGTTCGTCAACACCCGGCCCACCTCGGTGCTGCACCCCGACGCCGACCTCGCCGGCACCGTCGAGGCCCTGGAGGTCGCGGGGCTGGAGCCGCGGCAGCTGGTGCTGGAGGTGGGCGAGCGGGCCGCCGTCGCCGACCGCGGGCACCTGCTCGCCGTCCTGGAGGCCTACCGCGAGCGTGGCTGGCGGGTGGCCCTCGACGAGGTGGCCGCCGGGTGGTCGAGCCGCTCGCTGCTCGACGTCGTCCGGCCCGACGTCGTCAAGCTCGGCCGGGCGCTGGTGTCCGCGCTGCCCGACGACGGCGCCCGCGCGGTGGTGCGGACGGTGACCGAGCACGCGCACCGGCTGGGGGCGGTCGTCGTCGCGGAGGGCGTGGAGACCGAGCAGGTGGCCGCGGAGGTGGCCGCGCTCGGCGCCGACCTCGCGCAGGGCTGGCTGTTCGGCCGGCCCGTCGCGCCCGCCGGCGCGGCCGGGCCGGCGGACCTCAGCCCAGTCCCCATCCCGTGAGCACCGGGCGCGCGTGCTCGTGCCCGAGCACCCCGTAGGCACCGGCCGGCAGCGCGAACAGCGCCCCCGCGGCGGGCTCGAGGCCCAGCCAGCGCGCGGTGAGGACCCGGAGCACGTGCCCGTGCGCGACGAGGGCGACGTCGCCGTCGGCGAGCCGGGCCCGCGCCCGGGCCAGCACCCGGTCGACCCGCTCGCCGACCTGCTCGAGGGACTCGCCCGGGGTCTCGCCCGCCACCACCGGGTCGCGCCAGACCGACCACTCCCGGCCGAGCTCCTCGCTGATCTCGGCGGTGGTGCGGCCCTCGTAGCCGCCGTAGTCGAGCTCGACGAGGTCCTCGTCGACGGCGGTGGCGGTCAGCCCGGCCAGCTCGGCGGTGCGCCGGGCGCGCTGGCGGGGGCTGGTCCACACCTCGACGACGTGCCGCTCGGCCAGCGCCGGCGCCAGGGAGCGGGCCCGCTCCTCGCCCTCGGGCAGCAGCGGCAGGTCGGTCACGCCGGTGTGCTGGCCGCTCCTGCTCCACTCGGTCGCGCCGTGCCGCAGCACCAGGATCTCGCCCATCGCCGTCCTCTCGCTCGCGTGTCACCGGTCACACCACCGGCGTGCCGGGAAGACCGGTGCGGACCGCCGTGCTGGCGGGATGCGGGTCCCCGGGCAGCCGGCCCGGGGCACACGCACCGGGAGGGTCCATGACCGCCACCGCACCTGCCGACACCTTCGCCATCGGCGGCGACCTCGCCGTCCACCGCCTCGGCTACGGCGCCATGCAGCTGCCCGGCCCGGGTGTCTGGGGGGAGCCGGCCGACCGCGACGCCGCCCTCCGCGTGGTCCGCGCCGCCGTCGAGCAGGGCGTCGACCTCATCGACACCGCCGACTCCTACGGGCCGTTCGTCAGCGAGCAGATCATCGCCGAGGCCCTGCACCCGTACCCGGAGGGCCTGGTCGTCGCCACGAAGGCCGGCCTGACCCGCCAGGGCCCGGGCATCTGGACGCCGGTCGGGCGCCCCGCCTACCTCAAGCAGCAGGTCGAGCTGTCGCTGCGCCACCTGCGGGTCGAGCGGATCGACCTCATCCAGCTGCACCGCATCGACGCCGAGGTGCCGCTGGCCGACCAGCTCGGCGCGTTCAAGGAGCTGCAGGACGAGGGCAAGGTCCGCCACATCGGCGTCTCCGAGGTCTCGGTCGAGGAGCTGCAGGCGGCCCGCGAGATCGTCGACGTCGTCAGCGTGCAGAACCTCTACAACCTGACCAACCGGCAGTCGCAGGACGTCCTCGACCACGCCACCGACAACGGGATCGCGTTCATCCCGTGGTTCCCGATCGCGACCGGCGACCTCGCCGCCCCGCACAGCCCGGTGGCCGACATCGCCCGCGAGCTGGACGCCACCCCGGCGCAGGTCGCGCTGGCCTGGCTGCTGCAGAAGTCGCCGGTGGTGCTGCCCATCCCCGGCACGAAGTCGGTGGACCACCTCACCGAGAACATGGGCGCGGCGCGGCTGACCCTCTCCGACGAGGACATGGCCCGCCTGGACGCCCTCGCCTGACGAAGGACCCCCTGGCCCCACCGCTCGCACGCTCGCGGCGGGACCCTGCAGGGGGCCTAACGCCAGCGGTCCAGCGGGACGGGGACGCGCCGGCGGGACCCGCCGGCCGGTCCCCGCATCGGGTGGGCCGCAGCCCGCGGCCTGCGGGCGTCCTCGCGCGCCGGCGCCGGCG
>NZ_JBJGZK010000021.1:0-82087 GCF_054050475.1 Geodermatophilus sp. SYSU D00525
CCCCGCCCCCCCCCCCCCCCGCCCCCCCCCCCCCCCCCCCCCCCCCCCCCCCCCCCCCCCCCCCCCCCCCCCCCCCCCCCCCCCCCCCCCCCCCCCCCCCCCCCCCCCCCCCCCCCCGGCCCGGGGGCGGGTGTGACGAGCAGCACACGACGGCGTAACGTCCACCGGCCGTGTCAGCGACACCGACCGACACGACCGTGACCGACCCCGCGACGGACCCCGTCCTCACCGCCGAGCGTGCCCACCTGGCCCTCGCCGAGGACTGCCTCGCCGAGATGCGCACCGCCGCCTCCACCGTCGTGGACGCCGGCGTCGACGCCTGGGCCTCCGAGCGCCTCGGCGCCGCCCGCGCCGAGCGGCTCCGCTCGCTGGCCGCCGACCCCGGCGTGCCGCCCTTCTTCGGCCGCACCGACGGCGCCGGGGAGACCTTCCACATCGGCCGGCGGCACGTCCGCGACGCCGCCGGCCGGCCGGTGGTCATCGACTGGCGGGCGCCGATGAGCCGGCCGTTCTACCGGGCCAGCGCCGCGGATCCGCAGGGCCTGGTCCGCCGCCGCCGGTTCGGCTTCGCCGGCGGTGAGCTCACCTCCTACGAGGACGAACTGCTCGGAGTCGGCGAGGAGGGCGACGGCGCCCTGCTCCGCGACGACACCTCGAGCCGGGTCCTGCTCCAGGAGATCGAGCGCCCGCGCAGCGGCCCGATGCGCGACATCGTCGCCACCATCCAGCCCGAGCAGGACGAGATCGTCCGCGCCCCGCTGGCCGAGTCGGTGTGCGTGCAGGGCGCGCCGGGCACCGGCAAGACCGCCGTCGGTCTGCACCGCGCCGCCTACCTGCTCTACACGCACGGCGGGCAGCTGGCCCGGACCGGCGTCCTCGTCGTCGGACCCAACCGGGCGTTCCTGCGCTACATCGAGCAGGTGCTGCCCACCCTCGGCGAGGTCGACGTCGACCAGACGACGGTCGCCGAGCTGACCGGCCGGGTGCCGGTCCGGGCGCAGGACGCCCCGGAGGTCGCCGTCCTCAAGGGCGACGCCCGCATGGCGCAGGTGCTCGAGCGGGCGCTGTGGGGCTCGATCGCCAAGCCCGCCGACGACGTCCTGGTCCCGCTGGCCGGCCGCCGCCACCGGGTGCCGGTGGAGCGGCTGAAGCGGTACGTCGACGACCTGCGGCGGCGCGGCCGCGTGGCCGACGACCAGCAGCGGCTGCACCACGCCGCCGGGCGGGAGCGGCTGGCGCTGCTGCTCGCCGAGGACGCCCGGCGGCAGAGCGAGGAGGCCGGCGGCAGCCCGACCGACGCCGAGACCCGCCGGGCTGCGCGCAGCCCCGAGGTCCGCGAGTTCTGCGACGCCGTCTGGCCCGCCCGCGACCCCGCCGGCCTGGTCGCGGAGCTCCTCGGCGACCCCGCCGTCCTGGCCCGCGCCGCCCGCGGCGTGCTCACCGACGACGAGCAGGCGCTGCTGCACCGCCCGGCCGCGCGCTCGGTGCGCGCCACGGCGTGGACCGACGCCGACGCCGTCCTCGTCGACGAGGTGGCCGGGCTGCTCGAGCGGACGGCGGGCTACGGGCACGTCGTCGTCGACGAGGCGCAGGACCTCTCGCCCATGCAGTGCCGCGCGGTGGCCCGCCGGCTGGCCGCCGGGTCGCTCACCGTGCTCGGCGACCTCGCGCAGGCCACCAGCCCCTGGTCGCCGGCCGACTGGGCGCCGACGCTCGCCGGCCTGGGCCGCCCGGACACCGCCGTCCGGCCGCTGACCCGCGGCTACCGGGTGCCGGGGGAGGTGCTCGACTACGCCAACCGGCTGCTGCCGGCGATCGCGCCCGGCCTGCCGGCGGCCACCGCCGTGCGCCGGGACCCCGGTGCGCTCGCCGTCCGGCCGGTCGCCGACCTCGCCGGGCCGCTGGCCGAGGTGGTCGCCGACCTCGCGGCCGGCCCCGGGTCGGTCGGCGTCGTCTGCGCCGACGCCGCGGTGCCCGGGGTGGCGCGGCTGCTGGCCGCCGCGGGCCTGCCGGCGGCGGTGCTCGCCGACGACGGCTCGGCGGCCGGGCGCCTCGCCGTCGTGCCCGCCACCCTGGCCAAGGGGCTGGAGTTCGACGCCGTCGTCGTGGCCGACCCGGCGGCGATCGCGGCCGCCGAGCCGCGCGGGCTGTCCCGGCTCTACGTCGTGCTCACCCGGGCGGTGAGCACGCTGGTCGTGCTGCACCGCGACGACCTGCCCGCCCTGCTGGAGGTCTGAGCGTCCCCCGACCGCAGCACCGCACGGCGCGGGTCGTTGTGGCCGGACGTGATCTCTGTTGCAGTGTGCGCGCACGGGAGGGAGGCCCATGGACCGGCAGGACAGCCGGGCCGGCACGCTGCTCCGGTTGGCCGCGACGATCGTGGTCGCCGGGGCACTGGTGGCGGGCCTGCTCCTCCCGTGGATCGGGGGTCCCGCGATCGCCGCCCAGCAGTCCACCGGGCTGCTCGGTGACCTGCCCACCGAGTTCACCGACGCCCCGCCGCCGGGGAACACCGTGCTCCTGGCCGCGAACGGCGAGCCGATCACGTACTTCTACGACGAGAACCGCGACCCCGTGGAGCCCTCCGAGATCGCGGACGTCATGAAGGACGCCATGGTGGCCATCGAGGACTCGCGCTTCTACGGCCACCGCGGCCTGGACGTGCAGGGGACGCTGCGCGCGCTGGTCACCAACATCGCCGCCGGGCAGGTGGCCGAGGGCGGCTCGACGCTCACCCAGCAGCTGGTCAAGCAGACGCTGCTGCAGACCGCCGACACTCCCGAGGAGCGGACCGCCGCCACCGAGCAGACGGTGGGCCGCAAGCTGCGCGAGGCGCGTCTGGCCCTGGCGCTGGAGGACCTCTACAGCAAGGACGAGATCCTCGCCCGCTACCTCAACATCGTCTACTTCGGCCAGAACGCCTACGGCGTGCAGCCGGCCGCCCGCGCCTACTTCGGCGTCGACGCCGCCGCGCTCACCCTGCCGCAGGCGGCCCTGCTGGCCGGCCTCGTGCAGAGCCCGGTGAACGACGACCCGTTCACCGACCCCGAGGCGGCCACCGCGCGGCGCAACGAGGTCCTGTCCCGGATGGCCGAGCAGGGCTTCGTCACCGCCGACGAGGCGGCCGCGGCCGCGGCCGCGCCGCTCGGGCTGGCGCCCGCGCCCGCCCCGCCCCGGGGCTGCGTCCAGGCCACCGTCGGCCCGTTCGTCTGCGACTTCGTGCAGCGGTACCTCATCCAGGAGCTCGGGCTCAGCCAGGAGCAGCTGGACAACGGCGGCTACACCGTCCAGACCACGCTGGACCCCGAGCTGCAGCGCTCCGGCGACGCCGCGGTGCTGGAGACCCTGCCGCGGGAGGACTCGCTGGCCGCGATGTTCACCGCCGTCGAGCCCGGCACCGGCCACCTGCTGGCGATGAGCGTCAACCGGACCTTCGGCTACGACCTCGCCGACCGCACCCAGGAGTCGTTCAACCTCAACGTGGCGCCCAGCCAGGGCTCGGGCTCCACGTACAAGGTCTTCGTCGCCGCCGCGGCCCTGGCCCGGGGCTACTCCTCCCACTACACGCTCACCGCCCCCGACCCCTACGTCTCCCGGGTCTACAGCGGCCCCTGCGAGGGCCGGGACACCGACGGCCGGTACTGCGTCCGCAACGCCGGGTCCGGCTACCGCCCGACGCTGGACCTGACGACGGCGCTGTACCAGTCCTCCAACACCTACTTCCTCGCGCTCGAGGACGCCCTCGGCAGCGTCGAGGAGCCGGTGCGGATGGCCGAGGCGGCGGGGCTGTTCCAGTTCAGCCCGCCCGGCCTGGCGCAGCAGATCATCGACGAGAACCGCGGGTCGTTCACCTTCGGCGCCGAGGCGACCAGCCCGCTGGCGCTGGCCAGCGCCTACTCGACGTTCGCCGCCGGCGGCACGCAGTGCGACGTCGTCCCGGTGACCGCCGTCCTCGACCAGAACGGCGAGCCGGCGGCCGGCGCCGGCGGCGACCCGCTCGCGGTCGGCGACCGGTGCACGCCCGAGGCGGTCCCGCCGGGCGTGGCGAACACGATGAACCAGATGCTGCGCAAGGACGTCGAGCCGGGGAACCCGGGACAGACCGGGGCCCGCGCCTACGTCCGCGGCCACCAGATCGCCGGCAAGACCGGCACCTCGCAGGACAACTACTCGGTGGCGTTCGTGGGCTACACGCCCGAGATCACCGCGAGCGTCATGGTCCTCAACCCCAAGCAGAACGAGGACGTCGGCGGCTTCGGTGGCGGAAAGGGCGCCACCATCTGGCACGACGCGATGGAGCCGATCCTCACCGCGCGCGGCAGCGGCGAGTTCCCGCCGGCCGACGAGACCGTGCAGAACGGCAACACCCGCCCGGTGCCCGGCTGCTCCAGCGTGCGCGCCTGCGAGCGGACACTGGCCGACGCCGGGTTCACCCCGCGGACGGTGCGCGTCGACAGCGACGAGCCGTCCGGCGCCCTCCTGGGCACCAGCCCGCCCCGCGGCGGCCGTGCCGTGCCCGGCCAGGTGGTGTCGATCCTGGTGAGCAACGGCAGCGACTACGTGGAGCCGGAGCCCGCACCGCCGGCCGACCCGGCGCCCCCGAGCGCCCCCGGGACGACCCCGCCGTCGTCGTCCCCGCCGCCGTCCTCCCCGCCCCCGCCGTCGTCCCCGCCATCGCCGTCGACCCCGCCCCCGGCGCCGGAGCCGCCGCCCGCGCCCGAGCCGCCTCCGCCGACCGAGGTGCCGCCGGCGCCGGCGGTGCCCGCACCGGAGCCGCCCGCACCGGAGCCGCCCGCGCCCGCGACCGAGCTCCCGGCGCCGGGTGGCGGACCGGGCTCACCCTGGCGACCGGACGCCTGACGCCGCCCCAGCCGCTCGTCCAGGGACTGGGTGAGCAGCCACCCGGCCAGCAGGACCAGGTGCAGCAGGAACAGCCACAGGCCGATGGCGACCACGGCGCCGACCACGACCAGGCCGCCGAAGGGCGCGCCGAGGTCCAGCGGCAGGGACAGGAACAGCACGAAGCCCTGCAGGAACCCGGACAGGCACGCGGCGGTGAACAGCGCGCCGCTGACCAGCGCGCCCCACCGGCGCCGGCCGCCGGCCACCACGCCGTAGCCCCACAGGATGGGCACGGTCAGCACGAACAGCACCGAGTAGTAGCCGACGGCGAACCGCCCGATCGCGGGCCCGGCGCCGTCCTCGCGGGCCAGGTCGGCCATGACCGTGGCGGCCAGCAGCAGCGGGTACAGCAGCAGGGGCGTCGCCACGACCAGGGGCAGCGCGAGCAGCCGGCCCCGCCAGCCGGTGAGGTTCTCCCGCCGCCGGCTGAACCGCATCAGCGCCCGCCGCAGCCCCTCGCCGTACAGCGACAGCGGCAGCAGCGCCAGCGCGAACCCCAGCAGGTCCAGCCGGACGCCGGCGTCGACCAGCCGGGCCACCGCGTCCGGCGCGCCCAGCGACGCCGGCAGCAGCTCGGCGAGCCGCCCGCTGCGCGCCCGCACCTCCTCGGCCGAGGTGGCCAGCGCGGTCAGCCGGACGGAGACCAGCACCAGCGGCACCACCGCGATGCCGGCGTAGAAGGTGAGTCCCGCGCCGATCAGCGCGAGGTCACGGCCGTGCAGCAGACGGCGGGCACCGGCCAGCAGCGTCCGCGTCTCGGCGCGCACCCGGGCCGCCGTCCACCTGCGTCCCGGGCTCACGCGCCCATGCCACCAGTCCCGGCGGCCCGGCGCCCGCCGGGGACCGGGCGGCGCTCAGTCGTCGGTGCTCGCGTCGTCGGTGGTGGGGGCGTCGTTGCCGGGGTTCTGGCCGGTCTCCTGGCAGCTGGCGTCGTTCTCGTTGCTGGCGTTCTCGCCGGAGGCGTCGCAGTTGGTCGGGCCGCGCGAGAAGTCGGTGTTGTCACCGCAGGCGACCAGGGAGCCGAACAGGGCGAGCGCGACGAGCGGCCGGGCCAGACGCATCCGCGTGGAAGAGGACATGCAGCAATCGGTACACGTCCCCGCGGCCGCGCAAACCGGCGGGGGTCGGCAACCTCCCGGAGCCACCCCATCACCGTTCGTGACCGATGTAATTACACCGCGGTGATTGTCACACGCCGGTCACGGACCTTACGCTCAGTACGTCCAACGGGGCGCTCCGTCACCAGTCCGGGTGACACCCCGCGGACGCCGTCGAGCCGGATCCCCTCCGCGGGGACCGGGCCGGGGACCCATCGCAGTCCTGGGGTGTAGCGCGTGTCCGCACGCGCCGGGCGACTCCACGCCCGAACCCGTCAGCTAACCCGGTAGGCGGCCTGGGAGAAGGAGAGACCGCCGCGTGGCGTCCCTGCGCACGTCCGTCCCCGGCATGCCCGCGACCGGCCGCTCCCGCGGCCGCCGGGCCGCCCTCGCCCTCGTCGGCGCCCTCGGCATCGGTCTCGGGCTGGGTGCCGTCCCGGCGCCGGCCGGGGCGGAGGAGCCGACGACGGCCGCCGAGGCCGCGCAGCTGGTCGCCGCCCGGGGCCACGAGCTCGAGGTCGTCACCGAGCAGTTCAACGAGGCCCGCGAGGCGCTCGCCGCCCAGCAGGCCGCCGCCGACGCCGCCGCCGCGGAGCTGGCCACCGCCCAGGCCGCCGTGGACACCGCCCGCCGGCAGGTGGTCGGCATCGCCCGGTCGGCGTACACCGGCGACAGCATGGGCTCGCTGCAGGCGCTCATGACCAGCGCGGACGCCGACGAGTTCGTCAACCGCGTCACGCTGCTGCAGGGCGTCGCCGGCTACCAGGGCGAGCTGCTCGGCCGGGCCGCGGCCGCCACCGAGACCGCCACCGCCGCGCAGGCCGCCGCCACCGAGGCCGCCGCCGAGGCCCAGCGTCAGTACGACGCCGTGGCCGCCCAGCAGGCCGACCTCGAGGCGCAGATCGCCGCCTACCAGGCCGACTACGCCCGGCTGACCGCCGACGAGCGGCGCGCCGCCCTCGAGGCCGCCGCCGCGGCGCACGCCGCCGAGGACGCCCGCGCCAGCCGCGACGAGGAGCGCGAGGACACCGCGTCGGCCTCCGGGTCGTCGTCCGCGGAGGAGCCGGCGCCGGCGGCCGCGCCGGCCAGCGGCGTCGCCGGGACCGTCGTCGCCACCGCCATGGCCCAGCGCGGCAAGCCCTACGTGTGGGCGGCCGCCGGCCCCAACGCGTTCGACTGCTCCGGCCTCACCCAGTACGCCTTCCGTGCCGCGGGGATCAGCCTCCCGCACTCCAGCAAGATGCAGTCGACGATGGGCACCCCGGTCTCCCGTGCGAACCTGCAGCCCGGTGACCTGGTCTTCTTCTACAGCCCGGTGAGCCACGTCGGCATCTACATCGGCAACGGCCAGATGGTGCACGCGCCGACGTCGGGCGACGTCGTCAAGGTCGCCGGCATCGACGTGATGGGCGGCTACGCCGGCGCCCGCCGGATCGGGTGAGGACCTCCCTGCCCCCACGTCACCGGGTGCCGGGACGGATCACGTCCGGACCCGCTGCAGCAGGCCCCAGACGAAGGCCGCCGTCGCGCCGGAGGGCAGCCGCACCTCCCAGCGGGTGACCACCCTCGGGTCCACCTCCTGCGCGCCGGGCAGGCGGCTCACGTCGGCCACCACGTGCTCCCAGACCCGCAGCCGCCCGTCGGCCGCCGGCGGGACCGGGGAGCCCGGCGCCCGCACCAGGTGCTCGTGCAGCACGCTGCCGCCGGGGGCTGCGAGCACCTCCCAGCGCAGGTGCGGCCACAGCGGCAGCGGCCAGCGCCGGACCTCGAGGTCCAGGTCGCCGAACCGGCGGTCCTCCACCTCCTCGGCGGGCCCGAGGACGGCGGCGCGCAGTGCCACGCCACGCGGCGCCCGCCGCGCGTGGTGCAGCGCCTGCCAGCGGGTGTGCGCCGCGTGCGCCTCGGCGCGGGTCGCGCCCAGGCAGGGCAGGGCCGCGGCCACCAGGTCCGGCCGCAGGTCCGCCATCCGGCGCAGCAGGACCAGGCAGAACTCCCGCCGCGCCAGACCCCGCACGGCCCGACCCTGCCACGCACCTCACACCCGGAGATCGGGACGTCGCCGCCCGCTGCCGCGTTGACCCTCCGGAACCGCCCCCGACCCGAGGACCGCGCACCGATGAACCCCCGCACCGTCGCCCTGGCCTTCCGCACCGTCGCCGTCGCCGAGGCCCTGTCCTGGGTCGGCCTGCTGGCCGGGATGTACGTCAAGTACGTGCCGGAGACCTCCGAGGCCGGCGTCCAGGTGTTCGGGCCGGTCCACGGCGCGGTGTTCGTCGCCTACGTGGTCGTGGCGCTGGTCGCCGCGCGGGTGCTCGGCTGGTCCCGGTGGACGACGCTGCTCGCGCTGGCCGCCTCGGTCCCGCCGCTGGTCACCGTGGTGTTCGAGCGCTGGGCCGGGCGCACCGGGCGGCTGGCGGCGCCCGTCCGGGCCTGACCTACGGTTCCGGTCATGCCGGAACCCGTGCTGCCCTCGACCGCCCGCACCCTGCTGGCCCGCACCGCCCGGGTGCAGCGCGAGGGGCGGGCGCCCAGCCTGGTCGCCGGCGTGGTCCGCGACGGCGGGCTGGCCTGGTCGGCCGGCCGCGGCGACGTCGACGAGCCGCACACCGACATCCAGTACCGGCTCGGTTCGATCAGCAAGACCGTCACCGCCGTCACGGTCATGCGGCTGCGGGACGAGGGCCGGCTGGCCCTCGACGACCCGCTGGACCGGCACGTGCCCGGAACGCCGTTCGGCGACCGGTCGGTCGGGCAGTTGCTCTCGCACCTGGCCGGCGCCGCCGCGGAGAGCCCGGGCGGCTGGTGGGAGCGGGTGCCCGGCGGATCCCTGGCCGACCTGCGGCTGTCCGGGGAGCACGTCGTCCTGGGCGAGGCCCGGCGCTTCCACTACTCGAACCTCGGCTTCGGCCTGCTCGGCGAGCTCGTGGCGCGGCTGCGCGGGCGGTCGTGGGAGGACGTCGTGACCGCGGAGGTGCTCGCCCCGCTGGGGATGACCCGGACGACGCCGCGCCCGTCCGGCCGCGCCGCGCAGGGGTACGCCGTCCACCCGTGGGCCGACGTCGTCCTGCCCGAGCCCGAACACGACGCCGGCGTGATGGCCGCCGCCGGGCAGCTGTGGGCGACGCTGGCCGACCTCGCCCGCTTCGCCGCCTTCCTGCTCGGCGACACCGGCGACGTGCTGTCCCCGGCGACGCTCGAGGAGATGGCCGTGCCGGCCGGCGTCGACGGCTCCTCCCCGGCCTGGTCGGCCTACGGGCTGGGCCTGCAGGTGCTGCGGGTCGACGGCCGCACGCTCACCGGCCACGGCGGTTCGATGCCCGGCTTCCTCGCCGGCGTGTTCGTCGACCGCGAGGAGGGCACCGGCGGCGTCTCCCTGGCCAACACCACCAGCGGCCTGGACGTGCTCGTCCCCGGCCTGCTCGCCGACCTGCGCGCCGCCGAGCCGCGGGTGGCGGAGCCGTGGCGCCCGGCCGAGCCGCCGGTGCCGCTGGAGCAGCTGGGCACCTGGTACTGGGGCCCGGCGCCGCACGCGCTGCGCGCGGTGGACGGCGGCCTGCTGCACCTCGGCCCGCTGCCCGGCCGCTCGGGGCGGGCCAGCCGCTTCCGCCGTGACGCCGACGGCACCTGGGTGGGCCTGGACGGCTACTACGCCGGGGAGCCACTGCGGATCGCCGACGACCACCTGGACCTGGGCACGTTCGTCTTCACCCGCACGCCCTACGACCCCGCCGCCCCCGTCCCCGGCGACGTCGACCCCCGCGGCTGGACGGCGACGGCCGGCTGAGCGTGCACCTCCGCGGACCTGCCCGGTGCACTTCCGCGGAGGTGCACCGGCTCAGGGGCGGTCGAAGGCGTCCATCGTGGTCTTGACGACGGCGCCGTAGACCAGGTGCGGGACGAGGTCGCTGACCCAGTCGGTGGCCGACCAGCTGCGCGGGTCGGTGATGCCCAGCGCCGTCATCGGGCCGTTGGCCGCCACCAGGACGCCGAGCGTGGTGAGCAGCGTCCCGACCAGCGGCTGTGACCGGAAGCCCGAGGCGCGGACCAGTCCGACGACGACGCCCACGCCGACGCCCGCGACCAGGCCGGTCATCGGCCCGAGCCCCTGGACCCGGTTCTGCCGCGTCTCGTCGTCGCCGGGGATCGGCACGTGCGCCTTCTCGGCGAGCTTCTCCACGGTCTGCTCGGGCGTCGAGCTGGTCCCGCGGCCGCGGACGGTCATGTCCAGGTAGGTGACGGCGTTGAGCGCGGTGCTGCCCGCCGCCCCGGCGGCCGCGCCGCGCACCGCCCAGCCGAGCGTGCTGATCCCGCGCCTGCCCTTGCCGAACGTCCCCACGGGGGTTCGCCTCGCCATGCCGTCGGTGGTACCCGCCGCGCTCACCAGGGGAAACGGGCGCATCCTGGGGGAGTGGACGACGCCGGCGCGGCCCTCGAGCGGGCCATCGACGCGCTGCTCGACGCCCGCGCACCGGGCGCCACGATCTGCCCGTCGGAGGCGGCCCGCGCGGTCGATCCCGAAGGCTGGCGCGACCTCATGCCGCAGGCCCGCGCGGCCGCCGGACGGCTCGCGCGGCGGGGCGGGGTCGAGGTCACCCAGCGCGGCGCGGTGGTCGACGTCGCCACCGCCCGCGGCCCGGTGCGCGTCCGCCGCGTGACGGGCTGAGCGTCAGCCGAGCGGCAGCGGGCGGGCGAGGAAGGCGGCGAGCAGCCGGGCGGTCCGGTCGACGGTGCCGGTGTGCAGCACCTCGTAGCCGTGCGTGCTCAACGTGGGCAGGCTCAGCAGCGCCGCCCGCGCCGTCTGGCCCGAGGCCTTCGCCTGCGAGGCGTCGGAGTCGAAGGACTGCCACACCGCCGTCTGCGGGTCCACGCCGAGCTCGCGACCGGCGTCGACCAGCGCGTCGGCGACGGCCCGGTCGTAGACGACGGCGTCGTCGGCGTAGGCGACGACGGGCCCGCCGTCGACGGTGACCTGGTACTCGGCCTCCGCGGGGCCGACGTCGAGGGCGACGGTGAGGTCGCCGGGCAGGGTCCGCGCGGCGTAGGAGGCGCCGATGCCGCCCATCTCCTCGCTGGTGGTGGCCACGAGGTACACGTCGCCGTGCGGGCGCCCGCGCAGCAGCCGGGCGGCGCCGACCAGGGCGGTGAGCGCGGCGCGGTCGTCGAGGAAGTAGCCGCCGACGAAGTCGCCGAAGCGGGTGAGCCCGCGCCGGTCGGCGTGCACGCACACCCGGGTGCCGGGGTGCACGCCGGCCGCGGCCAACTCCTCGGCGGAGCGCCCGGTGAAGACGTAGACGTGCGACCAGTCCATGGCCTTGCCGCCCTGGTCCGGCTTGGTCTCCCAGATGCGCATGCTGTCGGTGGTCGTGTGCTCCGAGCCGAGGGTGAGCACGCCGGTGAGCGTCTCCCGCCGGCCGAGGACGGCGACCGGGCCGAGGCCGAAGTTGCCCGGGTACATGACGCCGAGCGAGCTCACCCGCAGCGTGCCGTCGGGCTCGACCCGCTTGACCATCATCGACAGCTCGTCGAGGTGTGCCATGACGCGGACGGCCGGGGCCGACCGGTCCCGGCCGTGCAGGAGCGCGACCAGGTTGCCCGCGGCGTCCACCGACACCTCGTCGGCCGGCGGCTCGAGCTCCCGCCGGACGACGTCGCGCACCGCCTGTTCCTCGCCGCAGGGGCCGTAGGTGCGCAGCAGCACGTCGAGCAGGTCGGGCAGCGGGGTGGCCACGGGGCTCCTCGGGGCGGCGTCGGCGGTCGGACCCGTCCTACCCGGCCGGTGCCGCGTCCGCCCCCGCAGCCCGCTCCAGCAGCGGGGCGACCCGGTGGTCGACGTAGCGGCGCAGCGCCAGCGCGGTGTCGGTGCGCTCCACGCCGGGGACGGCGAGCACCTGCTCGGTGAGCCGCCACAGGTCGTCTGCGTCCACCGCCACCACGCGCACCAGCAGGTCGGCGGCCCCGGACAGGGCCGTCACCTCGAGGACCTCGGGCAGCGCGGCGAGCGCGGCCGCGACCTCCTCGAGGCTGCGCTGCACGACCTGCACGGTCACGTAGGCGCCGAGCCGGTAGCCGAGCGCCTCGGGCCGCACCCGGGCGTCGAACGGCGCCAGCAGGCCGCTGGACTCCAGCCGGGCCAGCCGCGCCTGCACCGTGTTGCGCGCCAGCCCGAGCCGCTGGGACAGGGCCATGACCGTGGCGCGGGGGTCGTCGGTCAGCGCCTGCACCAGGCGGGCGTCGGTGGCGTCCAGACGGTCCGGACCGGGCGGCATGTGCTCAGTCTGACACGTTCGGACGTCCGAGCAGTTGTCATCCTGCGCAGTCCGCCGTTCCGACCTTGCGCAATCCGGGAGAGGGGTGATGTGCTCCACAGGGGGTCGGTCGTGCCACGATGTGTGAGTGGTGCCACACCCCGGTGCCCACACAGGACGTCCAGCACCGCGACCGGCCGGCGACCCCGGCGGCGCGGCCGACGGCGAGGAGGAGCGCGTGAGCGTGCCGAGCGTGACGACGGAGGCGGTGGACCCCGTACCCGGTGCGGCGGCGCCCCACCTGCCGCAGCAACCGGACCTGGTGCAGCTGCTGACCCCCGAGGGCGAGCGGGTCGAGCACCCCGAGTACTCCCTCGAGATCAGCGACGAGGAGCTGCGCGGGCTGTACCGCGACCTCGTGCTGGTGCGCCGCTGGGACGTCGAGGCCACCGCCCTGCAGCGCCAGGGCGAGCTCGGCATCTGGGCCTCGCTGCTGGGCCAGGAGGCCGCCCAGATCGGCGCCGGCCGCGCGATGGCCGCCGACGACACGGCCTTCCCCACCTACCGCGAGCACGGCGTCGCCTGGGTGCGCGGCGTCGACCCGCTGCACGTCATCAGCCTGTTCCGCGGCGTCGACAACGGCGGCTGGGACCCGGTGGACACCGGGTTCAACCTCTACACCGTCGTCATCGGCGCGCAGACCCTGCACGCCACCGGCTACGCCATGGGCCTGCAGCGCGACGGCGCGGAGAGCGCCACGCTCGCCTTCCTCGGCGACGGCGCCACCAGCCAGGGCGAGGTCAACGAGGCGATGATCTGGGCGGCCAGCTTCTCGGCCCCGGTCGTCTTCTTCTGCCAGAACAACCAGTACGCGATCAGCGTCCCGCTCGAGCGCCAGTCGCGGGTGCCGCTGTACCAGCGCGCGGCCGGCTTCGGCTTCCCCGGCGTGCGGGTCGACGGCAACGACGTCCTCGCCGTCCTCGCCGTCACCCGGGCGGCGCTGGCCGCCGCGCGCGAGGGCCAGGGCCCGACGTTCGTCGAGGCGTTCACCTACCGGATGGGCGCGCACACCACCTCCGACGACCCCACCCGCTACCGGCTGGCCAGCGAGCTGGAGGAGTGGAAGCTGCGCGACCCGATCGCGCGGGTGAAGGCGCACCTGTCCCGCAGCGGCATCGCCGACCAGGAGTTCTTCGACGCCGTCGAGGCCGAGGCCGACGAGCTGGCCGCGCGCATCCGGAAGGGCACGCTGGAGATGCCCGACCCGCCGGGCACGGCGATGTTCGACCAGGTGTACGCGGAGCAGACGCCGCACCTGGCCGCGCAGCAGGCGGCCTTCGAGGCCTACCAGGCGAGCTTCGAGGGGGCGGGACACTGATGGGCACCGAGACGCTCACCATCGGCAAGGCCCTCAACCTCGGCCTGCGCCGCGCCATGGAGGACGACGCCAAGGTCGTGCTCATGGGCGAGGACATCGGCCGCCTCGGCGGCGTCTTCCGCATCACCGACGGCCTGCAGAAGGACTTCGGCGAGGACCGCGTCGTCGACACCCCGCTGGCCGAGGCCGGCATCCTCGGCACCGCCGTCGGCCTGGCCATGCGCGGCTACCGGCCGGTCTGCGAGATCCAGTTCGACGGGTTCGTCTTCCCCGCCTACAACCAGATCGTCACCCAGGTCGCCAAGATCCACGCCCGCTCGCGCGGCAAGCTGGCGATGCCGATCGTCGTCCGCATCCCGTTCGGCGGGGGCATCGGCGCGGTCGAGCACCACAGCGAGAGCCCCGAGGCGTACTTCGCGCACACCCCCGGGCTCAAGGTGGTCGCGGTCAGCAACCCGGTCGACGCCTACTGGGGCATCCAGCAGGCGATCGCGCACCCCGACCCGATCGTCTTCCTCGAGCCCAAGCGGCGGTACTGGGAGAAGGCCGAGGTCGACACCGACGCCACGCCCGACCCGCTGTTCGCCTCCCGGGTGGTCCGCGGCGGCGACGACGTCACCGTGCTGGCCTACGGCCCGATGGTGAAGACGGCGCTGCAGGCCGCCGACGCCGCCGCCGAGGAGGGCCGCTCGCTGGAGGTCGTCGACCTGCGCACCCTCTCGCCGCTGGACCTGGACCCGGTGGTCGAGTCGGTGCGCCGCACCGGCCGCTGCGTCGTCGTCCACGAGGCGCCGGTGACCCTCGGCCTCGGCGCGGAGATCGCCGCGCGGATCACCGAGCAGTGCTTCTTCTCGCTGGAGGCGCCGGTGCTCCGGGTCGGCGGCTACGACACCCCCTACCCGCCGTCGAAGCTGGAGGAGGAGTACCTCCCCGACCTCGACCGCGTGCTCGACGCCGTCGACCGGGTGGTGGCGTCCTGATGGGGCAGCTGCGCCAGTTCAAGCTCCCCGACGTCGGGGAGGGGCTGACCGACGGCGAGATCCTGCAGTGGCTGGTGGCGGTGGGCGACACCGTCACGGTCAACCAGCCGCTGTGCGAGGTGGAGACCGCGAAGGCCGCCGTCGAGCTGCCCTCGCCGTACGCCGGGACGGTCACCGAGCTGCTGCACGAGGCGGGCACGACCGTCGACGTCGGCACGCCGATCATCACGATCGACGTCGGCGGCGAGGACGCCCCTGCCCCCGCCCCCGCGGCTCCCGCGGCGGACGGCGGGGAGGCCGGGGCCGGGCTGATCGGCGGGGCCGCCCCGGGCGGCCGGACGGCGGTGCTCGTCGGCTACGGCCCGCGCAACACCGAGGCCCGCCGGCGCCCGCGCCGGTCGGCGCCCGCCGTGCACGCCGCCGCACCCGCGCCCGCCGGCGCCGACTACGGCTCCGGCGGTCAGGAGCGGCCGCCGCTGCTGGCCACCGCCCCCGACGCCACGGTCAAGCCGGTGCGGCACGGCGGCCTGGAGGTGGGCCGGCAGGCCGAGGCGCACGCCCGCGCCGAGGCGGCCGCCCCGTCGCGGTCGGCCGCGCCCGGCCGCGGCTCGGTGCGCCCGCTGGCCAAGCCGCCGGTGCGCAAGCTCGCCCGCGACCTCGGCGTCGACCTCACCGCGCTGACCGGCAGCGGCGCCGGCGGGGTCATCACCCGCGAGGACGTCACCGCGGCCGCCAGCGCCCCGTCGGCCCCCGCCGCGGCGCCCGCGCCCGTGGCCGCGACCGCCGGTGACCAGCGGATCCCGGTGAAGGGCGTGCGGAAGGCGACGGCGGCGGCCATGGTGGCCAGCGCGTTCACCGCGCCGCACGTCACCGAGTTCCTGACCGTCGACGTCACCCGGACGATGAAGCTGCGCGCCCGGGTGGCGGCGCGGCCGGAGTTCGCCGGGGTCAAGGTCAGCCCGCTGCTGTTCGTGGCGCGGGCGCTGCTGCTGGCCGCGCGCCGGCACCCGATGGTGAACAGCTCCTGGGACGAGGCGGCGCAGGAGATCGTCGTCCACGGGCAGGTCAACCTCGGCATCGCCGCGGCCACCCCGCGCGGGCTGGTCGTGCCCAACGTCAAGGACGCCGGGCGACTGTCGCTGGCCGAGCTCGCCGGGGCGCTCACCGAGCTCACCGAGACGGCGCGGGCCGGGCGGACGGCGCCGGCGGACATGGCCGGCGGGACGATCACCATCACCAACGTCGGGGTGTTCGGCGTCGACACCGGGACGCCGATCCTCAACCCCGGCGAGTCGGCGATCCTGGCCTTCGGCGCGGTCCGCGAGATGCCCTGGGTGCACAAGGGGAGGGTCGCCGTCCGGCAGGTGACGCAGCTGGCGCTGTCGTTCGACCACCGGATCATCGACGGCGAGCTCGGCAGCCGGTTCCTCGCCGACGTCGGTGCGCTCCTGGCCGACCCGGGGCTGGCGCTGACGTTCTGACGCGTGGCGGCCCGGCCCCGGGGTCAGCGCTCCTCGGGGTCGGGGCCGTACGCCGCACGTCCTCCGTCGACGGGGACGACCGCCCCGGTGACGAAGCCCGCGGCGTCCGACAGCAGCCAGGCCACCACGTCCGCGACCTCCTCCGCCCGGCCCACCCGGCCGAGCGGGTGCAGGGCGGCCATCTGGCGGCGCGTGCGCTCGGCGGCCTGCCCGTCCTGCGCGGCGAGCGCGGCGTCGTAACGCTCGGTCCGGATGGAGCCGAGCGCCACGGCGTTGACCCGGATGCCGTCCGGGCCGTGGTCGACGGCGGCCGCCCGGGTCAGCCCCTCGACGGCGGCCTTGGCCGTCGCGTAGGGCAGCGCGCCCCGCACCGGACGCTGCGCCTGGTGGCTGGAGACGTTGACGATCGACCCGCCGGTGCCGGCGCCGCGGAACCGGCGCACCGCGACCGCGCAGCCGACCACCGCCGGCGCCAGGTTGGCGGTCACCAGGTCCAGGACCTGGCCCGCCGGCGCGGTGCCGAGGCCGGCGTCGCGGAAGACCGCCGCGTTGTTCACCCACCCGGCCAGCCGCCCGAGCTCCTCCGCCCGGTCCGCGGCGCGCCCGGCCACCTCCTCGTCGGCGGCGCTGCCGACGACCGCGGCCACCCGTCCCGCGGCGGCGTGGCCCGCCACCCAGCCGACGGCGTCCGGGTCGAGGTCCACGACCACCACGGCGGCCCCGCCGGCGAGCAGCCGCTCGGCCACCGCGCGCCCGATTCCCCTCCCGCCGCCGGTCACCACGTACGCGTCCACTGCTGCTCCTCCGGCCCGGTCGTCGGCGATCACGGCGCCGTGACCACCGATCCGGTCCGCCGGGTGGTCACGGCGCCATGATCGCGGGCAGGCTGGCGGGGTGACAGACCTCGACCGGCTGCTCGCCGCCGCCGCCCGCGCCCGGGTGCCCGAGGGCGGGTTCGGCTACCTCGGTGCCGACGGCGCCCTCGTGCCCGGCCGCCCGCAGGAGACCTGGATCGTCGCGCGGATGACCCACGTCTTCGCGCTGGCGACCCTGCTGGGCCGGCCCGGTGCGGAGGAACTGGTCCGTCACGGCCTCGCGGCGCTGCGCGAGGGGCCGCTGCACGACGGGACGCACGGCGGCTGGCGGGCGGCGGAGGACGACGACACGAAGAGCGCGTACGTGCACGCCTTCGCCGTCCTCGCGGGCGCGACGTCCACGGCCGCCGGCGTCGACGGGGGCGCGGCGCTGCTCGACGAGGCGCTGGCGGTGTGGGACCGGCACTTCTGGGACGACGACGCGGGCCTGGCCGTCGAGGAGTGGACCGCGGACTGGTCGCGGCTGTCGGACTACCGCGGTGCCAACGCCAACATGCACGGCGTCGAGGCCACGCTGGCCGCGGCCGACGCGCTCGGCGGGGAGCACGCCGCCCGGCTGCGCGGGCACGCGCTGCGCAGCACGGAGCGGATCGTGCACGGCTGGGCCCGCGAGCGGGACTGGCGGCTCCCGGAGCACTACGACGCCGCCTGGACGCCGCTGCCCGAGCACAACCGGGACCGGCCGGCCGACCCGTTCCGGCCCTACGGCGTGACCGTCGGGCACCAGTTCGAGTGGTCGCGGCTGTGCCTGCACCTGCGCGCGGCGCTGGGCGACAGCGCGCCCGCCTGGCTGCTCGACGACGCGGTCGGGCTGTTCGACGCCGCCGCCGGCCGGGGCTGGGCCGCCGACGGGCAGCCGGGCTTCCCGTACACGCTGGGCTGGGACGACCGGCCGGTGGTGACCGCGCGGATGCACTGGGTGCTGTGCGAGGCGGTGGCGGCGGCCACCGTGCTCGGCGCGGTCACCGGCGAGGACCGCTACGCCGACCTGGCCGCGGCCTGGCGGGCGCACGGCGAGGAGCGCTTCGCCGACCCGGCCACCGGCAACTGGCACCACGAGCTCACGCCGTCGGGCGAGGTGGCCACCGGCACCTGGGCGGGGCAGCCGGACGCCTACCACCTGGCGCAGGTGCTGCTGCTCGAGGGCGCCCCGGTGCGGGGGAGCGTGGCCGCGGCGCTGCGCTGACCAGGCCGGTCGGTGTGTCCGCTCCAGCGAGGTGGGGTAGGGGATCCGCGACCGCAACGAGTCCCGAGCAAGGAGGAACGTTCCCGTGGCCAGCGTGCAGGAATCCGTCGACGTCGACGTCCCCATCCGTGTCGCCTACGACCAGTGGACGCAGTTCGAGTCCTTCCCGCAGTTCATGGGCGGGGTCGAGCGCATCACCCAGGTGAACGACACGCTCACCCACTGGGTCACCAACATCGACGGCGTCAAGCGCGAGTTCGACGCCGAGATCACCGAGCAGCACCCCGAGGAGCGGGTGGCCTGGGCGAGCACCGGCGGCGAGGCCAAGCACGCCGGCGTCGTGACCTTCCACCGCCTCGACGACAGCAAGACCCGCGTGATGATCCAGATCGACTGGGAGCCGCAGGGCATCGTGGAGAAGGCCGGCGCCGCGCTCGGCTTCGACGACCGCCAGGTCAAGGCCGACGCCCAGCGGTTCAAGGAGTTCATCGAGAGCCGCGGCACCGAGACCGGCGCCTGGCGCGGCGACGTCCCGCGCCCGGACCAGCAGTAGCCGCACGGACGACGGCGCCCGCCCCCTCGGCCGAGGGGGCGGGCGCCGTCGTCCGTCCGGGGGCGGCAGGAACGGCCGTTCCCGCCGGTCGGGTCACTCGGCGTCGAGGTCCTGGGCCACCAGGCCGGCGATGTGCTCGACCACCGCGGCGTCGTCGCTGGTCACGGTGACCTCGGCGCCCTTCTGGGCGCCGAGCGTCATGATCATCAGCGGCGAGCCGGCGTCGACGGGGTTGCCTCCAGGAGTGGCCAGGGTGACCGGGACGCCGGCCTTGCCCACGGCCTCCGCGATGAGCGCGGCGGGGCGGGCGTGCAGGCCGACCCGGGAGCCGACGGTGACGGTCTGACTGGGCATGGGGTGGGTGTCCTCGCTGCTCGGGGTGGGTGGGTGGGGTCGAGCCTGCCGTGTCAGGCGCGTGCGGGCGCGCTGACGGTCGTCGCGGTGTGCGCGTGGGCCAGGTCGACGGCGTCCTCGGGGACGTCCTCGACCTTCGGCCGGCCGATGCTCTTGGCGATGGTGACCGCCAGGGCGCCGACCACAGTGCCGGCGACCAGCGCGAGCACGAACACCAGCACGTTGTTCATCGCGAAGAACACGAAGATGCCGCCGTGGGGCGCCCGCAGCTCCACGCCGCTGGAGGCGACGATCGCGCCGGTGGTGGCCCCGCCGAGCATCATCGACGGGATGACCCGCAGCGGGTCGGCCGCGGCGAACGGGATGGCGCCCTCGGAGATGAACGAGGCGCCCAGCAGCCAGGCGGCCTTGCCGTTGTCGCGCTCGGCCGGGGTGTACAGGCGGGGCCGGACGGCGGTGGACAGCGCCATCGCCAGCGGCGGGACCATGCCCGCGGCCATGACCGTGGCCATGATCACCAGCGAGCCGCTGGTCTGCGAGGCCAGGCCGGCCGTGGCGAACAGGTAGGCCGCCTTGTTGACCGGGCCGCCGAGGTCGAAGCACATCATCAGGCCGAGGATGATCCCGAGCAGGACCGCCGAGGTGCCGCTCAGGCCGTTGAGCCAGTTGCCGAGGCCCTCGAGCGCGGCGGCCAGCGGGCGGCCGAGCAGCGCGACCATGATGCCGCTGGAGATCAGCGTGGCCAGCAGCGGGATGATCACGACCGGCTGGAGGCCACGGACACCGGAGGGCAGCCGCCAGGAGGCGATCCACCGGGCTACCAGGCCGGCGAGGATGCCGCCGACGAGGCCGCCCAGGAAGCCGGCGCTCATGGTCACCGAGACCGCCCCGATGATGAAGCCCGGGGCGATGCCGGGTCGGTCGGCGATCGCGTAGGCGATGTAGCCGGCCAGCGCCGGCACCAGGAAGCCGAAGGCCGCCCCTCCCAGCACGAAGCAGATCGCGCCGAGGTAGCCGAGGAAGCCGTCGTTGAGGCCCTCGACGCCCGAGGCGCTCGGGAGGTCGAGGAAGCTGTTGTTGAGCACCCAGTTCAGAGCGTAGCTCTGCCCTGCCGCGGAATCGGGGTCGGTGAGCTGGATCTGGTATCCGCCGAAGGCGTAGCCCAGCGCGATGAGCAGGCCGCCGGCCGCGACGAACGGGATCATGTAGCTGACGCCGGTGAGCAGCCAGCGGCGGATCTCCGCGCCGGTGCTCGGCCGGCCGGCCGGGGCGGCCGCGGCGGCCTCACCGCCGGTGCCACCGGGCACGCGGCGGGCGTTCGGGTCGTCGGCGGCGGCCAGCGCCTCGCGGATCATGCCGTCGGGGTCGTTGATGGCGCGCTTGGTGCCGGCCTGGACGACCGGCTTGCCGGCGAACCGGTCGCGGTCCCGGACGCCGACGTCGACGGCGAAGACCACCGCCTCGGCGTCGCGGATCACCGCCGGGTCCAGCGGGGTGGCGCCCGAGGAGCCCTGGGTCTCGACCACCAGGTCGACGCCGGCGGCCTGCGCCGCGGCGGTGAGCTTGTCGGCGGCCATGTAGGTGTGCGCGATGCCGGTCGGGCAGGCGCTGACGGCGACCAGCCTCCGCCGCACGGCCGGGGCGGCGGCAGGAGCGTCGGCGGGGGCGGCCGACGGCGCCGCGGCGGCCGGGGCGGTGGCGGGGGCCGGGACCGAGGGGGCGGCGGTCGCGCCGGCCGCGGGCTGCGGGGAGACGACCTCCTCGACCAGCCGGACGACGTCCTCCGCCGAGCCCGCGGCCCGCAGGGAGGCCACGAAGTCCGGCCGGACCAGCGCGCGGGCGAGCGCGGAGAGCAGGGTGAGGTGGTCGGCGTCCCCGGCGGCGGGCGCGGCGATGAGGAAGACCAGGTCGGCCGGGCCGTCCGCGGCGCCGAAGTCGACCCCCGGGGCGAGCCGGGCGAAGGCCAGCGAGGCCTGGGTGACCGCGGCCGACCGGCAGTGCGGGATGGCGATGCCGCCGGGCAGGCCCGTGGCGGCCTGCGCCTCGCGGGCGAGCGCGTCGCCGGCGAGCGCCTCGGCGCCGGTGGCCCGGCCGGCGTCGGCCACCAGGCCGGCCAGCCGGCGGACGACCGCGGCCTTGTCGGAGCCGAGGTCGGCGTCGAGGACGACCAGCTCGGGCGTGATGAGTGCGGACATGACGGACCTTCCGGGGCGTCAGGGGACGTCGCGGCCGGCGGCCGGGACGGGCTCGGGGTGGGGAGGGGTGCCGGGCAGGCCAGGGGACACCTCGACGGCGTCCGGGTGGACCTGCTGCGGCGTGGGGACGGCGGAACCCGGCAGCGCGGCGGCGGCCGAGCCGGTGGCGACCGCGCGGCGCAGCCGCTCGGCGGGCGGGGCGCCGGCCAGGTCGGCCAGCAGGTGGCCGGCCAGGCTCGAGTCGCCGGCCCCGACGGTGCTGCGGACGGCGATCCGCGGCGCGCGCGCCGACCACACGCCGTCGGCGGTGGACAGCACCGCGCCGGCACCGCCCAGGGTCAGCAGCACCTCGCCGACGCCGCCGGCGTGCAGCGCCCGCACCGCCGCGAGGAGGACGGCGGGGTCGGCGAGCAGCGCGGCCTCGGTCGTGCCGGCGACCTGGGCCAGCTCCTCGGCGTTGGGCTTGAGGAGATCCGGCGCGGACGCCGGACCGGCGGCGAGCAGCGCCCGCAGCGGCGCCTCGGAGGTGTCGACGGCGACCCGGGCGCCGGTGCCCCGGACGGCGCGGACCAGCTCGGCGTACCAGTCCTCCGGCGTGCCGGGCGGCAGCGAGCCGGACAGCACCACCCAGCGCGCGCCCGCGGCGGCCGCGGCCACGGCGGCGGCGAGCGCGGCGCGCAGGCCGGCGTCGAGCGGGGTGCCCGGCTCGTTCAACTTGGTGGTGGTGCCGTCGGGCTCGGTGAGCGAGTAGTTGGTGCGCACCGGGGCTCCGGTGGGCACGGTGACCAGCGGCAGGTCCAGCGCGTGCAGCGCGGCGACCAGCGGGTCGGTGGGGTCGGCGGGCACGACGGCGAGGACGTCGGCGCCGGCGGCGGCCAGCGCGCGGGCGACGTTGACCCCCTTGCCGCCGGGCTCGGTGGAGCTCGCCCCCAGGCGGGCGACCTCGCCGCGGGCCAGCGCGCCGGGGAGGGCCAGCGTCCGGTCCAGGCTCGGGTTGGCCGTCAGCGTGACGACGCGTCCCCCGCTCACGCGACCACGACCTCGACGCCCGCGGCGTCCAGCTCGTCGAGGACCGCGGGGTCGGCGCCGTCGTCGGTGACCACGACGTCGACGTCGTCGAGGGAGGCGAAGCGGACCAGGTGCTCGCGGCCGAGCTTGCTGCTGTCGGCCAGCACGACCACCCGCTGCCCGGAGCGCACCATCGCCCGCTTCACCGAGGCCTCGGCCTCGTCCGGGGTGGTCAGGCCGTGGCCGGGGGTGATGCCGTTGGTGCCGAGGAACGCGACGTCGACCCGCAGCTCGGCCAGCGCCCGCACCGGCGTCTCGCCGACCGCGCACTGGGTGAGCCCGCGGACCCGGCCGCCGAGCAGGTGCAGCGTCACACCCGGCGCGTTGGCCAGCCGGGCGGCGATCGGCACCGCGTTGGTGGCCACGAACAGCGACCGGTCGACCGGCAGGACCTCGGCCAGCGCGGCGGTGGTGCTGCCGCCGTCGAGCAGCAGGCTGCCGCCGCGGCCGGGCAGCAGGTCCAGCGCCGCCGAGGCGATCTTGCGCTTGGCCTCGGCACGGGTGGCGTTGCGCTCGGCCAGCGCCGTCTCCATGAGCGTGAGCGACCCGGCGGGCACGGCGCCGCCGTGCACGCGCCGCAGGACGCCGGCCCGCTCCAGGACGGCGAGGTCCCGGCGCACCGTCTCGGTGGTGACCCCGAACTGCTCGGCCACCGCGGTGACCGCGATCCGCCCCTGCTCGGCGACCAGCGTGGCGATGGCCTGCTGACGCTCCTCGGCGTACACCCGTCGACCCCCTCGGTGGTCACCGGCATCCTGAGGAGACCGGCGGCAGTGCCCGAACGTGTGGGAACGGGCTTGTGTCTTTGTGGTTGTACGTTGGTTACGTTGACAAGTCAACACGTTTTCGTGATTGTGGTCACCGACGGACGACGAGGTCCCCGACCGACATCCCTCCGACCCACGCGAGGTCCGCATGTCCACCACCGCCGCCAGCACCGTCCTCACCGGGACCCCGGTCGTCCCCGGCGTGGTCCTCGGCCCCGTCGTCCGCCCCTCCGGCGCCGTCCGGCTGCCCGCCGAGGCGTTCGACGAGCTGCCGGAGCCGGCACGGGAGGAGGAGCGGGCGCGCTTCACCGCGGCCGCCGAGACGGTCGCGGGCCGCCTGGCCGACCGGGCCGCCGCGGCGACCGGGATGACGGCCGAGGTGCTGTCGGCGACCGCCGGGATGGCGCGCGACCGCGGGCTGCTCGGCGCGGTGGAGCAGCGGATCGGCACCGGCGTCCCCGCCGCGGTGGCGACGGTGCAGGCCGCACAACAGTTCGTCGACGTCTTCACCTCGCTCGGCGGCGTCATGGCCGAGCGGGTGACCGACGTGCGCGACGTCCGCGACCGCGTCGTCGCCGAGCTGACCGGCCAGGGCGAGCCCGGCGTCCCCGCGCCCGCGCAGCCCTCGGTCCTGCTCGCCGACGACCTCGCCCCGGCCGACACCGCCGGCCTCGACCCCGCCCGCATCGTCGGGCTGGCCACCCGCCTGGGCGGGACCACCAGCCACACCGCGATCATCGCCCGCCAGCTGGGCCTGCCCCTCGTCGTCGCGGTCGAGGGCCTGGACGCCGTCCCCGCCGGCGCGACCGTCCTGCTCGACGCCGAGGAGGGCACCGTCACCGTCGACCCGGACCCGGCGGTGGCCGCCGGCCAGCTCGACGCCGCCCGCCGCGCGGCCGAGGCCCTGGCCGCCTACCAGGGGCCGGCCGCCACGCGCGACGGCGTCCCGGTGCCCGTGCTGGCCAACGTGCAGGACGGCGACGGCACCCGGGCGGCGCTGGCCGCGCACGCCGAGGGTGTCGGTCTGTTCCGCACCGAGCTCGCCTTCCTCGGCCGGGCCGCCGAGCCGACCGTCGAGGAGCAGGCGCGCGGCTACGCCGACGTCCTCGAGGCCGCGGCCGGCCGCCGGGTCGTCCTGCGCACCCTCGACGCCGGCTCGGACAAGCCGCTGGAGTTCGCGACGCCGCCCGAGGAGGCCAACCCCGCGCTCGGCGTCCGCGGTCTGCGGGTGGCCCGCCGCGACCCCGGCCTGCTCGACCGCCAACTCGACGCCGTCGCCGAGGCCGCCCGCCGCACCGGTGCCACGCCCTGGGTGATGGCGCCCATGGTGGCCACCGAGGGCGAGGCCGCGGACTTCGCCGCCCGGGTGCGCGAGCGGGGGTTGGTGCCCGGCGTCATGGTCGAGGTGCCCTCGGCGGCGCTGCTGGCCGACCGGGTGCTCCGGCACGTCGACTTCCTGTCCATCGGCACCAACGACCTGTCGCAGTACGCGCTGGCCGCCGACCGGCTCTCCGCCGACCTGGCCGACCTCACCGACCCGTGGCAGCCGGCGCTGCTGGCGCTGGTGGAGCTGACCGCGGCTGCGGGCCGGCGGGCCGGCAAGCCGGTCGGCGTCTGCGGCGAGGCCGCCGCCGACCCGCTGCTCGCCTGCGTCCTCGTCGGCCTCGGCGTCACCTCGCTGTCCTGCGCCGGCTCCGCCGTCGCCGGGGTCGGCGCGCGGCTGGCCACGGTCGACCTCGCCGCCTGCCGGGAGGCCGCGGCCGCCGCGCTGGCCGCCGACGACCCGCGGGCCGGCCGGGCCGCCGCCCGGGCGGTGCTCGCCCGCGCCTGACGCCGGTGCCGGCGGCCGGACGCCGTCGCATCGTGACCGATCCCACCCTCTGGGGTGAACGATCGTCGGACATCTGCTGACACGCCCTGTGATCCTTCGGAATACTCGCGGCCTCACCTGCTTTACTACAGGTGCACGACGACGAAGAAGCGCCGAAGAGGAGACACGGACATGTCCATCGGGACCACCTGGCGGCAGCGTCGGCAGGCGGCTCGCACGCGGCGGGCCATCGACCGGGCCCTCGCCCGCAGCAGCAGCCCGGCGATGCGCGACGAGCTGCTCACCATGGCCAACAGCAACTCGTTCTACACGCGCGGGTTCTGACGGCGGGCCGCCTCCTGGGCGGCGTACCTGCACGGCCCCGGTCTGCCTCCGCAGCCCGGGGCCGACTGCTGTCCGGGGGGGCTCCCCCGCACGGGGGAGCGGCGCCCCGGACCTCACCGCCCCGCTCAACCCGGCGGCCCCGCCTGCCGATCGTCCCGGCGTGAGCGCAGCAGGACCCGCGGACGGGACCGTCCCACCGGTGGAGGCCCGTGAGACGTCGGGTGCCACCACCGGGCTGGTCCTCGCCTTCGTCCGCCAGCAGGCCGGCGACGAGGCGGTCGAGGAGGTCCTGCGCCGCGCGGGCGTGCCGTTCACGGCCGCCGAGCTGTCCCGGCCCGCGACGTGGACCAGCTACGACACCCGGATCCGCCTGTTCGCCGCGGCCACCGAGGTCCTCGGCGACCCCGGCGCCATGTACCGCCTCGGCGCGGAGTCCCTGCGCACCGGGATGAACCCCAGCCTGGTCGTCCTCGTGCGGGCCATGGGCTCACCGCGGCAGGTGTTCGCCCGGCTGCCGCGCGCGGTCGCCAACTTCTCCACCACCTCCACGATGGAGGTGCTCCGGTCCGACGCCACGTCCGCGACGCTGCGCTACCGGCTGCACGAGGGGTACGTGCACTCGCGGCTGGACTGCGACTACGCGCGCGGGCTGATCAGCATGGTGCCGACCATCTTCGGCCTGGCCCCGGCCGCCGTCGTCCACGAGGAGTGCGAGTCCTCCGGTGCTGCGGCCTGCGTCTACCACCTGACCTGGGAGCGCCGCGGCCGGTGGCCGCGCCGGCGCCGCGGCCCGGACGCCGCCGACCCCGAGCTCGTCGCGCTGCGCCAGCAGGTCCGCAGCCTGCAGTCGGCGGCCACCGACCTGGTCGAGGGCGGGGACCTCGAGACCGTCCTGCGGCGGATCGTCGACCGCGCGGCCGCCGCCGTCCTCGCCCCCGCCTACCTGCTCGCCGTCTCCTCCCCGCGCGGCGGCGCCCCGCTCGTGCACAGCTCGGGCCTGGCCCCCGACGAGGTGCCGCCGCTGGTCGCGCGGCTGCTCGCCGGCGACGACCTGGGCCCCGGCGCGGTCACCGTCGACGTCGCCTCCGCCCGCCGGACCCACGGCCGGCTGGCCGCGCTCCACCGCCCCGGCGACGGCGGCCTCGGCGACGAGCGGTCCATGCTCGCCGCCTACGCCGGCCACGCCGCGGCCGCCCTCGACCTCGTGCTGGCCCTCGAGGACAGCCGGCTCGAGGCCCGCCGGGCCGGCGCCCTCCTGGAGCTGGCCCACGGCCTGGCCCAGGCGGGCGGGGCGGCGGAGGTCTGCGCCGTGGTCGCCCGGGCGCTGCCCGGGATCGTGGGCTGCGGCAGCTCCGGCGTCCTGCTGTGGGACCCGGCCGGCGGCGTCCTGCGGGCGGAGTCCTGTGCCGGGCTGTCCCCGGGGCAGGAGGAGGTCCTGCGGTCGGCGACCCTGCGGGCCGGGGACGTGCCCGAGGTCTTCGGCATCCTCACCGACCGCGAGCCCCGCGTGGTCAGCGCGACCGGCGCCAGCGCCCCGATGCGCGACCTGCTCGCCGCCATGCACCTCACCGACGTCGTCGCCGTCCCGCTGCTCGCCGGCACCACGTTCCTCGGCGTGGTCACCGCCAGCTGGGCCGACGGCGAGGTCAGCCAGGCCCTCGACGCCGACGTCCTCGCCCGGCTGCGCGGTGTCGGCGACCAGGCCTCCACCGCGCTGCAGAAGGCCCGGCTGCTGGAGACCGTCCGGCACCAGGCCACCCACGACGCGCTCACCGGCCTGCCCAACCGGGTGCTGTTCCGCGACCGGCTGGCCGCCGCGCTCGCCGCCGTCGCCCCCACCGGCTCCGTCGGCGTGCTGTTCTGCGACCTCGACCGGTTCAAGGCGGTCAACGACACCCTCGGCCACGCGGCCGGCGACGAGCTGCTGCGCCAGGTGTCGGCCCGGCTGCGGGCCGCGGTGCGCCCCGGTGACACCGTCGGCCGGCTCAGCGGCGACGAGTTCGCGGTCCTGCTGCCCCGGCTGGCCGCACCGGCCGACGCCGAGGCGGTCGTCGGCCGGGTGGCGGCGGCCTTCACCGAGCCGTTCCGGCTCGACGGCGTGCCCGCGGCGGTCGGCACGAGCACCGGCGTCGCCGTGCACACCGGCCCCGGCGGCGACGCCGAGCGGCTGCTGCGCGAGGCGGACGCGGCCATGTACCGGCACAAGCACCGCGACCGCCCGCCGGCCCCGGCCCCGCGGACGGCGGACTAGGGCCTGTCCTGCGGATCTTGCGGGCTGGCCGCTGTCTCTGGAGGCGGCCTCAGGGACAGGTCGTGGCCCTGAAGCCGGGCGATGATCAGCGACGCGGCTCGGGGATCGCCGATGTGTGCAGCGGGCGGAACGCGGCCCGCACCTCGGAGGTGAAGAGCGCCGGCTCCTCCCAGGCGGCGAAGTGGCCGCCCCTGTCGACCTCGTTGAAGTAAGTGAGGTTGGGGTAGCTCCTCTCGGCCCAGCTGCGCGAAGTACGCCAGATCTCACCAGGGAAGGTGGTGAAGCCGACCGGAACCGAGACCTCAGGAGGAGCCTGGCCGGACGCCTGGGCTGCGGCCACGAACCGTCCGAACTCCCAGTACCACCGGGCGGCCGAGGCCCCGGTGCCCGTCAGCCAGTACAGCGTGATGTTGTCGACGATGTGCTCGCGCGTGAGGTTGCCCACGGGCTGCCCGTCGAGGAAGGCGCGGGAGATCTTGTAGTAGCTGTCGGTGTCGTGGTCGAGCATCCAGGCCGCCAGGGCGACGGGTGAATCCAGCAGGGCGTAGCCAATCGTCTGCGGCCGATTGGTCATCTCCAGGAAGTAGGCGAAGCCGGTGGCCTGGAACTCGGCGAGTGCAGCCGCAGCCGCGCGTTCTTGCTCGGACTCCTCCGGCGGGGGGTCGGCCAGCACCGTCACGAGGAAGTTCGTGTGGATGCCTACCAGCCCCTCGGGTGCCTGGCGGGCCATCACATCAGTGACGATGGCGCCCAGATCGCCGCCCTGCGCGACGTAGCGGGTGTAGCCGAGGCGACGCATCAGCTCCGCCCAGGCGAGCGCGGTGCGGCCGGCATCCCAGCCGAGCTCGGTCGGCTCGCCCGAGAAGCCGTAGCCGGGCAGCGACGGCAGCACCAGGTGGAAGGCGTCCTCGGGGGCGCCGCCGTGCGCGGTGGGGTCGGTCAGCGGGCCGACGGTCTCCAGCAGCTCGATGACCGAGCCGGGCCAGCCGTGCGTCATGATCAGTGGCAACGCGTTCTCGTGCCGTGACCTGACGTGGATGAAGTGGATGTCCACTCCGTCGATCTCGGTGGTGAACTGCGGCACCGCGTTCAGCCTGGCCTCGACCCGGCGCAGGTCGTAGTCGGTCGCCCAGTAGCGGGCCAGCGCCTGCATCGTCGCCAACTGCACGCCCTGGGAGCGGTCCTCGACCAGCTCCCGGGACGGCCAGCGCGTCGCCGCGAGGCGGCGGCGCAGGTCGGCCAGCGCCTCCTCCGGGACCTCCACGTGGAACGGACGGATGCCGGCTCGTTGTTCGACTGTGGTCATGGCCTGTCCTCGATGCGGATGCGGGGGAAGTCGCAGACCGAGACGGAGCCGCGAGCGCACAGCAGCACCGGCGGAGATTCGGGCTTCCAGGACGTGACCACTCTGGCCCTGGCCATCGCGGTGGCAGTAGAGACGAATTGCCCATCCCGGCCTGTCGGCACGCTCTCGCTGAGGGCGGCCAGGTGTCCTCGGCCAGGTGTCCTTGAGTGGGCCGCTTGGGGACACGGGCTTAGAAGCTGAGGCCGGCGAGTGAGGTGGTGACGGCGAACAGCAGGATGCTCCCCCGGCCGAGGAGCAGGGCAGCCAGCCGGACCGCGCGCAGGTGGAGCCGGCGTGCACCGAGGACAGCCAGGGCCGTGCCGATCAGCAGTAGCACGCTCTGTACAGCCCAGCCGATGTTCAGCCAGGTACTGGTCTCGCGGCATGGGACGCAACTGGTTGTGGTGCAGTCGTAGGTGTTGGTGCACTGGGTCATCAGCCCGAACCAGGCACCGAAGCTGCCAAGGGTGGTCAAGAAGCACACGAGCGGGAGGGAGCCGATCAGCAGCGGCCAGCCAGGCCGCGCGTGGCGGTGCCGCTCGCTCATGCACACACACTGCCGGCAGCGAAGTGGGCCCTAGATCGTCGCGTAGGCGTGTCCCTTGATGGGCCGCTTGGGGACACACCCGGTGACCGACGGATCGGTGAACGTCAGTTGGACCGGTGCGTTCCGGGGAGGCGGATCCGGGGTGTCTCTTGCCCGGCCAGGTCATCGCCCTCCCCGTGGGCGGCACCCCGCCAGTTCATCACGACGGCGGGGCTCACTGCTGTCTGAAAGCCTCAGCACGATCAGCCGAAGATGGTTGGCCCAAGGCCTGGCGGAGAGTTTCGCGGAAGGGCGAGGATGTGATCGTCGCGACCCTTGCCGCAGCGACGGCACACCTGCTCTCGGTATTGATCCGGCCCCTGGTGCTCGTCGCGAGGATGCGCGTACACGGAAGAATGGACCCCGAGTCGGCACACCACGGGCTTCTTGGCCATGAGGGACGCTACGTCTCGGGACCTCCCGCCTCCAGAGTCGGAGGCCCCTCGCCCGCTGCTCCGTAGCATCCACGCCGCCGCTCCCGGACTCGCCGAAGTAGATGTGCGGGCCGCTCGGGACACACCGGCCGACGAGCAGCCTCGACAACGTCCGCTAGAGGTCCCCCTGAAGGCGGCTTCGTCGACAGCCCGTGCCTCCGTGCCAGTCCGCCTCCAGGTCGCTGACCTGGATGAACGAGGTTGCCGGTCCAGGGGTGGTGATCCGGGAACGTGCCTGCCGTGGTGACCAGGATCGGCTACGCCAGTTGTGTGCTGTCGGACGTGGTCGGATTCGTCGTCATGCTCGGCCTCGGCGTTCCCGGGTTCGAGGAAGGGCGTATGGCCATCGGGCTCATCGTCATCGCGTGCTCCGGCATCGCGATCGGGCTCGGGGTGGCCGGCCTGGTCCTGCTCGCGCGCAAGAGCGACCCCGGATGAATTCGTGGCCACACCGCGCTCTGCTTGACCGTCCAGGGTCTGTCCCTGAGTGGGCCGCTCAGAGACACCTGCAGTAGCGACGGCCCGCCTGATCCGCAGGACAGGATCTGGTCTCTGGCCCCTCGGTCGGACGGGCTCACGCCTGTCGCCGGTGTCCCCTGAGTGGTCGATCCGGAGCTGGAACACGCCCCGCGCTGCCCGCTCAGGATCTCGGGAACGGCGTCAGTCGCGGAGCCTCGCGCGCAGCGCGGCCTGCTCGGCGGCGCCGAAGCCGTGCTCGTCGAGCCAGCCCAGCGGCCCGCCGTGCCGCTCGCCCAGGATCTCCAGCAGCCGTTGCATGGTCGCCGCCCGCGGCGTGTGGCTGGCGACGTCGCGGCGGGTCATGTCGTCGGCGTACGTCGGCGACCGCCGCAGCTTCGCCACCAGGGCCTCGATGACCTCGGCGGTCAGCGCGTAGTCGGCGACGATCTCCTCGTCGGGCACCCCGGCCGCGGCCAGGGAGAACATCGCGACGACGCCGGTGCGGTCCTTGCCCGCGGCGCAGTGCACGACCGCCGCGCCGTCGCTCGCGATGATCGCCCGCAGCGCCGCCAGCACGTTCTCGGGGCGGTGGTGCAGGTAGCCGAGGTAGGAGCGCACCGCGGGCGGCTCGACCTCGTCGGCCTCGGTGGTCTGCCGCGGCAGCACCGTCTCGGCCCAGTCGGCCGGCAGGTCGGGGACCTCGTCCTCCTCGACGGCGAACACGTCGGTGTGGTGGCCCCGCTCGGGCAGCAGGCTGAAGTGCCGGTGCGTGACCTCCGCGACCGCGCGCAGCGGGCCGCGACCCTCGAGCAGCACCTCGGCCGTGGTGCGCAGGTCGATCACCTCGCGCACGCCCAGGTCCTCCACCAGCCGCCGGACGTCGTCGTCGCTGAGGGTCTGCAGGTTGTCGCTGCGCAGCACGCGGCCGAACGCGGTGGTGCCGCCGTCGGTGGTGGGCAGGCCGCCCAGGTCGCGCGTGTTGGTCGTCCCGTCGAGCCGCAGCCAGCGGTCGGTGCGCACGTCACCGGAGGTCGAGGTCACCCGTCCGACGGTACGGCCCCCTGGTGAACGGCCCGTGCCGGCCGGGGACGTGTGCTCGCTCACCACAGGGGCGGGTGTGGCTGTGGAGGTCACCGACATGGGCAGCCCGTGAGCGGCTCCCTACGGTGTGGTCCAGACCACGCCGGACGGGACCGTCCGGAGCAGCAACCGTGCACCGTCGCACACCCCCGAGGAGTTCGCCATGTCGCGTCCCCGCCACCGGTCCCGGACCGCCGTCCTCGCCACGGGCGCCGCGCTTGCCCTCTCGGTCGCCGCCTGCGGCAGCCCCACCGCCGCCTCCTCGGGCGGGAGCGGCGGGGACGGCGGCGGCGAGAGCGAGCCGATCCGGGTCGGGCTCGTGTTCTCCTCCACCGGGCCGCTGGCCACCTACGGCGAGCAGTACCTGCAGGGCTTCGAGGCCGGCCTGGACTACGCCACCGACGGCACCGGCGAGGTCGACGGCCGGCCGATCGAGGTCGTCGAGCGCGACGACGCCGGCGACCCGGCCAAGGCCGTCGCCGAGGCCACCGACCTCATCGGCCAGGGCGTGCGGGTGCTGGCCGGGTCCACCGCCTCGGGCGTGGCGACCCAGGTCGCGCCGCTGGCCGAGCAGAACGACGTCCTGTTCATCTCCGGGCCGGCCGCCACCGACGCGGTCACCGGCGTCAACGACAACACCTTCCGGTCGGGCCGGCAGACCTACCAGGACATCCTCACCGCGCAGTCGTTCATCGGGGACGCGCAGGGCAAGGACGTGCTGGTCTTCGCCCAGGACAGCGCCTTCGGCCAGGCCAACGTCGGCGCCGTGACCGCCGTCCTCGGCGAGGCCGGGGCCACCGTCACCCCGCTGCTGGTGCCGGCCAGCGCCACCGACTTCACGCCGTTCGCCTCGCAGGCCCGCGACGCCGGCGCCGACCTGGTCTTCGTCGCCTGGGCCGGGGAGACCGCGCCGGCCATGTGGCAGGCGATGGGCCAGCAGGGCGTGCTCGACTCCACCACCGTCGTCACCGGCCTGGACATCCGCGCCAGCTACGCCACCTACGGCGCGCAGGCCACGCAGATCGACTACCTGTCGCACTTCTTCGCCGAGGCCGTGGACAACGAGGTCAGCCAGGCGATGACCGAGCGGGTCGAGGAGGCCGGCGGCACGGTCGACCTGTTCACCCCGGACGGCTTCACCGCCGCGCAGATGGTGGTGCACGCGCTCCAGGAGGGCGGCGACGACGTCGGCGCCATGGTCGACGCGCTCGAGGGCTGGCAGTTCGACGGCGTCAAGGGCGAGCTGACCATCCGCGAGGAGGACCACGCGCTCCTGCAGCCGATGTTCCAGGCCCGCCTGGAGCAGCAGGGTGACCAGCTCGTCCCGGTGCTGGTCGAGACCCTCGACCCGGAGGCCACCGCGCCGCCGGTCGCCACCTCCTGACCCGGGCGCTCCTCCCGAGGACCGGGCAGTGACCAGCTCCCTCCCCGCCCCGGCACCGGCCGCCCGCCCCGCGGGCGGGCCGGTGCTCCGGGTGGCCGGCCTGACCTGCGCGATCGGCGGCGCGGTCATCGTCTCCGACGTCTCGTTCGACGTCGCGCCCGGCGAGTTCGTCGCCGTCATCGGACCCAACGGGGCGGGCAAGACCTCCCTGTTCAACCTGCTCTCGGGCCTGCTGCCGGTCACCGCCGGGACGATCACGCTGGACGGCGCCGACATCACCCGCTCGAGCCCGGCCGCGCGGGCCCGCCTGGGGCTGGGCCGGACCTTCCAGTCCTCGTCGGTGTTCGCGGGCCTCGGCGTCCGGGAGAACGTGCGCCTGGCGGCGCAGGCCCGGCTCGGCGGCAGCCTGCGGCCCTGGCAGCGGGTGCGCGCCTCGGACCGGGCGTTCGAGGTGGCCGAGCGGGCGCTGACCCGGGTGGGCCTCGCCGCCCGCGGCGACGCGCTGGCCGGGTCCCTCTCCCACGGCGACAAGCGCAAGCTGGAGCTGGCGATCCTGCTGGCCACCGACCCCGCCGTCGTGCTGCTCGACGAGCCGATGGCCGGCGTGAGCACCGGGGAGGTCGCCGGCCTCACGCAGGTCATCGCCGACGTGCACCGCGAGGAGGGCCGGACGGTGCTCATGGTCGAGCACCACATGGACGTCCTGCTCGGCCTCGCCGACCGGGTCGCCGTCATGCACCACGGCGCGCTGCTCGCACTCGACACCCCGGCGCGGGTCACCGCCGACCCCGTCGTCCAGGAGGCCTACCTGGGGGACCAGCTGTGACCGCCGCCGACCGGCCGGTGCTGCTCCGGCTCTCCGACGTGCACGTCCGGCTGTCCGGGTCGCACGTCCTGCAGGGCGTCGACCTCACCGTCCGCCGCGGCGGCGTCACCGCGCTGCTCGGCCGCAACGGCGCGGGCAAGACGACGACGGTCAAGTCGGTGCTCGGCCTGGTGCCCTCGACCGGCCGCATCGAGCTCACCGACGCCGCCGGCCGCGTGCACCGGCTGTCGGGCCGGCGCACCCACGACGTCGTCCGGCTCGGCGTCGGCTACGCCCCCGAGGACCGCGAGGTCTTCGGCGGGCTGACCGTCGCCGAGAACCTCACGCTGGCCGAGCGGCGCGACTCCGCGCACCACCCCGACCGCGTGTACGAGCTCTTCCCCGAGCTGGAGAAGCGCAGCCGGCAGCTGGCCGGGACCCTCTCGGGCGGCCAGCAGCAGATGGTGGCCATCGCCCGGCTGCTGCTCAACGACAACCAGTTGCTGCTCGTCGACGAGCCGACCAAGGGCCTGGCGCCGCTGCTGGTCGCCGAGGTCGCCGACGTGCTCGCCCGCGCCGCCGAGGAGGTGACGGTGCTGCTCGTCGAGCAGAACCTGTCCGTGGTGCGCCGCATGGCCACCGACGCCGTCGTCGTCGACCAGGGGCGCGCGGTGTGGAGCGGGCCGGCGCCGGAGCTGCTGGCCGACGCCGACCGCACCCGCGAGCTGCTCGGCGTCGCCACGAGCGGGGGTGCGCACGCAGCGGGCGAGCTCGCGAGCCCACCGGAGACGGAGCCACGGGTGTCCATGCACCGGACGAGCGCCGGCGAGGCCGGCGCATGAGCACGGTCGTCCTGCTGACGGTCACGGGCCTCGGGCTCGCGGCGCTGTACTTCCTCGTCGCCTCGGGGCTCTCGCTGATCTTCGGGCTGATGGGCGTGCTCAACTTCGCCCACGGCGCCTTCCTCACCATCGGCGCCTACGGCACCTGGTGGGCCTCGGAGAACCTGCCCGGCGCCGGGTCCGGCGGGTGGGGCTTCGCCCTCGCCGTCGCCTTCGGGGTCGCCGTCGGCACGGTCGTGGCCGCGCTGATCGAGCTGCTGCTCATCCGCCCGCTGTACGAGCGGCACATCGAGCAGGTGTTGGTCACCGTGGGGCTGAGCCTGGCGCTGGTCGCGCTGGTGCGGGCGATCTGGGGCGCGGACCCGCGGCCGTTCCCGGCGCCGGCGTGGGCCGAGGACACGACGTCGGTGCTCGGCGCCAGCGTGCCCAACGACCGCTTCCTGCTCATCGGCAGCGCCGTCGTCGTGCTGCTCGCCGTGCTGGCCTTCCTCCGCTACACCCGCTTCGGCCTGGTCATCCGCGCCGGCGTGGAGAACCGGTCGATGGTCACCGCGCTCGGCATCGACGTGCGGCGGGCGTTCACGCTGGTCTTCGCCATCGGCGGCGCGTTCGCGGCGCTGGCCGGCGCGCTCGGCGGGGTCTACCTCGGCTCGATCTCGCCGGGCCAGGGCACCTCGCTGCTGATCTTCGCCTTCATCGTCGTCGTCATCGGCGGGATGAGCTCGATCACCGGCGCCGCGGTGGCCGCGGTCCTCGTCGGGCTCGTGCAGCAGTTCGCCAACTACTACGCGGCCAGCGGGGTGGGGGACCTGTCGGTCGTCCTGCTGCTCGCCGTCGTCCTGCTGACCCGCCCCGGCGGGCTGACCGCGAGGGTGGCATGAGCCCGAAGCTGACGCGGCTGGCGCCGCTGGTCGTCCTCGTCGTCCTGGCCGTCCTGCCGTACTCCACGCTGCAGGTCCCCGGTCTGTTCGACGGCGTCCTCAACAGCCCCGGCACCTTGCAACTGCTGGCGCTGTGCCTGGTCTTCGGCGGGGTGGCGCTGTCCTACGACCTGCTGTTCGGGTTCACCGGGCTGCTGTCGTTCGGGCACGCGCTCTACTTCGCGGCCGGCACGTACGTGGCCAACCTGGCGCTCACCGAGCTCGGCTGGGGCCTGGGCGCGGCGCTCGCGCTGACCACCGTGGTCGGCACCGCCCTGCCGCTGCTGGTCGGCGGGGTGGCGCTGCGGGTCTCGGGCATCGCCTTCTCCATGGTCACGCTGGCCATGGCGCAGGTCGGGTCGATCGTCGTCCTGCGCGACCCCGGCGGCCTGACCGGTGGCGAGGAGGGCCTGGCGCTGGACCGCTCGGCCGTGCCCGACGCGTTCGTCGGCGTCCTCAACACCGTCAACCTGTACTGGCTGGCGCTGGCCTACCTCGCCGTCGTCTACGTCGTCGTGGCGTGGGTGACCGGCTCGCGGGCCGGGCGGGTGTGGCAGGCGATCCGGGAGAACGAGCGCCGCGTCGAGGTGCTGGGCCTGCGGCCCTACTCGTTCAAGCTGGTCGTCTTCGTCCTCGCCGGCCTGCTGGCCGCGCTCGGCGGGGTGGTGCACCTGCTGCTGCTCGGCGGCTCCACGCCGCGGACGACGACCGCCGACTTCACCCTCGGCCTGCTGGTCATGGTGGTGCTCGGCGGCGCGGGCAGCCGGTGGGGCGCGGTGCTCGGCGGCGTCCTCTACACCTACCTCGACAGTCGGCTCACCGACCTCGCCTCCTCGACCGCCGTGCAGGACCTGCCGGCCTGGCTGCGGGTGCCGCTGTCGGAGCCGCTGTTCCTGCTCGGCGCGCTGTTCGTGGTGGTCGTCTTCTTCGTGCCGGGCGGCATCGCGGGCCTGGTCGCCCGGCTGCGCGAGCGCCGCTCGGGCCGCCGTCCCGCCGCGCCGTCGGGCGGGGCGACGCCGCCGCCGGGCCGGGTGGTCGAGCAGCTGCGGGAGACGGCGTCCCGCGGGGTGGGCGTCGGCGCGGCCGGCCCCCGCGACGGCGTCTAGCCCAGCAGGGCGTCGCAGACCTCGACCAGCCGCCGCCGCAGCGGGGCCGCGCGCTCGGCGAAGCCCCGCTGCGCGGCCACGTACTCCGCCTTGCCCTCGGCCGTCTCGATCCGCACCGGCGCGTAGCCGCGGTCGGCCAGGTCGTAGGGCGAGGCCCGCATGTCCAGCTCGCGCACCTCGACGGCGAGCTCGAAGCAGTCGGCCACCAGCTCACCGGGCACCGCGGGGGAGAGCTTGTAGGCCCACTTGTAGAGGTCCATCGTCGCGTGCAGGCAGCCCGGCTGCTCCATCGCGACCTGCGTCTCCCGCGTCGGCTGCAGCCGGTTGAGCCCGACGGCGGAGGGCGTGAAGAACCGGAACGCGTCGAAGTGGCTGCACCGGATCGCGTGCGCCTCCACGACGGCGTCGGTGCCCGCCTGCCCCAGCCGCAGCGGGACCACGTGCCGCCGCTCGCCGGCGCGGTGCACCATCGCCCACTCGTGCAGCCCGAAGCAGCCGGTCTGCGCCGGCCGCGACGCGGTGGCGGCGAGCAGGTCCCGGACGAAGCGGACGGTCGGCGCCCGGTCGGCCAGGAAGGCCGCGACGTCGAGCCGCACCGCGCCGTCGTCGCCGGTCGCGTACCAGCGCCAGGCCGCGTGCGGCGCCGGCCCCTGCGCCGACGGCGCCAGCGCGACGCCCGGCCCCGGGTGCCACCGGCGCAGCCGGGACGGCGTCTCGGAGTAGTAGGTGAACAGGAAGTCCAGCACCGGGTGCTCCTCACCCCGGCGGCGGCGGTCGCGGTGCGGCGCGGTCCACCGCTCCACCCGCGCGTGGTGCGCGGCCGCCCGCGCCGTCCACTCGGCCGCCGGCAGGCGGGGGAGGACGGCGTTCACCGGACCAGGGTAGGAGGGTCCTCCGACCCACCGGCCGGGGACGGGACGGTGCCAGCCTGGGGGTCTGCGACGAGGGAGGCGATCGCCATGGCCGGCGACGCGCGGACCACCCCGAAGCCGCTGCTCTGCCGCCTGGGGCTGCACGCCTACGTCCAGCGGCACCCCGACGACGAGCGGCTGCGCGGCCCGGACGAGAAGGTCTGCCGGCGCTGCGGGAAGCGCCACGACGCCTTGAACACGGTCTTCCCGCCCGGAGGGGCGCCCGGTTAGCCGGCGGCGCCCTCGGCAGCGGTCAGCCGGTGCAGCCGCAGCGCCAGCTGCACCTCCAGCGCCCGTTCCGGCGCCGACCAGTCGCGGCCCAGCAGCCGGCCGACCCGGTCCAGCCGCTGGGTGACCGTGTTGACGTGCACGTTGAGCACCTCGGCCGCCCGCGCGGGGGAGCCGCCGGTGTCGAACCAGGCCCGCAGCGTGGCCACCAGGTCGGTGCCCCGGCGGGCGTCGTAGTCGAGCACCGGCGCCAGCGTGGCCTGCACGAAGCCGGGCACGTCGCGGCCCTCGCCCACCAGCAGGCCGACGAAGCCCAGCTCGTCCGCGCACGCCGACTCCCCGGTGCGGCCCAGCGCCTCCAGCGTCGAGGCGCACCGCGCGGCCTCGGCCCACGCGCCGGCCACCGCGGCCGGGCCGGGCGCGGGCCCGGCGCCGCCGGCGGTGACCGGCCGCCCGACCGCCGCGGCGACCTCGCGGCGCACCAGCGCGGCCGCCGCTCCCGGCGCGAGGTCGGGCAGGCACAGCACGACGCGGCCGTCGCGGACCCCGGCGAGCCCCCCGCGGGTCGCGGCCAGGTGCGCGGCGGCGGCCAGCGCCCGGCCGCGGCAGCGCTCCTCCACCCGGACGACGACGACCGACGCCGGCCGGTCCAGGTCGGTGCCCAGCCGGCGGGCGCGCTCGCGCAGGCCGTCGGGGTCGCGCAGCGGCACGGTCAGCAGCTCGTCGAGCAGCTCGCCGCGCACCCGGCCCTCGGCCTCGCCGGCGGTGCGCCGGATGAGCAGCAGCAGCGCGGTGACCAGCGCGGCGCGCTCGAGGATGCGCTGGTCGGCGTCGGACAGGTCGCCCTCGCGCTGCAGCACCAGCCCGCCGAGCAGGTCGCTGCCCACGGTCACCGCCGCGGTCCACCAGTCGCCGTCGCGCACGGTGCGGCCGGTGGAGCGGGCCAGCGCCAGCGCGCCGGCCGGGTCGGGCGGCAGCGCGCCGCCGCCGTCGGCCGCGGGGGACGGGCGGCCCTCCTCGTCGATCACGGTGATCCGCCCGCCCAGGGCGTCGGTCACCGCCGCGGCCACGCCCTCGACGCCGCCCCCGCGGAGCACCACGTCGATGAACCGGTCGTGCGCGCCCGCGGCCCGCTCCACCGACTCGGTGTGCTCCCGCAGCTCCCGGGTGGCCGCCGACAGCTCCTCCAGGGCGGCCCGGGTCTCCTCCAGCAGCCGCGCGTTGTCCAGCGCGATCGCCGCGTGCGCAGCCAGCGAGCCGAGCAGCGCCACCTCGGACCGGTCGAAGGTCCGCTCCGACCGGTCGGCGGCGTAGAGCACCCCGATCACCTGCGAGCCGCGGATCAGCGGCACGCCGAGGATGGCGACCAGGCCCTCCTCGCGGACGCCGCCGTTGATGTCGTCGGTGTGGTGGAACCGGGCGTCGGTGAAGTAGCTCGCCGTCGCGTAGGGCGCGGCCGTCTGGGCCACCAGCCCGCCCAGCCCCTCGCCCATCGGCAGCCGCAGCGCCTGGAAGCGGGCCGACACCGAGCCGTCGGTCACCCGCATGTAGGTGTCGCCGTGGGCGTCGTCGTTGAGCGTCAGGTAGGAGACGTCGGTGCCCAGCAGCTGGCGGGCGCGGCGGACGATCGCGACGAGCACCGAGTCGACGCCGCGCAGCGTGGCGAGGTCGCTCGCGGTGTCGAACAGCGCCGACAGCTCCGACTCCCGCCGGCGGCGGGCGGCGAAGGCGGCGCGCACCTGCAGGGCCAGCAGCCGGACCCGCTCCAGCTCGGCCAGCGTGGCGGGGTCGGCGCCGGCGGTCCGGGCGCGCACCAGCGGGCCCTCGTACTCGATGGCCGCAGCGTCGTCGAGGACCATCTGCAGGTACTCGGCGGCCGCCGAGGGCACCCGGGGTGTGCGGCCGGGGCCGTCGGCGGGCAGCGCTGCGGTGCGGGCCACGACCGGCATCCTCCCCGGTCGGGCCATCAGTGGGCGGTCCACCCGCCGTCCATGAGCAGCGAGGTGCCGGTGACCGAGGCCGCGGCGGGGGAGCACAGCCAGGCGACGGCGTCGGCGACCTCGGCCGGCTCGATCAGCCGCTTGAGCGCCGCCGGGGCGAGCATGACCTGCTCGACGACCTCGTCCTCGGAGATCCCGTGGCTGCGGGCCTGGTCGGCGATCTGCCCCTCCACCAGCGGCGTCCGCACGTAGGCCGGGGCCACGCAGTTGGAGGTGACCCCGTGCGGGGCGCCCTCGAGCGCCACCACCTTCGACAGGCCCTCGAGCGCGTGCTTGGCGGTCACGTAGGCGGACTTGAACGGCGACGCCCGGTGCCCGTGCACCGAGCTGACGTTGACCACCCGGCCCCAGCCGCGCCGGTACATGTGCGGGAGCGCGCCGCGGACCAGCCGGAACGGCGCCTCGACCATGAGCCGCTGGATGGTGGAGAAGACCTCGACGGGGAACTCGTGCAGCGGCGCGACGTGCTGGAAGCCGGCGTTGTTGACCAGCACGTCGACGTCGAGGTCGAGCGCGTCGACGGCGGCCAGGTCGGACAGGTCGACGGCGACCGCGCTGCCGCCCACGGTGCGGGCCACCTCCTCGGCCGCCGCGCCGTCCCGGTCGACGACGACCACCGCGGCGCCGGCCTCGGCCAGCCGGGCGGCGACCGCACGCCCGATGCCTGACCCCCCGCCGGTCACCATCGCCCGCCGTCCCTCGAGGTCCTTCGCGCTCATGGCGGCGACGCTAGGCCGCGAGCGGGGTGGCTCACACGGCGGCGGCGCACACACCTCCGGGGCCGGGGATGGGTGCCGACCACACCGCCCGTCCCGGCCGGTCGGCGCACGGGTCCGCGCCCGGACATGGGTGCGGACCACATGACCTGGTTCACAGAACTGGCCTCCGCCACATGGGCAGGCCCCCGCGCCGTTCCTAGCGTCAGGCGGGTCCGGATCCGTCCACCGAGGAGAACCGCGTGTCCGCACCCGCCCAGACCCACCAGAGACGGAGCTTCGGCCGCGTCGTCGGTGCGAGCATCATCGGCACCACCGTCGAGTGGTACGACTTCTTCCTCTACGGCTCGGCCGCCGCGCTGGTCTTCGGCCCGCTCTTCTTCCCCGACTCCTCCGACTTCGCCGGCGTCCTGCTGGCCTTCGGCACCTACGCGATCGGCTTCGCGGCCCGCCCGATCGGCGCGCTGGTCTTCGGCCACTTCGGCGACCGGGTCGGGCGCAAGAAGCTGCTGGTCGTCTCGCTGCTCATGATGGGCGGCGCCACCTTCGCCATCGGCCTGCTGCCGACCTACGCGACCGTCGGCGCGCTCGCCCCGCTGCTGCTGGTGTTCCTCCGCCTGGTGCAGGGCTTCGCCCTCGGCGGCGAGTGGGGCGGCGCCGTCCTCATCGTCTCCGAGCACGGCCGGCCCGAGAACCGCGGCTTCTGGGCCTCCTGGCCCCAGGCCGGGGCGCCCGCCGGCCAGCTCCTCTCCACCGCCGTGCTCGCGCTGCTGGCCGCGTTCCAGTCCGACGCCGCCTTCGAGGCCTGGGGCTGGCGCATCCCGTTCCTGCTGTCGGCCGTGCTCATCCTGGTCGGCCTGTGGGTGCGGCTGGCGGTCAGCGAGTCGCCGGTGTTCCTCGAGGCGCAGCGCGTCGCCGAGGCGAAGGCCCGGGAGACCGGCGCGGCCGAGCAGGCGCCGATCGCCGTCGTGCTCAAGCGCTACAAGCGCGAGGTGCTCGTCGCCATGGGCGCGCGCATCGCCGAGAACGTCGCCTTCTACATCCTCACGGCGTTCACCACGGCCTACCTCACCAAGGCGCTCGGCCTGGACGCCTCGTTCGCCCTGAACGCGCTGCTCGTCGCGTCCGCGGTGCACCTGGTGACCATCCCGCTGTGGGGCGCGCTGTCCGACCGCGTCGGCCGCCGGCCGGTCTACCTGCTCGGCGCCGCCGGCACCGGGATCTGGGGCTTCGCCCTGTTCGGCCTGTTCGACACCGGCAGCTTCGCCCTCGTCGTCCTGGCGCTGATCGTCGGCCTGCTCTTCCACGGCGCCATGTACGGCCCGCAGGCGGCGTTCTTCGCCGAGCTGTTCGGCACCAAGGCCCGCTACACCGGTGTCTCCATCGGCGCGCAGCTGGCGTCCGTGGTGGCCGGTGCGCCCGCGCCGCTGATCGCGGTCGCCCTGCTCGGCAGCTTCGAGGAGCCCAGCCCGACGCGCGTGGCCGTCTACCTGGCCGTCTGCTCCGTCGTCACGCTGGTGGCGGTCCTCGCCTACGGCGAGACCCGCGTCCGCGACCTCGCCGCGGACGACGCCGTCGGGACGACGGCGGACCGGGCGGCCACCCGGGTCTGACCCCAGCGCACACGCCACGGGGCGCCTCCGATCCGGATCGGGGGCGCCCCGTGGCGTGTGCCGGTCAGCCGGCCTCGTTGCCGCCGCGGACGAGGGAGTCGTCGCGCTGGGCCTCGGCGTCGGTGGTCAGGGTCGTGTCCGCCTCGCCACCGTCACCGCGGTCGTGGCCGGGCGTCCCGTCCACCAGGTCCCCGTCGGGGTCCGAGGTGGCGGGGGAGTCGTGGTAGCCGCTGCTCTCGGGCTCGGTCATCAGTCGGTGCCTCCTCCGGATCGTGGGGTGGGGCCGGGGACCTCGCCGGACGCCGCGCCGCCCCGGGCGCGGGCGACGTCGCCGTCGGCCGTGGCGGGCAGGTCGTCGCCGGAGGCGGCGTCCCGCTCGAGGGCCTCGTCGCGGGTGAGGGGGACGTCGTCGAAGCCGGTCCCGGTGCTGCTGTTGTCGCCCGAGCCCGACGCGGTCGGGACGTCCTGCTGGATGCGGTCGCTGCCCTGCGGGTCGGTCATGGTGCCTCCTGTCCGACGGCGCTGCCGCGGGAGGCATGCCCGCCGTCGTCCCGGCGAAACGGCCGGCGGCGGGTCGGCCACCGCCCGCGCCGCGTGGTGCCCGGCCTCACCCTGCGGCGTGAGGACGGGCACCGCGCGGTGGGGTCCGCCGCTCCCGGCGCCACAGACGACGGCGGCCGCCGTCCCGCGAGGGGACGGCGGCCGCCGGGAGGACGAGGTCCTCCGTCAGAAGGCGCCCTCGGGGACCTCCATCAGCGCGTTGTCGGTGGCCTCGACGATCGCCCGCTCGCCGGCCAGCCGCGGCAGCACCTGGGTGGTGAAGAAGCGGGTGGCGGCCAGCTTGCCCTCGTAGAACAGCCGGTCCTTCTCGCTCACCGCGCCGGCCAGGGCGGCCAGCGCCACCTCGGACTGGCGGACCAGCAGCCACGCGGTGACCAGGTCGCCGACGGCCAGCAGCAGCCGGGTGGTGTTCTGGCCCACCTCGTACAGCTTGGTCACGTCCTGCTGGGCGCCGGTGAGCTGCCCGAACATCGCGGCGAGCATCGCCTGGACCTCGCCGAGGGCGGTCGCGAGGTGCGCCCGCTCCTCCTTGAGCCGGCCGTTGCCGGCCTCGGCGGCGATGGTGGCCTGGATCTGCGAGGCCAGCCAGGTCAGCGCGACGCCGCCGTCCTTGACGACCTTGCGGAAGAAGAAGTCCTGGCCCTGGATCGCCGTGGTGCCCTCGTAGAGGGTGTCGATCTTGGAGTCCCGGATGTACTGCTCGATCGGGTAGTCCTGCAGGTAGCCCGACCCGCCCAGGGTCTGCAGCGACTCGCTCGTGAGCAGCTGCGTGGCCCGCTCGGAGCCGAAGCCCTTGACCACCGGCAGCAGCAGGTCGTTGACGCGGGCGGCCAGCTCGGCCTCCTCGCTGTCGGCGGTGCCGGCGGCCTCGGCCTCGGTGACCTGGTCGCGGAAGCTCGCCGCGTAGAGGTACAGCGCCCGCATGCCCTCGGCGTAGGACTTCTGCAGCATGAGCGAGCGGCGCACGTCGGGGTGGTGGGTGATGGTCACCCGCGGGGCGTCCTTCGACGTGGCGGTGAGGTCGGCGCCCTGCACCCGCTCCTTGGCGAACGCCAGCGCCTGCTGGTAGCCCGCGGAGAGGGTCGCGATCGCCTTGGTGCCCACGAACATGCGGGCGTGCTCGATGACCTTGAACATCTGGGCGATGCCGTCGTGCACCTCGCCGACCAGCCAGCCCTTGGCCGGCACCGGGCCGTCGCCGAAGGTGAGCTCGCAGGTCGTGGAGACCTTGAGGCCCATCTTCTTCTCGACGTTGGTCACGTGGACGCCGTTGCGCTCGCCGAGCGCGCCGGTCCCGAGGTCGACGTGGAACTTGGGGACGACGAACAGCGACAGGCCCTTGGTGCCCGGCTTCGCGCCCTCGGGGCGGGCCAGCACCAGGTGGACGATGTTGTCGGACAGGTCGTGCTCGGCGGAGGTGATGAACCGCTTCACGCCGGTGATGTGCCAGGACCCGTCCTCCTGCCGCACGGCCTTCGTGCGGCCGGCGCCGACGTCGGAGCCGGCGTCGGGCTCGGTGAGCACCATCGTGGCGCCCCACCTGTGCTCGATCATGAGCTCGGCGAGCCGCTTCTGGTCGGCGGTGCCCAGCTCGTGCAGGACGGCGGCGAAGGCGGCCCACGCGCCGTACATGAAGACGGCGGGGTTGGCGCCGAGGACCATCTCGAAGGCGCCCCAGGTCAGTGCGTGCGGAGCGCCGAAGCCGCCGAGCTCCTCGGGCAGGTCCAGGCGGTACCACTCGCCGTCCTCGAGGGCGCGCACGGAGCGCTTGAACGACTCGGGCAGCGTCACCGAGTGCGTGGCGGGGTCGAACACCGGCGGGTTGCGGTCGGCGTCGGTGAAGCTCTCGGCGACCGGGCCCTCGGCCAGGCGCCGGATCTCGGCGAGCACGCCGCGGGCGGTCTCGGCGTCCATCTGCGCGAACGGGCCGGTGCCGAACCGGTCCTTGGTGTCGAGGAACTCGAAGAGGTTGAACTCGAGGTCCCGCAGGTTCGCGGTGTAGTGGCTCATGCGGTCAGGCTCCGTTGCTCCGTGCCGTCGGGACGGCGAGCAGCTACCTACTCGCCGGTAACGAACGTTATTACCGGCGGGTAACCAGGAGCAAGGCCGCGGGCCGGGACACGCCCGCAGGGGTCGGGCGCGTCCCGGGCCGGGAGGGTCAGCGGTTGCGGCGGCGGGCGCGCAGGACGAGGCCGGCGGACGCCGCGATCAGCGCCCCGAGCGCCGCGGCGATGAGCAGCGCCACCACCAGCGGCGCCTGCACGTCCCCGAAGACGAGGCTGATCTGCACCGTCTGGCCGTTGAAGACGACGAACAGCACGAGCAGGACGGTGACGAACAGCAGCAGGCCGAGGGCGAGGCCGCGGCCGACGGTGCGGCCGGCGGCCCCGGCGCGCGACGGCCCGGAGGGCCGCGTCGTCGCGGGGGAGGTGCCGGGAGAGGAGGTGCCCGCGGGGGAGGTGCCGGCGGACGTCGAGGGGGTGCCGTAGCCGCCGGCGAGCGGGTCGCTGCCGGGCGCGGACGTGCCGGAGGTGGGGTACCGGGGGTCGGCGGGCGAACCGGGAGCAGTCATGATCGCGGACTGTCCGCGGGAGGGCCCCCTCAAACCGCGGACCCCGGGGTTCCGCCCGGCGAGCGGGGCGTCAGTCCCGGTGCGCCGCCGGCTCGGTCTCCGCCGGCGGCCAGGAGGGTCCGGCGGCGCCGTCGGCCGGGCCGGTCCTCTCGGGGCCGTCGGAGTCCGGCGCCGGCGGGCCGGAGGTGCTGCTGCCGAGCGGGCCGACGGAGCGCGGCTCGTCCGGCTCGGGCATCTTCTGCTCGCGGGTGCTCACCCGCCCGAGTCTGCGGCCCCGGCGGGCGGGCGGCGACCGGACGGCGTCAGTCGTCGAGCGCGGGGCCGGCCTCGTGCGCGGGGTGCCCCGCGGTGCGCTCGCGCTGCTTCATGCGCGCCTCGAACACGTGCCGGTCGCCGTCGGCCAGCTCCTCGCGGGCCCGCTCGTCGAAGGCGCGGAAGACCGACCAGTAGTTCGCGTCGTAGTCCTCGACGATCTGGAAGGTCCACCGGTCGGCGATGACGTTGCGGCCGACCAGGTCGCGGTCCAGGTCGTCGGCGAGCCCGGTGTGCCCGGCCTTCCGGAACAGCTCCACCGCCTCCTGCAGGAGCAGGTCGGCCTTGCCGGAGTGCTGGTGGAAGCCGTAGAGCTGGCCGCGGGCCTGCTCGATCGTCTCCAGGGCCTCGGAGAGCCTGCCCAGGCCCTCGACGGTCGTGTCGTCGAGGTCGGGGCGGCTGCGGTCCACGGTCACCGGCCCATCCTGCGGGCCCCGCGCCGGGCCCGCCCGGCGAACGGGGGGGCTACCCGCCGGGCGGCGGGGGTCAGGCGGGGACGGCGACCGGCGCGGCGGCGACCGCGGCGGAGGTGGCGACCGCGACGTCGGTCAGCTGCTCGGCCAGCGCGCGGCCGTGGGCGGCCGGGCCGTCCGGGCCGAGCAGGCCGCCGGAGAGGTACATGCCGTCGATGATCAGGTGGACCTGGGCGGCGAGGTCCTCGCCGACACCGGGCGCGACCTGCTCGGCCAGCCGCTCGAGCCGGGCGTGCAGCTCGAACTTGTAGTCGGCGGCCGCGCTGCGGGCCGGGTGCGCCGGGTCGTCGTACTCGCTGCTCACGTTGGTGAACGGGCAGCCGCGGAAGCCGGCGCGGGTGACGTCGGCGTCGACGTACTCGACGACGGCGAGCAGCGCGCCGCGCGGGTCGTCCCGGTGCGCCAGCAGGATCTCGTCGATGTGACCGAGGACCGTGGCGGCCTTGCGGGCCAGGTAGGCGCCGACCAGCTCGTCCTTGCTCTTGAAGAGCCGGTAGACCGTCATCTTGCCCAGGCCCGTCTCGCGGACGAGCTCGTCCATGCCGACGCTGCGCGAGCTGCGGGCGGAGAACAGCCGCTCCGCGGTGTCGAGGACGATGGCCTCCCGCTCGGCGCGGCTGCGGCGGACCGGGGCGGAGCTGTCGGCGTCGGCGAAGGAGAGGGCGGCGGCGGTCACACGGGGGATCGTGCCGCCTGCCGTGACGGATCAGTTCGCGGCACGCCGGGCACCCGGCACGGCTGCGCGCTCGTGGGTGCCGAGGGGCGAACGCGCAGGTCGGGGCGGTGGTGAAGCGTGGGACCGCTGTGACGACGCGGCGGCGACGTCAGGCCCGGCGGGTGCGGCGCGGGTTGGCCAGCAGCCGGACGACGCGCTCGGCGGCCTCCTCGGCGGCTCCGGTTGCCGGGGCCGGCGGGGTGCCGGTGGCGTCGTCGGTCGTCCGGTCCTCGCGCTGCACCTCGTCCACGCGGCCACCCTGCCCGTCCCCGGCCGACGGGAACAGTCCCGGCCGGACGCCACACCCTCCCGGGCGGTGAGACGTACGTCACCCGGCGCGCGGCACGTCCGGGTGTCGGGCCGTGCCGCGCGCCGGGCGGGACGGGTCCGTCCGGGTCAGACGCCGGGGCTCTCGGCGGGGCCGTCGCCCAGGGGCTGCCCCTCGGCGGGCTCCTCGGGTCGCGGGGTGCGCCCGGCGTCGTCCTCCTCGCCGGGCGGGTCGCCCTCCGCGCGCTCGGGCGTGCGCGGCGGCCGTTCGGGCTCGGTCACGGCGTCCTCCTCGGGATGCGGCGGTGCGGTCGGGGAGGCCTTGCCCACCTGCGCGCCCGCCGACACCGGCTCAGTCCACGCGGGTGGCGGCGGGCACCCGCGGCAGCACCGCCCGGACGGCGGCGGCGTCGGGCAGGGCGCCCCGCGCGCCCGGCCCGGTCGTCGACAGCGCCGCGGCCGCGACCGCCTCGCGCACCGCGCCGGCCAGGTCCGCGCCCCGCGCCAGAGCAGCGCCCAGCGCGCCGCAGAGGCAGTCGCCCGCGCCGGTGGTGTCCACGGGCTCGACCGGCGGCGGCGCCTGCAGCAGCACCGGGCCGTCCTCCGGCACCACGAGCGCCCCCCGGGCGCCCACGGTCACCACGGTGGCCGCGGCGCCGAGGGTGCGGGCGAGGGCCGCCAGCTCCGCCGGCGTCCGCGGCGCCGGGTCCGCGCCGGCCAGCTGCACCAGCTCGTGCTCGTTGGGCACCAGCACCGCCACCCGCCGCAGCAGCTCCGGCGGCAGCGGCTGCGGCGGCGCGGGGGTGAGCACGACGAGGCCCGACGCCGCGTCCGCGGCCGCCCGCACGGTGGCCAGGGGCACCTCGAGCTGCAGCAGCACCACCGCGGCCCGCCGCACGGCCGGGACGTCGACGTCGTCCGGCGTCAGCTCCCCGTTGGCCCCCGGGACGACGACGATGAGGTTCTCCCCGCTGCCGTCCTCGACCGGGATGGTCGCCGACCCGGTCGGCTGCCCCCGCGTCGGGAGGACCAGCGCGGTGTCCACCCCGGCGGCTGCCAGCGCCGCCCGCTGCCGCTCGCCGGCCGGGTCGTCGCCGACCCGGCCGACCATCGCGACCCCGGACCCGGCCAGCCGCCCGGCGGCCGCGGCCTGGTTGGCGCCCTTGCCGCCGGGGGCGAGCACCGCCTCCCGCCCGACGACGGTCTCGCCCCTGCCGGGCAGCCGCCCGACCGCGACCAGCACGTCCTCGTTCAGGCTGCCGACGACGGTGACGGACACGGGCGACCTCCGGGAGCGCGGCGACGACGGCGCTCAGTCTGCGGGCCGCCCCCCGTCCCACTGCGCGTCGGTCGGGTGGGCGGTGTCCGCGCGCCGCGCCCACAGGGGCAGCCCGTACCAGGTCGCCGTCCCGAGGAGCAGGACGCCCGCCCCCGCGACGATCCCCGGACCCCGGCCCAGGACGACGTCGAGGACGAGCAGCACGCCGGAGCTGATCGCCAGCACCAGCAGCGCGAGACCCACCAGGAGCAGCCGGTCGCCCACCGCGATGAGCACCGCCTTGCGCCGCCGGCGGAACACCAGCCGGTGGAAGGCGACGGGCGCGATGAGGGCCACCGTCGCCAGGGCCGTGGCGAGCAGCGTGACGGTGTAGACGGTGACCTGGAAGCCGTCGAGCTCGGTGAAGCGCTGGGTGAAGGCCAGGCCGAGCAGGAAGGCGAACAGCACCTGCACGCCGGTGATGGCGACCCGCAGCTCCTGCAGCAGCTCGGCGAGGTTGCGGTCGAGCACCTGGTCGAGGCTCTCGCCGCGGGCCTCCGCGTTCTGGGTCGCGGCGGAGACGTCGAAGCCGCCGGCGCGCCCGCGCGTCGTCGTCCTCCCGTTGCCGTTCCCGGCCGGCACCACGACGTCCGGGTACCCGGGACGGGGCCCGCCTACCCGGGGACGCGCCCGGTCGCCGTTTCCCGAGGTCGGCGCCGCGGTACCGCCGGGGGAGGACCGACCGAGGAGGGGCCGTGGCCGACGACGACCGGGACGCCGTCAGGAAGGACTTCGACGAGGCGGTCAACATGAGCGCCTCGGAGCTGGAGAGGTGGCTCGACACCGACGAGTCGCGGTCGGTGGGGCAGAAGAGCGGCGGCTCCGGGGAGTCCACCGGGCACGAGTCCGGTCGGCGCATCGTCGAGCTGCTGCACAAGAAGAGGGACGACCTCACCGACGACGACTACGCCCACATGGAGAAGGTCCACGGCTACGTCCAGCGGCACCTGGCCCAGGAGCCGAAGAAGGAGGACGTCGAGGACTCCAAGTGGCGGTACTCGCTGATGAACTGGGGCCACGACCCGCTGAAGAAGGGATAGCCCCGCCCCGTGCGCATCGACGACCCCCGCCGCAACGACCCGGCCATGTACGACGACCTGGCCGACCAGTGGTGGGAAGCCGCGGGCGGCTTCGCGATGCTGCACTGGCTGGCCGCGCACCGGGCCCGCTACATCCCCCCGGCGCCGGATCCCGGCGCCCTGCTGGTCGACCTCGCGTGCGGCGGCGGGCTCATGGCGCCGCACGCGGCCCGCCTGGGCTACCGGCACGTCGGCGTGGACCTGAACGCCGCGGGTCTGTCCGTCGCGGCGGAGCACGGCGTCGCCGCGGTGCGCGGCTCGGTGCTGGCGGTGCCGCTGCGGGACGGCTGCGCCGACGTCGTCGTGGCCGGGGAGATCCTCGAGCACGTCGCCGACGACGTCGCGGTGCTCGCCGAGGCCGCGCGGCTGCTGCGCCCGGGCGGCACGCTGGTCGTCGACGCGATCGCCGCCACCCGGCTGGCGGAGCTGATCGCCGTCCGGCTCATGGAGCGGGTCCCCGGCGGGCCGCCGCCGGGGATCCACGACCCCGCCCTGTTCGTCGACCGACGCCGGCTGCTCGCCGCCGCCGACGGCCTCGGCCTGGACCTGCGGCTCGTGGGGCTGCGCCCGTCGGTGCGCGACCTGGTCGCCTGGCGGCTCGGCCGGCGCGACGTCGTCCGGATGCGGGAGCTGCCCACGACGGCGGTGCTGTTCGCCGGCCACGGACGCAGGCGCGACGCGGCGCGTCCGCCAGGTGACGGCGCGCCACCCGAGGAGCGCCGGACCGCCCCCGCCCGTACGGTCGGGGCGTGATCACCTCGCTGAGCAGCGCGTTCCCCCGGGAGCCCCGCGGGTGAGCGCCGCCGTGCTGACCGGCGCCGGGGCCGCCCTCCCGGCGCCCCTCGACCAGGACGCGGCGTGGGAGGGGTTCTTCGCCCGCCACTACGAGGGCGTCCGCGCCGCCCGCCGGATCTGGGCGAGCGCCGGCGTGCGCACCCGGCACGCGGTCGCCAACCCGGTCGACGAGGACCTCAGCCGGTGGAGCACCGGGGCCCGCATGGCCCGCTACGTGGAGGAGGCGCTCCCGCTGGGGAAGCAGGCGGTCGCCGGGGCGCTCGACGACGCCGGCCTCGCGCCGGGCGACGTCGGCCTGTTCGCCGTCGCCACCTGCACCGGGTACGCCACCCCCGGGCTGGACATCCGGCTGGCCAGCGACCTGGGCATGCCCGCGGGCCTGCAGCGGCTGCTGGTCGGGCACATGGGCTGCTACGCCGCGCTGCCCGGGCTGGCCGCCGTCGGCGACTTCGTCGCCGCACGCTCGCGCCCGGCGGTGCTGCTGTGCTGCGAGCTGACCAGCCTGCACGTGCAGCCGGCGCAGCGGGACCTGGACCAGGTGGTCGCCCACGCGCTGTTCTCCGACGCCGCGGCCGCCGTCGTCGTCGAGCCCGGCGCCGGCCGCGGGCGGCGGCTGGCCGGGGTGGTCGCGCGCACCGACCCCTCGACGGCCGACCACATGACCTGGGACGTCACCGACCTCGGCTTCCGCATGGGCCTGTCCCCGCGGGTCCCCGACGTCCTGTCCCGGCACGTGGGCGACGTGGTCACCGAGCTGCTCGGCGGCGCGGGCCTGCGGGTCGAGGACGTCGCCGGGTGGGCGGTGCACCCCGGGGGCCCGCGGATCATCGACGTGGTCCGCGACGAGCTGGGCCTCGCCGAGGCGCAGGTCGCCGCGTCGCGCCGGGTGCTGGCCGAGCACGGCAACTGCTCGTCGGCCACCGTGCTGCTGGTGCTCCAGGAGCTCGCCGACGTCGACGGCCCCGTGGTCGTGACGGCCTTCGGTCCGGGGTTGACCCTGTACGCAGCGCTACTCCTGCCGATCTGACCTCGCGGAACGGGCCGTCCCGGCACTACCCTCTGTGATCCCGATCTCGGTCGTGGAGGGGGGTCGGTCGTGGTCACCGGTACGTCCGTCCGCGTGTTCCTGGTCGACGACCACGAGGTGGTCCGCCGGGGGGTGGCCGAGGTGCTCGAGGACGATCCCGGGCTGGCGGTCGTCGGCGAGGCCGGGAGCGTCGCGGAGGCCCTGGCCCGCTGCCCGGCGGTCCGGCCCGACGTCGTCCTCGTGGACATGCGGCTGCCCGACGGCGACGGCGCCGAGCTCATCCGCCGGCTGGGGGAGCGGCTGCCCGGCGTCCGCTGCCTGGTGCTGTCCAGCTACGCCGACGAGGCGGCGGTCGCGTCGGCCGCGGCGGCGGGAGCGGCCGGCTACGTGGTCAAGCAGGTGCGGGGCGCGGACCTGGTCTCCGCGGTGCACACGGTCGCGGGGGGCAGCACGCTGGCCGGCTGGCCGGGGCGGCGGCCGGGCGCCGGGCCCGACGGCGACCGGCGGCTGTCCGCGCTCACCGAGCAGGAGCGCTCGGTGCTCATGCTCATCGGGGAGGGGCTGACCAACCGGCAGATCGGCGAGCGGATGGGCCTGGCCGAGAAGACGGTCAAGAACTACACCAGCCACCTGCTGGCCAAGCTGGGGCTGGAGCGGCGCACCCAGGCCGCGATCCTGGCCACCGAGCTGCGCGGACGCCGCTCCTGACCGGCGGGCCGGGCGCTCAGGACCGCCGCGCCGGCCCCGGCACCGTCCAGCTCACCTCGGTGCCCGCCGGACCTCCGGTCGCGGTCAGCCGCCCGCCGCGGCGCTCGGCCCGCTCGGCCAGGTTGGCCAGCCCGCTGCGGCGGGTGACCGCGGGCAGCCCGCAGCCGTCGTCGGTGACCCGGACGGACACCGGCGCGCCCGGCCCGTCCTCCCCGACCTCGACCGAGACCTCGACCCGGCCAGCGCCGGCGTGCCGGACCACGTTGGTCACGAGCTCCCGCACCACCGCCAGCAGGTCGGCGGCCAGGCCCGCGGGCAGGCCGTCGAGGTCCCCGCGCAGCCGCAGCCCCGGCTGCACCGGGGAACCCTCGGTGGCCTGCCGCACGGTGTCGGCCACCCCCGCGGCCAGGCCCTCGGGGACGACGTCGTCGTGGAGGCCGAAGATCGCCGAGCGGATCTGCGCCAGCGTCCCGTCCAGCTCGTCGACGCTGCGCCCGATGCGGCGGGCGGCGTAGGGGTCGACGTCCTCCAGCGTCCGGCCGATGCGGTCCAGCGTCAGCGCCGTCGCGTAGATCCGCTGGACGACGTGGTCGTGCAGGTCGCGGGCGATCCGGTCGCGGTCGGCCTGCACCTGCAGCCGGCGCTCGCGCCGCTGGCTGCGCGCCAGCTCCAGGGCCAGCCCGGCCTGACCGGCGAACGCGGACAGCGCCTCGAGGACCTCGGCGTCGAACGGCTCGCGGTCGGCGCGGCGCAGGCAGACCAGGGTCCCCAGGGCCGGGCCGAGCGGGGCGATGACCGCGGAGCGGGCGCCGCGGACGAGCTCGACGGCGACCTCGGCGTGCCGGCCCAGCACGGGGTCCGCCGCGACGTCCTCCACCAGCTCCCCCAGCCCGGTGCGGTGCACCCGGCCGACGTGGGTGTCCTCCAGCGGGACCCGCACCCCGTCGAGCTCGCCGGCCATGTAGCCGGCCGAGGCCACGATGGTCAGCGCCTCGGGGTCGCCCTCCTGCGCGATGAGCAGCGCCCCGGCCTCGGCGTCGCTCAGCGCGACGGCCCGTTCGGCCACCGTGAGCAGCACCTCGGCCGGGTCCTCCCCCGAGAGCAGCTCGGTCGCCACCTCGGTGCCGGCCTGCACCCACGCCCGGCGGCGCTCGGCGGCCTCGGCCAGCCGCGCGTTCTCGATGGCCAGGCCGGCGGCCGCGGCCAGCGCCTGCACCGCCTCCTCGTCGGCCTCGGTGAACGGGCCGCCGGCGCGCTTCTCGGTCAGGTAGAGGTGGCCGAAGACGGAGTCGCGGACGCACACCGGCACGCCGAGGAAGGACTGCATCGGCGGGTGGCCGGCGGGGAAGCCGACCGACGCCGGGTGGGCGCCGAGGTCGTCGAGTCTCAGCGCCTCCGGGTGGTCGACCAGCAGGCCGAGGATGCCCGCGCCGGCCGGGAGGCGGCCGATGCCGCCGCGGGTCTCCTCGTCCATGCCGACGATGACGAACCGGTCCAGGCGCCGTCCGTCGCGGGTGAGGACGCCGAGTGCGCCGTAGGTGGCGTCGGCGTGCGCGACCGCCGCCTCGACGATCGAGTGCAGCGTCGCCTCGAGGTGCTCACCGGCGGCGGCCGCCCGCACGCCGGCGGCGAACGCCGGGGGCACGCCCTCCGGGCCGGGCGGGGTCACGGCCCGTCCGGAGGGTTCCTGGTGCGCACCGGGCTGGTCGCGCGCCGGGGGGCTCACGCGCCGTGCGCGATGCGGCGTGTCGGGGTGCGGGGCGTGACCTGCCGCAGGAGGGCGCGTCCCGCACCGTTCACCAGCACCAGGTCACCGCCGCGGCCGGCCCCGACCAGGGCCTCCAGCAGGGGTCGCTCCAGGGTGGTGATGCGGACGCGGCCGGTCACGCCGGTCTCGGCGATGGCCCGCACGACCTGGGCCTCGACCCGCTCGAGTGCGAGAGCACGGACGTGCTCCCCGGCCGGGCGCTGTCCGTTCAGCGCCCCCTCCCCGCCGTCGACGACGTCGACGGCGAGCACGGTCCCCTCGCGGCGGGCCGCCTCGCGCAGCGCCCACACCAGGGCGCCGTAGCCGGAGGACGAGCCGTCGACGTGGACGACGATCGAGGGCGCCGGACGGCGGGAGAGCTGCGGGACGAGCCGGACGGGCTCGACGGGCGGAACGGACCGGTCCTCGGACGGAACGGAGGCGGTCGGATCTGCCATGCAGTGATCCTCGCGACACGCGGCGCGTTCGGACAGGGACCAAGGACCCGGTCAGCCCCCTCGGGTCCCCGTGACGACCGCCGTGCCGTCCTCCCCGGGGCCGTGGACGTCCGCCCGCAGACCAGCGGCGGCGAGCACCGCGGCCAGCACGGGCGCCTGGTCCTCCCCGGCCTCGGCCAGCAGGACCCCGCCGGCGGCGAGCCAGGCCGGGGCGCCCGCGGCCACGCGGCGGTGCACGTCGAGGCCGTCCGCGCCCCCGTCGAGCGCCGCCCGCGGCTCGTGCAGGCGGGCCTCGGGCGGCAGCAGGGGCAGCGCCGCGGTGGGCACGTAGGGCGCGTTGACCACCAGGACGTCGACCCGCCCGCGCAGCCGCCCCGGCAGCGCGTCGAAGAGGTCGCCGCCGTGCACGTGCCCGCCCACCGGTGCGAGGTTGCGCCGGGCGTGGTGCAGCGCGGCGGGGTCGACGTCGGCGGCGTGCAGCTCGGCCACCTCGACGGCGGTGGCCAGCGCGAGGCCCGCCGCGCCGCAGCCGCAGCACAGGTCCACCGCGACCGGCGCCCGCCCCTCCCGTGCCCACGCCGCCCGCGCCACCGCCACCGCCCGGCCGACCAGGGCCGCGGTGCGCCGGCGCGGGACGAAGACGCCGGGGCCGACGGAGACCCGCAGGCCGCAGAACTCGACCTCGCCGAGCACGTGCTCCAGCGGCTCCCCGGCGACGCGCCGCCCGGCGAGGGCGTCGAGCTCCTCCGGCGTGGCCGCGGCGGCGGTGAGCAGGCGGGCCTCGTCCTCGGCGAAGACGCACCCGGCGGCGCGCAGCCGCGCGACGAGGTCGTCGACAGCCGCGGGGGAGGGCTCCGCGCTCACCCCCCGGCCTCCGCGGACGGGTCCACGGGCAGACCCTGGCACGGCCGCCGGTGTCCGGCCGTGCCGGGGCGGTCAGCGCGGGGACGCGGCCGGGACGTCCTCCCCGGCGGCGCGGGGCGCCGGGGCGGCCCGCAGGGCGGCGCCCGGGGAGTCCGGCCGGCGGCGCTCGACCCCGGGAGCCGCCGCCTCCTCCTCGTGCGCCGCAGCGGGCAGGGGACGGCCGAGGTGGTAGCCCTGCCCGTACCCGACGCCGAGACCGCGGAGCGCGGCCAGCTCGTCGGCGGTCTCGATGCCCTCGGCCACGAGGTCCAGGCCGAGCGTCTGGCCCAGTTGCACGATCGCGCCGATGACCGCGTGGTCCTCCGGGCTCGTGGCCACGCCGTCGACGAAGGACTTGTCGATCTTGAGGACGTCGATGGGGAACCGGCGCAGGTAGCCCAGCGACGAGTAGCCGGTGCCGAAGTCGTCGAGGGCCAGCCGGACGCCGAGGTCCTTGACCTCCTCCAGCTTGCCGGTGGTGGCGGCGGCGTCCTGCACGAGCAGCGACTCGGTGATCTCGAGGGTCAGCCGCCGGGGGTCCAGGCCGGAGCGGTCCAGCGCCTCGGCGACGTCGCCGACCAGGCTGGGGTGCTGGAACTGGCGCACCGACACGTTGACGCTCATCCGCGGGCCGCTGCCGTCCGGTTGCTGCCACGCGGCGGCCTGGCGGGTGGCCTCCCGGAGCACCCAGCGGCCGATCGGGACGATCAGGCCGCTGTCCTCGGCCAGCGCGATGAACCGCGCCGGCGGCACCAGCCCGTGCGTGGGGTGCTGCCAGCGCACCAGGGCCTCGTAGCCGCTGGTGGTGGCCGAGGCCAGGTCGACGATCGGCTGGTAGTGGAGGACGAGCTCCTGCCGGTCCAGCGCCTGGTAGAGGTCGGCGAGCAGGCGCTCGCGCTCGAGGTGGGCGGCGTGGTGGCTGGGCTGGAAGGTCTCGTAGCGCCCCTTCCCGCTGGACTTGGCCACGTACATGGCGATGTCCGCCGCGCGCAGCAGCCCCAGGCCGCTGGCGGCGCAGGTGGCCGAGGTGGCGATGCCCATGCTCACGCTCGCGCGGACGGCGCGGTCGGCGACGTGGACCGGCTGGGCGAGGGCGGCCAGCACCCGCTCGGCGACCAGGGGCGCGAGCTCGCCGCTGCGCGCGCCGCTCATCAACACGGCGAACTCGTCGCCGGCCAGGCGGGCGAGCGTGTCCTCGGGGCGCAGGCAGCCGCCGACCCGCTGGGCCACCACCCGCAGCAGGGCGTCACCGCCGTCGTGGCCGAGGTTGTCGTTGACGGTCTTGAGGTTGTCCAGGTCCAGGAACAGCACCGCCGCGGGAGTGCCGGTGACCCGCTCGCGCGCCTCCGCGGCGCGCAGGCGCTCCATGAACAGCGCCCGGTTGGGCAGGCCGGTCAGGGGGTCGTGGAAGGCCTGCACTCGCAGCTGGTCCTCGAGCTCCTTGCGGTCGCTGGTGTCGCGCGTGGTGAGCACGATGCCACTGACGGCGGGGTCGTCGAGCAGGTTGCGGGCGGCGGTGTCGGTCCAGCGCCAGGAGCCGTTGCGGTGCCGCATGCGGGCGGCCGGCCAGGTCGCCGGCGGTTCCCCGGCGACCACGCGGGCGAGGTGCTCGCGGAAGACCTGCACGTCCTCGGGGTGGACCAGGTCGTGGACGTCGGTGCCGATCAGCGTCCCCGGCGGGTAGCCGAGGACCCAGCCCACCGACGGCGTCTGGTACGTGACGGTGCCCGCGGGATCGACGACGGTGATGACGTCCGAGGCGTTGCGGACCAGCGACCGGAAGTGCTCCCCCGCCTCGAGGGCGTCGAGGAGGCTGTTGAAGGCGCGGGCGGTCTCGCCGAGCTGGTCGTCGGAGTCCACGGTGATCCGCTGCGACGTCGAGTGCGACCAGTCCCCGGTCCGGCTGGCGTGCGAGATGGTCTGCGCCACCGAGTGCAGGTGGGTGCTGAGGACGGCCAGCCGCCCACCGACCAGGCACCGGCACAGCGCGTAGCTCAGCCCGCCGACCAGGAAGCCGGCACCGAGGCAGGCCGCCCGGAACACCGGGCGGTCGGCGTACTGGGCCGGTACCCCGAGGCCCGTGGCGAAGGGCGGGAACACCAGCCCGACCGCGATGCCGAGGCCGACCATCCACACCGCGAGGTCCCAGAACACCCGTGAGGTGAGACGGAAGCCCCGCGGCCGTCGCCGGTCGCCGTCGACCCGGAGCTGGAAGGCATGCATGCCCAGGACGTCGTCACCGTGCCCGGGCGCTTGAGGCCGGTGGCCGCAGATCACCCCCAGGGGTGTGCGCAGGCAGGAGGCGCGGCGCCGGGCTCGATTTCGGCCGGGCGCTGCCGATGGGGATCCCATGCGACTGGTTCCCGCCACCTCCCCGGGCCGGCTCGTCGGCGAGGACGTCCGCGTCCCGACGGCCGGCGGGGGGCTCACCCGCTACGTCGACCTCGACGCCGCGGCCACCAGCTCGTCGTCGGTCCGGGTGGCCCGGGCGGTGCAGGAGTTCCTGCCCCGCTACTCGAGCGTGCACCGCGGCGCCGGCGCGAAGTCCCGGTACACCAGCGCCCGCTACGAGGCCGCCCGCGAGACCGTGCTCTCCTTCGTCGGGGCGGACCCCGCCACGCACGAGGCCGTCTTCGTCCGCAACACCACCGAGGCGCTGAACGCGCTGGCGTTCCGGCTCGCGCTCGAGCCGGACGACGTCGTGCTCACCACCGCGGTCGAGCACCACGCCAACCTCCTGCCGTGGCGGCGCGCCGCGCGGCTGCGGGTGGTCGAGGTCGGCGCCGGGGGGGCCTTCACGGCCGAGGACGTCGTCGCCGCGCTGGACCAGCGCCCGACCCCGCGCGTCCTGGCCCTCACCGGCGCCTCCAACGTCACCGGGTGGCTGCCCGACCTGGCCGCGATCACCGCCGCCGCGCGGGATCGCGGCGTGTTCGTGGTGGTGGACGCCGCCCAGCTGGCGCCGCACCGGCCGATCGACGTGACCGCCCTCGGCGTCGACGCCCTCGCCCTGTCGGGGCACAAGGCGTACGCGCCCTTCGGCGCCGGCGCGCTCGTCGCCCCGCGGGGCCTGCTCGGCCGCGGCGAGCCGCTGCTGGTCGGCGGCGGCGCGGTCCGGGCGGTCTCCTTCGACGACGTCGTCTGGGCCGGCGCCCCCGACCGGGACGAGGCCGGCTCGCCGAACGTCGTCGGCGCGGTCGCCCTGGCCGCCGCGGCCGAGGAGCTGGCCGAGGACTGGCCCGGCCTGCTCGCCCACGAGCGCGCCCTCACCGCGGCCCTGGACGCCGAGCTCGCGACGGTCCCGGGGCTGCGCCGCCTGGGCCCGGCGACGGGGGACCGGCTGCCGGTGGCGGCCTTCCTCCTCGACGACCTCCCGCACGGTCTGGTGGCCGCCCGGCTGTCCGCGGAGTTCGGGATCGGCGTGCGCAGCGGCTGCTTCTGCGCCCACCCGTACATGGCCCGCCTGCTGGAGCTGAGCGAGGAGCAGGTCCGCGCCTTCCACGACGCGGCCCGGGCCGGCGAGGTCCAGCTGCCCGGCGCCGTGCGCGCCAGCGCCAACCGCGGGACGACCCTGGACGACGTCGCGGCGCTCGGGGCCGCGCTGCGCGCCGTGGCGGCGACGCCGGAGGAGAGCGCCCGCTACCGCGTCGACGAGCGGGGCGAGTACCTGCCCGGCGACGCGCGGACGCCGGTCCTGCTGGGGGCCTGACCGTGTGCCTGGTGCTGCGGCTGCCCGCGCGGCGGACGCTGGTCGTCCGCTGTCGCCCGTGGCGGCGCCGGGGAGCTCAGACGCGGTCCAGCAGCGAGCGCAGCGGTGACGGGACCGCCGCGGGCTCCAGCCGCTCGACGAGGGCGCGCGCGTAGCGGGCCTTGCGCCCGCTGGTCGTGCCCAGGAAGCGGCGCAGCTGCGCCTCGGCCGGGCGCCCGCGCTGCGCCGGCTGCCGCCGGAAGGTGGCCAGGGCGGAGGCCTCGCGGTGCTCGGCGACGGCCGCCTCGACCCCGGCCGTCCCCACCGCCCGGATCAGCTCGTCCTCGAGGTCGGCCACGCAGGCGAAGAACCCCGCCGTCGCCGGGTCGGGCACGCCGAGCGCCCGGCGGACGACGTCCCGCTCGGCGAGGTCGTAGAGGCCGGCCACGCGGACGCCGGGACCGGTCGCGGCGAGGTGGCGACGGACGGCGTGCGCGCCGCCCATCGCGACGACGTCCACGCCCTCGGCGGCCAGGTCCCGGCCCAGTCCCCGCGCGGCGGCCAGCACGGCCTCGCGGTCACTGACCCCCTCGACGAGCACCACGGCGCGGAGGACGGGCGGGAGCGGCACGGGCGGACGGTCCCACGCGGGGGACGGGCAGGCCACCGGCTTCCTGGACGGAGGCGAGGAGAGCGGGTGACGGGAATCGAACCCGCACTGTCAGCTTGGGAAGCTGATGTTCTGCCATTGAACTACACCCGCGGCGGCCTGACGGCCGGACGCCAGCGTAGCAAGGACGGCGGGACGGGTCGGCAGGCCGGGGTCAGCCGGCGGGCCGGGTCAATCGGTGGGCCGGGTCAATCAGTGGGCCGGGGGCTGCGGATGGTCACCGTGGTCCCCTCCGGGCCCGGCACCGCGGTGATGTCGGCGAACGCGCTCATGAGCATCGACCCGCGGCCGCGGTCCATGCTCGACGTCCGCTCCTTCCACTGCCCGTGGTCGCGCACCGCGATCTCCACCGCGCCGTCGTCGACGGCCACCCGGACGTCCACGTACGGCTCGAGCGGGTCCTGCGCGTGCTCCACCGCGTTGGTGGCGGCCTCGCAGGCGGCCAGCACCAGGTCGTAGACGCGGTCCTCGTCCAGGCCGGCGTCGGCGAGCAGCGCCCGCAGCCGGCGGCGCAGCGGCGGGATCGCCGACGCGCTCGAGGGGAACCGCCAGGCCGTCGTCGTCGCGCCCGGGAGGTGCGCCGGGGCCGGCGCCGCGGGGACGGCCGGGACGGCGTCGGCGGCGCGGGGTCGCGGCGGCGGGGGAGCGGCAGCGGCCGGGGCGGACGGCGACGGCGCGGCCGGGGGTGCCGGCTCCCGCCGTCCCCGCGAGCGCTCGAGGACCGCGCGCAGCCGGCCGAGCAGCTCCGCGGACTCGAAGGGCTTGGGCAGGTAGTCGTCGACGCCGGCGTCGAAGCCCTCGACGGCGGCCTCCTGGCCGGCCCGCGCGGTGAGCATGACCACCGGGACGGCGCGCGTGCCGGGGTCGGCTCGCAGGGCGCGCAGCAGCCCGAACCCGTCCAGGCCCGGCATCATCACGTCGGTCAGGACGACGTCGGGGAGCACCCGCGCGACGTCGTGCAGGGCCGCCTCGCCGTCGGCCGCCGTCCGCACCGTCCACGACGGCGACAGCAGCCGGGTCAGGTAGGCGCGCATGTCGGCGTTGTCGTCGACGACGAGCACGGTGCCCAGCGGGTCGGCGGACGGGGCGGGCCGGCGCAGGTCGTCGTCCCACGGGGTGAGCGCGGCTGCGCGGACGGCGGCCGCCGAGACGGGCGGCGGGGTGTCGGTGTCGGGCTCGCCGAACGGCAGCCGCACGGTGAAGGTGCTCCCGGTGCCGGGCTCGCTCTCCACCGACACGGTGCCGCCGTGCAGCGCGACCAGCTCGCGCACCATCGCCAGGCCCAGGCCGGTGCCCTCCCGGCTGCGCGCCGGGGAGTCGGTCACCCGGTGGAACCGCTCGAACAGCGCCGGCAGCTCGGCGGCGGGGATGCCCACGCCGGTGTCGGCCACCCGCAGGACCACCTCGTCGTCCTCGGCGTGCAGGGAGACGGTGATGCCGCCGACGAAGGTGTACTTGACCGCGTTGGCGACCAGGTTGAGGACGACCTTCTCCCACATCCCCGGGTCCACCGCGGCGGGGCGGGGCAGCGGCGGGCAGTCGACGTCGAGGGTCAGGCCGGCCCGCTCGGCCGCGGCGCGCAGCACGCCGGCCAGCTCGGCGGTGCAGGCGGCCAGGTCCGTGGACACCCGCACCGCGGCGGTGCGCCCGGCCTCGATGCTGACGAACTCCAGCAGGTCGTCGACCAGGCGCTTGAGCCGCCGGCCGTTGCTCAGGGCGAGGGTGAGCTGCTCGCGCACCGGCTCGGGCAGCTCCCCACCGGACTCGGCGAGCACGTCGGAGATGGGGGCCAGCAGCAGGGTCAGCGGGGTGCGCAGCTCGTGGCTGACGTCGGAGAAGAACGTCGTCTTGGCCCGGTCCAGCTCGGCCAGCGCCTCCGCGCGGGCGCGCTCGGCGGCGTAGGCCCGCGCGTCGGTGACCGCACCGGCGACCTGCGCGGCCAGCAGCTGGTGGAAGGTCCGGTACTCCTCGTCCAGCGCCCGGTTGGGGCTCACGCCGACCAGCAGTGCGCCCACCGTCTCGCGGCCCGCCCCGCCCGACAGCGGCAGCGCGACCGCCCGCTCCACCTCGTCGCCGAACGGCCCGCCGGGCACGCGCAGGGCCGCGACGTCGACGGCGCCGAGCTCGGCCGCCGCCCCCACCGTCGCCGGCAGCGCCGCGGCGCCGACGCCCGCGGTGGCCACGCGGTGCAGCCGGCCCTCGTCGTCGCCCAGGTAGACGGCGGCGAAGGGCACGTCGAGCGGGTCGGCCTCCAGCGCCCCGCACACCTGGACGGCGAGGTCGCGCTCGTCCTCGCGCCGGCCCGCCGCGGTGGCCACCTCGTGCAGCAGCCGCTGCCGCCGCTCGGCCACGACCTGCCGGGTCACCTCCGTGCAGACCGCGTGCATCCCGGCCACCTCGCCGTCGTCCCCGAAGGCAGGGGCGTGCGAGACCGTGAAGTAGGTCTCCTCGCGGTAGCCGGCGCGCTCGAGCAGCAGGAGGAGCTGGGGGATCCACGAGGCCTCGCGGGTGGCCATCGCCCGCTCGACCGGCTCCTGCAGCGCGGCCCAGCCCTCGGCGAGGGTGATCCGCAGGTCGTCGCCGATGGCGCCGGGGTGCTTCGCACCGATGAGCGTGGCGTAGGCGTCGTTGTAGAACTGCGTGTACTCCGGGCCCCAGGTCAGGATCATGGGGAACCGCGAGGCCAGCACCGTGCGGACGGCGTAGCGCAGGCTCGCCGGCCAGGTCTCCACCGGGCCGACCGGCGTCGTCGCCCAGTCGAAGGCGGCCATCAGCCGCCCGTTCTCGCTGCCGCCGGCGAAGACGTCCTCGGTGCCGGGACCCGGTGCGACGTCGCGGACACCGCCGCCCACGACCGGATCCGCAGCCACGCACACCTCCCGGCACAGCCGTGCGGACGCGGGCGGGACCGCCGCCACCGCGTCAGGACCTCGGGAGCGGACCTGCTCCCCGCTGCTCGCACGGTACATCCGCGACCTGGGACACCACCGGCCGTGCCGGTGGTCAGCGCCGCATCTCGGCCAGGAAACCGGTCGCCTCCGAGCGCAGCCGCTCGGCCATCTGCGACAGGCCGGTGACGTCGGTGTCCGCGGTGCCCAGCGACGCGGTGCCGTCGACGGCCGCGGCGATCCCGTCGACCAGGCCGTTCATCTCGGTGACCGTGGCGCCGACCGTCCCGATGACGGCGGTGACGTCGTCGCAGGCCGCGCGGATCGCCTCGACCTGCGCGGTCACCCGCTCGGTGGCCTGCGCGGTCTGGTCGGCGAGGTCCTTGACCTCCGAGGCGACGACGGCGAAGCCCTTGCCGGCCTCCCCGGCGCGGGCGGCCTCGATCGTGGCGTTGAGCGCCAGCAGGCGGGTCTGCGCGGCCACCGACTCGATGAGCGCGATGACCTCGCGGATCTCGGCCGAGGTGCGGGTCAGGGAGCCGAGCGTGCCGGTCGCGTTGCCCACCTCGGCCGACGCCGCCGACGCCGCGCTGGTCAGCCCCGCGGCGGACGCGCTCATCTCGGTGGCCGCCGTCGCGACCTGCTCGCTCATCGCCAGCACCACCGACTCGAACGCGTCGGCCAGCCGCAGCCGTGAGGTCTGCGCCTCGGTGACCCGCCCGGCGGTCTCGCGCATGGCGTCCCGGGCGGTGTTGATGCCGGTGGCCGCGTGCCGGTAGGCGCCGTGCAGCCCGGTGCGCAGCACGCTGCGGTGGAAGCGGCCCTCGGCGGCGGCGGCCAGCGCCGCCCGGGACTCGCGCACGAAGGCGTCGCTGACGTCGAGCGCGCGGTTGACGCCGTGCCGCAGCGCGACCAGTTCCGGCACGGCGTCCGAGCCGTCGACCGGCACGGCCCGGGCCTCCAGGTCGCCGCGCGCGGCCGCCTCGCAGGTCTCGGTCAGCCGGCGCACGAACGCGCGGTGGACCTCGAGCTCCGCGGCGTCGGAGCGGGTGCGGGAGCGGGCCATCTCAGTCCTCCTCCTGGGCGACGACCGACCACACGAAGTCCTCGTAGGACGCCGCGTGCTCGGCGATCAGCCGGTCGAACAGCTCGGACGACGCCGCGACGGCCGCGCGGGCGTCGGGGTGCCGCCGCTCCTCGGCCAGGAGGCGCTCGTAGATCGGGCGGACGCGGTCCACCGCCCGGCGGGAGGGCCGGCGGCGGTTGGAGTGGTAGCCCACGACCGACCCGTCGGCGCCGTAGGACGGCGTGACGTGCGCCAGCACCCAGTAGTGCGCGCCGTCGGCGGCCAGGTTGTTGATGTAGGCGAACAGCTCCTGGCGGGCGGCGAGGGTGTCCCACAGCAGCTTGAACACCGCGCGCGGCATCTCGGGGTGCCGGATGAGGTTGTGCGGCCGCCCGATGACCTCGTCGAGGGAGTAGGCGCCCACCCGCAGGAACACGTCGTTGGCGTACGTGATCACCCCGCGCGGGTCGGTCTTGGAGACGATGAGCTCCTCGGCCGCGAAGGTCCGCTCCTCGCCCGTCGGCCGCACGGCGGTGCGGCCGGCGCGCGGGGCGGTCCGGGGGTGGGTGTCCAGCACGCGGTGTCCTCCTGCGTCCGGCGGGTCGTCCCGGCAGGTATCGGCAGGATCCGTCCGGACGCGACCCGAAACGGGGACGACGGGACCTCGGTCCCGCGGGAAGCGGAGGGCGCGCCCGGCGGCCTCCCTAGACTCCGCGCCATGCTGCTGTCCGACCGCGACATCCGCGCCGCGATCGCCGAGGGGCGTCTCGGCATCGAGCCGCACGACGCGGGGCTGGTGCAGCCCTCGAGCATCGACGTCCGGCTCGACCGCTACTTCCGGGTGTTCAACAACGCCCGCTACACCCACATCGACCCCGCCCAGCAGCAGGACGACCTGACCACCCTGGTCGAGCCCGACGGCGACGAGCCGTTCGTCCTGCACCCCGGCGAGTTCGTCCTCGGCTCCACCCTCGAGGTCGTCACCATCCCCGACGACCTCGCCGCCCGGCTGGAGGGCAAGAGCTCGCTCGGGCGCCTGGGCCTGCTCACCCACTCGACGGCGGGCTTCGTCGACCCCGGCTTCTCCGGCCACATCACGCTGGAGCTGTCCAACGTGGCCAACCTGCCGATCACGCTGTGGCCGGGCATGAAGATCGGCCAGCTGTGCCTGTTCCGGCTCACCGGCCCGGCCGAGCACCCGTACGGCTCGGCGGTGTACGGCTCCCGCTACCAGGACCAGCGCGGGCCGACGCCGTCGCGCTCGTTCCGCAACTTCACCCGCGCCGAGACCCGGCGGGCGCAGGGCTGACCTCGGCCGGCGACCAGCCGGGCACCTCGTCGTCGACGAACCGGTCCCGGGTGACCAGCCACCCGGTGACCGTGAGCCCGGCGGTGGCGACGGCGATGAGCACGAACATGCCGGTGTAGCCGCCGGTCGCGCCGCGCAGCACGCCGACCAGCAGCGGCCCGGCGCCGGCCAGCACGTAGCCCCAGCCCTGGGTCACCGTGGACAGCGCGGCCGTCGTCTCCGGCGTCCGGGCGCGCAGCCCGATCAGCGCCAGCACCATGCTGAAGGTGCCCATGCCGACGGCGAGCACGCTCATCCACAGCCACGGCAGCGTGCGCGGGGCCAGCCACAGCCCGCCCCAGCCGACGACGTAGCAGGCCATGAAGCCCAGCAGCAGCGGCCGCTGCCAGCGCTGGCGGACGGTGAGCGAGGGGGTGACCGCGTTGACCGGGATGACGACGACCGAGTTGATCCCCAGCAGCAGCCCGGCGGTGGCGGCGCTGAGGCCGGCGTCGCGCAGGTACTGCGCCGACCAGCCCATGACGACGTAGGCCTGCGTCGCCTGCAAGCCGAAGAAGGCGGCCAGGGTGAGGGCCAGCGGGCTGCGCGCCAGCGGGGCCATCCGCACCGCGCGGTGGGTGCCCCGGCTCGCGCCGGGGGAGCGCGGGGCGAGGAACCACGGCACCGCGGCGACCAGCGCGAGCACCGCCCACACGCCGAGGGCCCACCGCCAGCCGCCGGGGCCGACGGCGGCGGCGATCGGCGCGGTGGAGATCGCCGCGACGGCGCCGCCGATGGCCATGGACGCGCTGTAGGCGCCCACCAGCAGGCCGGTGCGCTCGGGGAACCAGCGCTTGACCAGGCCGGGCAGCAGCACGTTGCCCAGCGCGCCGCCGACCATCGCGAGCACGGTGCCGGCGACGAACAGCGGGAACGAGTCGACGACCGCCCGCAGCACCAGCCCGGCGGCCATGGTGAGCAGCGCGCCGGCCAGCACGTGGGCGTCCCGGAACCGCGCGGCCAGCGGCGGCCCGGCGAAGCCGATGGCGGCGAAGCACAGCACGGGCAGCGTCGTCACCACGCCGGCCGCGGCGCTGGAGACGCCGAGGCCGCGCTCGAGCTCCTCGAGCACCGGCCCGACGGTGGTCACCGCCGTCCGCAGGTTGGCCGCGGTCAGCACGATGGCGACCGCGACGAGCGCGAGGCCGCGCCGCCGCTCGCCGGCCGTCGGGATCGGGGGAGCGTCGTCGGCCGTGCGGGTCACCCGTCGATGGTCCCCCGCGCGGCCGGCCCGCCCGGAGGCGGGTGCACAGGCCAACCGTCTAGGTGCGCAGACCCGTGCGCGGCATGGCCTCGAAGCGCGGCAGCACCTGCGGGACCCGCCGCCACAGCACCCGCTGCAGCAGGAGCGTGACCACGGCGGCCAGCAGGATGCCGGCGAGGTTGATCCCCAGTTGCAGGGCCGCGCGCCAGAACTCGGCGCCGCCGCCCAGGGCCAGCGACACGGCCATGTCCGCGGCGGCGGGCACCGTCGTCACGGAGATGAAGACGCCGACCAGCGCCCCGCTCTTCGCCGCCGTCAGCGACAGCACGCCGGCGATCCCCGCCAGCACCGCCACCACCAGCGACCAGTGGTCCGGCGCGGTGATGAACCCGGTCTGCGGGCGGTCCGCCGTCAGGACCTCGGGGCCGACCCAGCCCAGCCCGCGGGCGGCGAGCGTGGCCAGCGCGGTGACCGCGATGGCCAGCGCGAAGCCGACGAGCAGCGCGCGGGCCGCCGCACGGGCGACCCCGCGCCGCCGGTGCACGAGCGCGACGGCGAGCCCGGCCAGCGGGGCGAACTCCGGGCCGAGCACCATCGCGCCGATCACCAGGACCGCCGAGTCGTTGACGATCGCGATGCCGGCCAGCAGCGTCGCGATGGTCAGGAACGACAGGTAGGAGACCGACAGCGACGAGTCCGCGGCCGTCGTCCGCACCACCTGCTCCCAGACGACGGCGTCCGAGCCGTCGCCCGGCGCGGCCTCCTCCGCCCGCTCGGCGACGGCGGAGACGGCGGTGTCCACGGCCTCGATCGCGATGCCGCCGTCGCGGTCGACGTGCAGCTCGCGCAGCCCCCCGACGAGGGCGTCGGCGGACTCCCGGGCGACGTCGGCGAGGACCAGGTCGCCTGGCGGTTCGACCGAGGCGCCGGGCAGCACGGCCAGGTGCGCGGTCCCGGGGCAGCGGGTGAACAGGTCCCGGACGGCGTCGGTCCGGTCGGGCGGGACGGTCACCCGCAGCTGCAGCAGCACGCGCGGTGTTCTACCGGAGGACCCGCCCCCGGAGACGACGGACGCCGCCGGCGAGGGGATGCCTCGCCGACGGCGTCCGTCGGGGTGGTGCGGGGTTCTTCGTCAGGCCTGGCCGTGGCCGGTGGCGGCCGAGCCGGTGCCCGCCACGTCGTCGTCGGCGGTGCCGACCTCGGTGCCGTGCTCGGTGCCCGGGGCGCCGACCGGCGCCATCGAGCGCAGCAGGATCTGGCTGACGTCGAGGACCTCGACGTGCTCGGCGGCCTCGCCGTTCTGCTTCTTCGCCGTCAGGGCGTCCGACAGCATCGTGATGCAGAACGGGCAGGCGGTGGAGATGACGTCCGGGTCGAGACCGAGGGCCTCCTCGGTGCGCTCCACGTTGATCCGCTTGCCGATCTTCTCCTCCATCCACATGCGCGCGCCGCCGGCGCCGCAGCAGAAGCCGCGGTCCTTGCAGCGGTGCATCTCCTGGGTGGAGAGGCCCTGCACGCTGTCGAGGATCTCCCGCGGCGGCGTGTAGACCTTGTTGTGCCGGCCGAGGAAGCACGGGTCGTGGTAGGTGACCTTGCGGTCGACCGGGGTGACCGGCGTGAGCCGGCCCTCCTCCACCAGCTGGTTGAGCAGCTGCGTGTGGTGGACGACCTCGTACTCGCCGCCGACCTGCGGGTACTCCCGGCCCAGCGAGTTGAAGCAGTGCGGGCAGGTCGTGACGATCTTGCGGGTGCCCGGCACGCGGCCCTCGAAGACGCCGTTGAGGGTCTCGACGTTCTCCTGGGCCATCATCTGGAACACGAACTCGTTGCCCATGCGGCGGGCCGGGTCGCCCGAGCAGGTCTCCCCGGAGCCCAGGACGGCGAACTCGACACCGGCGGTGTGCAGCAGTTCGGCGACGGCCTTGGTGACCCGCTTGGCGCGGTCGTCGATGGCGCCGGCGCAGCCGACCCAGAACAGGTACTCGACGTCGTAGGGCAGCGGGCCGTCGGCCATGCGGACCTCGAAGTCGACCTCCTTGATCCAGTCCTCGCGGGTGCTCGGGCTGACGCCCCAGGGGTTGCCGCGGTTCTCGAGGTTGCGCAGCATCACGCCGGCCTCGGACGGGAAGTTCGACTCGATGAGCACCTGGTAGCGGCGCATGTCGTCGATGTGGTCGACGTGCTCGATGTCCACCGGGCACTGCTCGACGCAGGCGCCGCAGTTGGTGCAGCTCCACAGGACGTCGGGGTCGATGACCCCGCCCTCCTCGAGCGTGCCGACCAGCGGGCGGTGCGCCTGGGCGTCGTTGGTGCCCTCGATGCGGGCGTAGCCCGAGGCCCAGACCTGCTCGTCGCTGGGCTTGAGGACGTCGTAGTCCGGGGCGGTCTCGGACGCGGTCTTCTCACCCAGCAGGTACGGGGCCTTGGCGTACAGGTGGTCCCGCAGGTCCATGATCACCATCTTGGGAGACAGCGGCTTGCCCGTGTTCCAGGCAGGGCACTGGCTCTGGCACCGCCCGCACTCGGTGCAGGTGGTGAAGTCGAGCATCCCCTTCCAGGTGAAGTCCTCGATCTTGCCGCGACCGAAGACGTCGTCCTCGCCCGGGTCCTCGAAGTCGATCGGCTTGCCGTTCGAGGTCATGGGCTGCAGCGGGCCGAGGGCGACGGAGCCGTCGTCGTTCCGCTTGAAGTAGATGTTGAAGAAGGCGCTGAACCGGTGCCACGCGACGCCCATGTTGAGGATCCGGCTGATGACGACCAGCCAGGTCAGCGAGACGACGATCTTCACGAAGGCGACGACGCTGAGCAGGTCGGGGCTGTCGGGCAGCACGGTGGCCAGCAGGCCGGAGACCGGGTGCGACCAGGCCGGCGCGTCGGTGAGGTCGGAGGAGATCTTCAGCGCGCGGATCAGCAGGATGCAGACGCCGACGGTGAGGACGACGGCCTCGACGAAGTAGCCGCGGCCCTCGTTGGAGCCGGAGAAGCGGCTGGTGCGGCCCTGTCGGCGCGGGTGGTCCTTCTGGCGCCGGTAGATCAGGTACAGGATCCCGACGATCGTGCCGGTGCCGATGACGTCGGCGAAGAGGTTCCACAGGCTCCACTCGCCGATGAGCGGCAGGTGGAAGGCCGGGTTCCACACCTCACCGAAGGCCTCGACCAGCGTGAGGAACAGGCCGTAGAAGCCGACGAAGACGAACCAGTGGGCGGCGCCGATGGCCGACCACTTGAGCATCCGGGTGTGGCCGAGCGACTCGACCACGAGCGTCTTCAGCCGCGGGCCGACCGGCCCGTTGCGGGTCGAGTCCGGCTGGCCGGTGCGGATGATCCGCACCATGGCGCGGACGGCCCGGTAGGCGAAGACGACCGAGACGATGAGGAACAGCACGCTGATCGTGCCGAGCACGATCTGCAGGGGGCCCGTCATGATTCCCTCTCCCCACGCCACGCGGCGTCGGTTGACTCCGTCCGCACCGGACGACGAGAAGGGTCCCGCCGCCGTCTCCGGCCCGTGGGACCGGGGGGCGGATCACGCGCGGGCGGCGGTGCCCGCGCAGCCCAGCACGATAGCCGGGCTGCGCTCAGGTTACTCGGCAGTAACCCGAGGCGCGGCGCCCCGATCCGGGCCGGTCCGACGGTGCCCGCCGCCCACTCGACGCCGCGTTGACGTGCGGCTTCGCCAGCGTCCGAGGCTGCTGGAACACCGCGACTGGGTGTTTCCGCGCGGACGTCGTCGGGCGGGAGGTGACCGGGCTCACGTCTCCTGGTCGCGCTACGGTCACCGCGTCGCGGGCGACGCGCGATCAGGCCGCCTGATCGTGCCGCGTCCTGGCGCAGCGCCGACGGTGAGCCAGGACGCTGCACAGCGAGCCGGGACGGCGGCGCGACGTCGTCCACAGGTTCCGCGAGGACCTCGGCGCAGTCGCCGCGACCTCGAAGACTGTCGACGTGCACCCGGAACTCGCCCGCCTCGCGGCTGCCCGACTCGGCGTCTTCACCGCGCGGGAGGCCGTGCGCGTCGGCTACCGACCCGACGAGATCCGCTCGGAGCTGAGCGCTGGCCACTGGCGCTGGCTGCGGCGAGGCGTCTACGTCCGCGCCCGGGACCTCGCCGCCGCCGAGTCGGACGACCGGCTCCGACACCTCCTCGACTGCGTCGCCGTCCTGCTCGCCCTAGCTCCCGGTCCGGCCCTGAGCCACACCTCCGCCGCCCGGGTGCACCGCCTCGTGCTCCCCGAGGACGTCGACGGGGCCGTGCGGCTGACCGATCCGGGTCAGTGGCGACGCGGTCGGGGTTACGTCGTCGCCCGGGCTTCGCTCTCTGACGGTGACCTCGGGCGACTCGCCGGCTTCGGCGTGACCGCGCCGGCGCGGACGCTCGTCGACTGCGCCCGGGAGTGGGACCTCGTGGATTCGGTGGTGGCGATGGACGCCGCACTGCACGGGCGGCTCGTCGGACGCGAGGACCTGCGCGCTGCCGTCCTCCGTGCCGTGCACTGGGTCGGCATCGGCGACGCGGCGCGTGCCCTCGGGTTCGCGGACGGCCGGGCGGAGTCCCCGCTCGAGTCACGCGGTCGGCTCGCGTTGATCGAGGCCGGACTGCCCCGTCCGGAGCTGCAGGTCGAGGTGCACGGTCCGCGGGGCTTCGTCGCGCGGGTGGACGCTTGGTACGACGACGCCGGCGTCGCGATCGAGTTCGACGGGCGGGTGAAGTACCTCGACCCCGTCGACGGCCGGCATCCCGGGGACGTGCTCTGGCGGGAGAAGCGGCGCGAGGACCTCCTGCGCGCGCTGGGCATCCGGGTCGTGCGCCTGGCCTACGAGGACCTCGTGCCCGGGCGGCGGCGTGAGCTCGAGGCCCGGGTGGGTGGGCTGCTGGCGGCCCCGGCGGTCGGGCCGCGCCGGTATCGCGTCGTCCGCACCGTCGAGCCCACCCCGGGGACTGGGCCGATCGCGGCGTCGTCGACCTAGCTCGCCGTCGTGCGTCCTGGCTCACCGCCGACGCTGAGCCAGGACGCAGCACGATCAGGCCGCCTGATCATGCGTAGCTCGACCCCTCGGGAACACCGCCGGGAGGTCTGCCGTTACGGTGGGCAGGAAAGTTGAGCGGACCCCGCGCAAGGCAGGGAGCTCCCTCGACCGACCCCCACGACACCCGCACCACCCGAGCACACGGAAGAGGAGCCAGCTCCATGGCACGAGCGGTCGGCATCGACCTCGGCACCACGAACTCCGTCGTCACCGTCCTGGAGGGCGGCGAGCCGACGGTCATCGCCAACAGCGAGGGCTCGCGCACCACGCCCTCGGTCGTCGCCTTCGCCAAGAACGGCGAGGTCCTGGTCGGCCAGTCGGCCAAGAACCAGGCCGTCACCAACGTCGACCGCACCATCCGGTCGGTGAAGCGCCACATGGGCACCAACTGGCAGACCGGTGAGATCGACGGCAAGAAGTACACGCCGCAGGAGATCAGCGCCCGCATCCTGCAGAAGCTCAAGCGGGACGCCGAGACCTACCTGGGCGAGACGGTGACCGACGCCGTCATCACCGTCCCGGCCTACTTCGAGGACGCGCAGCGCCAGGCCACCAAGGAGGCCGGCGAGATCGCGGGCCTCAACGTCCTGCGCATCGTCAACGAGCCCACCGCGGCCGCGCTGGCCTACGGCCTGGACAAGGGCGAGACCGAGCAGACGATCCTCGTCTTCGACCTCGGCGGCGGCACGTTCGACGTGAGCCTCCTCGAGATCGGCGAGGGCGTCATCGAGGTGAAGGCCACCGCCGGTGACAACCACCTCGGCGGTGACGACTGGGACGAGCGGATCGTCAAGCACCTGGTGCAGACGTTCAACGCCCAGAACGGCATCGACCTGTCCAAGGACAAGCTGGCCATGCAGCGCCTCCGCGAGGCCGCCGAGAAGGCCAAGATCGAGCTGTCCGGCGCGCAGTCGACCAACGTCAACCTGCCCTACATCACCGCCGGCGCCGAGGGCCCGCTGCACCTCGACGTCACGATGACCCGCGCCGAGTTCCAGCGGCTCACCCAGGACCTGCTGGACCGCACCCGGGCGCCGTTCAACCAGGTCATCCGTGACGCCGGGATCAAGGTCGGCGACATCCACCACGTCGTCCTCGTCGGTGGCTCCACCCGCATGCCGGCCGTCACGGAGCTGGTCCGCGAGCTGACCGGCGGCAAGGAGCCCAACAAGGGCGTCAACCCGGACGAGGTCGTCGCCGTCGGTGCCGCGCTGCAGGCCGGCGTCCTCAAGGGCGAGGTCAAGGACGTCCTGCTGCTCGACGTCACCCCGCTGTCCCTGGGCATCGAGACCAAGGGCGGGATCATGACCAAGCTCATCGAGCGCAACACCACGATCCCGACCAAGCGCTCCGAGATCTTCACGACGGCCGACGACAACCAGCCGTCCGTGCAGATCCAGGTCTTCCAGGGCGAGCGCGAGATGGCGATGTACAACAAGAAGCTCGGCATGTTCGAGCTGACCGGCCTGCCGCCGGCGCCGCGCGGCGTCCCGCAGATCGAGGTCGGCTTCGACATCGACGCCAACGGCATCGTGCACGTCACCGCCAAGGACCTCGGCACGGGCAAGGAGCAGTCGATGACCATCACCGGCGGCTCGGCCCTCCCCAAGGAGGACATCGAGCGGATGATGCGCGACGCCGAGGCCCACGCCGAGGAGGACAAGCGCCGCCGCGAGGAGGCCGAGACCCGCAACCTCGCCGAGTCGCTGCAGTACCAGACCGAGAAGTTCCTCGCGGAGAACGGCGAGCGCATCCCGGCCGACAAGAAGGAGGAGCTCGGCGAGGCCCTGACCGAGCTGCGCTCCGCCCTCGGCGGCTCGGACATCGCCGCGATCAAGTCGGCGCAGGAGAAGGTCGCCCGCGTCTCGCAGGAGGTCGGCGGCGCGCTCTACGCCCAGCAGGCCCAGGCGGGCGCCGGTGACGGCGCCGGTGCCGCGGGTGCCGCGGGTGCCTCCGGTGACGGGTTCGGCGCGTCGGCCCCGTCCGGCGACGACGACGTCGTCGACGCCGAGATCGTCGACGAGGACACCGACCGCCGATGAGCCAGGGGGACGAGCAGCCGCGGGTCGTGATCCGGGACAAGCGGCGGATCGACCCCGTCAGCGGTGAGGTGCGGACGCCGGCCGGCGAGCAGCCGGCCGGCGTCCCGCCCCGCCCGGCTCCGGCACAGCCACCGGCCCACCCATCGCCAGGGGAGCAGATGACCGAGAACCAGACCGCCGCCCCGGAGGCCCCGGCCGCGCCGGTCGGCGACAGCGCCGCGGACGGCGACCTGTCGCGCCAGCTGACCGAGCGCACCGAGGACCTGCAGCGGGTCACCGCCGAGTACGCCAACTACCGGCGGCGGGTCGACCGGGACCGGCAGCTCGTCGTCGACCAGGCGGCCGAGCGGTTCGCCGCCCAGCTGTTCCCGATCGTCGACGACATCGAGCGGGCCCGGGACCACGGCGACCTGACCGGCGCCTTCAAGGTGGTCGCCGACCGCGTGCTCGGGCTGCTCGACGGCCTGGGCGTGGAGGCGTTCGGCGTCGCGGGCGACCCGTTCGACCCCGCGCTGCACGAGGCCGTCCTGCACGACACGTCCGACCAGGTCACCGTGCCCACCGCGACGACGGTCCTGCGGCAGGGTTTCCGCCGGGGCGAGCGCGTGCTGCGCACGGCCATGGTGTCCGTGACCGACCCGGAGGGCGGCGCGGCGGCCGCTCCCGAGCAGGAGGCGACCGGCGGCGGCGTGCCGGGGGAGACCCCGGCCGCCGGCTGACCGGCCGCCACCAGACGCAGAGAGGAGGCGTCCGATGAGCACCCGGGACTTCATCGAGAAGGACTACTACGCCGCGCTGGGCGTCTCCCAGGGCGCCGACGCGGCGGAGATCAAGAAGGCCTACCGCAAGCTCGCCCGCGACCTGCACCCGGACAAGAACCCGGGCAACACGCAGGCCGAGGCGCGCTTCAAGGAGGTCTCCGAGGCCTACGACGTGCTGTCGGACCCCAAGCGGCGGGCGGAGTACGACGACGCCCGCCGGCTGTTCGGCTCGGGCGGCGCCGGGGCCCGCGCCGGGTTCCCCGGGGGCTTCCCCGGCGGGGCCGGCGGCGGCCAGCCGTTCGACCTGGGCGACCTCTTCGGCGGCGGCGCCGGGGGCACCGGGACGCGCAGCGGGGGCGGCGGGCTCGGCGACCTGTTCGGCAACCTCTTCGGCGGTGCCGCGCCGGGGTCGGCCCGGGCCCGCTCCCAGGCGGCGTCCGGGCCGGCCCGCGGGCAGGACGTCGAGACCGAGGCCACCCTCTCCTTCGAGGAGGCCGTCCTCGGCGTCACCGTGCCGCTGCGGATGCAGAGCCCGGGCACCTGCCCGACCTGCGCCGGCAGCGGCGCCCGCCCGGGCACCGCGCCGCACACCTGTGAGGTGTGCGGCGGCGCCGGCGTCACCAGCCGCAGCCAGGGCGCGTTCGCGTTCTCCGAGCCGTGCCGCAACTGCCGCGGCACCGGTCAGGTGGTCGACGACCCGTGCCCGACCTGCCAGGGCGACGGCGTCACCACCCAGACCCGCACGATCACCGTGCGGATCCCGGCCGGCGTCAAGGACGGGCAGCGGATCCGGCTGGCCGGCAAGGGCGCACCGGGACGGCGGGGCGGCCCCGCCGGCGACCTGTTCGTGGTCGTGCACGTCAGCGACCACGAGCTGTTCGGCCGCAAGGGCGACGACGTCACGCTCACCGTGCCGGTCACCTTCCCCGAGGCAGTCCTCGGCACGACGCTGACCGTGCCGACCCTGGACGGCAACGTGACGCTCAAGGTGCCCGCCGGCACGGCGAGCGGCCGCACGCTGCGGGTCCGGGGGCGGGGCGTGCCCGGCCGCGGCCGCACCGGCGACCTGCTGGTGACCGTCGAGGTCGCCGTCCCGCAGCGGCTCTCGGCCGAGGCCGAGCGGGCGGTGAAGACCCTCGACGCCGAACTGGGTGACCCGCGGCCGCAGATCACCGCGGCCACGCAGCGCAACGCCGACCGCGGGAGCACCCGGTGAGCGCCGCGGGCACGGAGGACCGCGACCGCGCCGAGGCGAGCCGCGCCGTCGCCGACGACGCTCCGGTGTTCGTCATCTCGGTGGCCGCGCAGCTGGCCGGCATGCACGCCCAGACGCTCCGCCAGTACGACCGGCTCGGCCTGGTCACCCCGGGCCGCACGGCGGGCGGCGGCCGGCGCTACAGCCCGCGGGACGTCGCGCTGCTGCGCGAGGTCCAGCGGCTGTCCCAGGAGGACGGCGTCAACCTGGCCGGCATCAAGCGGATCATCGACCTGGAGTCCCAGGTCGAGGCCCTGCAGCAGCGGGTGCACGAGCTGGTCGCCGAGCTCGAGGAGTCCGAGCACCGGCGGATCGCCGCGGAGACGGCGATCCGCAGCGGCTACGGCCGGGACCTGGTCGGCACCGACCTCGTGCCGGTGCGGCGGCAGAGCACCTCCGCGCTGGTCGTCTGGCGCCCGAGGGAGGCGTAGCGGTGAGCGGGAACCCCGGCGGCGGCGGCGTCGTCCAGGGAGACGTGACGAGCACGCGCCCGGAGCGGCAGCACGAGTCCTTCGTGCGGCTGGAGCGCGAGATCGGCCTGCTGCTGCGCCGGTCGCGGGCCATCTCGGCCCGGCTCGCCCGCGAGCTGCACCCCGACCTCGACGGCGCCGCCTACGGCCTGCTCGCGCTGCTGGCCGACGCCGGCCCGCTGCGCGCCAGCGACCTGGTCGCCCGGCTCGGCCTGGACAAGAGCACGGTCAGCCGCCAGGTGTCCTCGCTCGTGGCGCTCGGCATGGTCGACCGCGAGCCCGACCCGGCCGACGGGCGGGCGCAGGTCCTCACCCCGTCACCCGAGGGTGCGGCCCGGCTGGCCCGGATCCGCGACGCCCGCCGGGAGCGCTGGGAGGCCGACCTGTCCGGCTGGCCGGCCGAGGACGTCGCCCGGCTGGGCGAGCTCCTGGCCCGGCTCAACCGGCTCGGCGAGGCCCGCGAGGCCGGGGACGCCGCGGCCGGCGCTCCCTGAACCGCCCCTGATCCCACGACGGCGCCCGGACCACCTCGGTCCGGGCGCCGTCGTGCGTGGGAGGGGAATCCACCGGACGGGCATGAGGTTGTAGACAGCAACCAATCTGATGTATGTTGCGGTCTGCAATCACCTCTTCCCCGAGGACGCCATGCCCCTCACCTCCCAGACGTGCGAGCGGCTCACCACCGGCATCGCGCGCCTCGTCCGGGCCGGCCGGCACGTGTCCAGCCGGGCCGCGGACTCCGTCTCCGGGGAGCTGCCCTCCTTCGGCTGGGCGCTGCTCGTCCCGCTCGAGCGCGACGGCGAGCAGCGCTGCAGCGCGCTGGCCGTGCAGGCCGGCGTCGACGTCTCGGTCGCCAGCCGTCAGGTCGCCACCCTCGAGCGGGCCGGCCTGGTCGAGCGCCGGCCCGACCCCCGCGACGGCCGCGCCAGCCTCATCCGGCTCTCCGCCGCCGGCGCCACCGCCCTCGCCCAGGCCCGCGCGCTGCGCTCGCGGTGGGCCGTCCACGCCCTCGCCGGCTGGGACGAGGACGACGCCCGCCGCCTCACCGAGCTGCTCGAGCGGCTGTCCGACGACATCGACCGCGCCGCGCCGCCCACCGTCCGCTCCCCGCACGCCGTGGGGGCCGCCTCGTGACCACCACCCGCCCGTCCGGGCCGCCGTCCCCACCCGATCCCGCGCCGACCAGGAGCACCGTGACCACCACCCGCGAGCCCGCCGTCGCCGCCCCGGCGGCGGAGGCGCCCGCCGAGCAGCAGGGCCGCATGACGCACCGGCAGATCCTCGAGGCCCTCTCGGGGATGTTGCTGGCGATGTTCGTGGCGTTCCTGTCCTCGACCGTCGTCTCCAACGCCCTGCCCACGATCATCACCGACCTGCGGGGCAGCCAGAGCCAGTACACGTGGGTCGTCACCGCGACCCTGCTCGCCTCGACCGCGTCCACGCCGATCTGGGGCAAGCTCGCCGACCTGTTCAGCAAGAAGCTGCTGATCCAGCTGTCGATCGTGGTCTTCATCGTCGGCTCGATGCTCGCCGGCCTGTCGCAGTCGGTGGGCACGCTCATCGGCTGGCGCGTGCTCCAGGGGGTGGGCCTCGGCGGCCTGCAGGCGCTGGTGCAGATCGCGATGGCCGCGATGATCAGCCCCCGCGAGCGCGGCCGGTACTCCGGCCTGCTCGGCGCCGTCATGGCCGTGGCCACCGTCGGCGGCCCGCTGCTCGGCGGCCTGCTGGTCGACACCAGCTGGCTGGGCTGGCGGTGGTGCTTCTACGTCGGCGTGCCCTTCGCCGCCGTGGCGCTGGTGCTGCTCCAGCGCACGCTGCACCTGCCGGTGACCAGGCGCCGGGTCCGCATCGACCACCTCGGCGCCGCGTTGCTCACCGCCGGCGTCTCCGGCCTGCTCATCTGGGTCACCCTCGCCGGCGACCGGTTCGCGTGGGCCTCGCTCGAGACGGCGCTGTTCCTCACCGGCAGCGCGCTCGCCATCGTCGCCTTCGTGGTGACCGAGCTGCGGGCGGCCGAGCCGATCGTGCCGCTGCGGCTGTTCCGCGACCGGACGACGACCCTCGCCATCGTGGCCAGCGTCGCGATCGGTGTGGCGATGTTCGGGTCGACCGTCTTCCTCGGCCAGTACCTGCAGATCTCCCGCGGCTACTCGCCGACGGCGGCCGGCCTGCTGACGATCCCCATGGTCGGCGGCCTGCTCGTCTCCTCCACCGTCTCGGGCATCCTCATCACCCGCCACGGCCGGTGGAAGCGGTTCCTGGTGGCCGGGTCGCTGCTCGTCGTCGCCGGGTTCGGCCTGCTGGCGACCGTCGACCACGAGACGGACATGGTGCTGCTCGGCGTCTTCCTGTTCGTCCTCGGCGTCGGCATCGGGATGACCATGCAGAACCTGGTCCTCGCGGTGCAGAACACCGTGGCCGCGAGCGACCTCGGCGCGGCGTCGTCGGCGGTGGCGTTCTTCCGCAGCCTCGGCGGCACCGTCGGCGTCTCGGTGCTCGGCGCGGTGCTCAGCAACCGGGTGACCGACCTGATCACCGCCGGCCTGCCGCCGGAGGTGGCCGCCGCGGGCAGCGGCTCGGGCAGCGTCGGCCTCGCCGGCCTGGAGGACGCGCCGCCGGCCATCCAGGAGCTCATCCGGGTCTCCTACGGCGACGCGACCGGCCGGGTCTTCCTCGTCTCCGCGGTCATCGCGGTGGTCGCCGTCGCGGCCATCCTGCTCATCCGCGAGGTGGCCCTGCGCACCGAGAGCGGCGAGGAGCGGCTGGCCCGCGAGTCCCGCCCCGCGCTCGCCGACGACGAGGCGGTCGGCACCGCCCGCTGAAGCAGGCACGCGGACGGACGGCGGCCCGCTCCCTCCGGGGAGCGGGCCGCCGTGGTCCCGGGGTCAGGACTCGAGAGCGGCGTCCAGGGTGATGTCGACGCCGGCCAGGGCCTTGCTGACCGGGCAGCCGGCCTTCGCCGCCTGGGCGGCCTGCTCGAACCCGTCGGCGTCGAGGCCCTCGACCTCGGCGCGGACGGTCAGTTTGATGCCGGTGATCGTGGCGCCGTCCTGGAGCCCGAGCGTGACGTCGGCGGTGACGTCGAGCGACTGAGGCGTGCCGCCGGCCTTCGCGATCTCGTTCGACAGGGCCATCGAGAAGCAGGCGGAGTGGGCCGCGGCGACGAGCTCCTCGGGGCTGGTGGAGCCGCCGGCCTCGTCGGCGGTGCGCTTCGGCCAGCTCACGTCGAAGGTGCCGAGCTTCGAGCTGGTCAGCTCGACCTGGCCGGAGCCGTCCTGGAGGGTGCCGTTCCAGGCGGTGCGGGCGGTGCGGGTGGGCATCGGGCTGCCTTCCGGTCGGAGGGCGCGCCGGCATCGTCTCGCCGGCGCGCGGGACCCCGCGGCCCTACCCCGGTGGGTTGAGGGCAACCCGCCGGCCGGTCACAGCGCGCGCGGCGCCTCGGTGACCCGCTGGGTCAGCACGTTGAGCGTCTGCTTGAGGTCGGAGAAGGACTCCACGTCCAGGTCGAGCGCGCAGATCATGTCCTGCGAGATCGCGAAGGCCTTGTCGCGCAGGGCCCGGCCGGCGTCGGTGAGGGCGATGGCCACCGACCGCTCGTCCTCCACCCGCCGGTGGCGCGTGACCAGGCCGGCCGCCGTGAGCCGCTTGAGCAGCGGGGACAGCGTGCCGCTGTCGAGTGCCAGGCGGGCGCCGAGCTGGCCGACGGTCTGGTGGTCCTCTTCCCAGAGCAGCATCATGACCAGGTACTGGGGATAGGTCAGCCCGAGCTCCTCGAGCATCGGCCGGTACCGGGCGGTCATCGCGCGCGACGCTGCGTACAGCGCGAAGCACAGCTGGTCGTCCAGGGCCACGCTCGGGGCGGGGAGGTGCGGGTCCCCGCTCGTCGTCGTCATGACACGAGTGTAGGGACGATCCGGTCGCGTGGCATGCAGTTGCGTCGGATGTCAACCTCCGGGGAGCCCCTTGTCGGGACCCGGGTTGAGCGGAACAGACTCAACCTCCGGTCCGTTGGACCGGTCGACAGCGACCCCCGCCGGGGAGCCCCGGCGCACCGAGGAGAGGACCGACCGCACCGACCATGGAGAGCAAGCTGACCACCCGTTCGCAGGAGGCGTTCGCGGCCGCCCAGCGGCTGGCGGTCGACCGGGGGCAGGCGGCGCTGGAGCCCCTGCACCTGCTCGTCGCGCTGCTGCAGCAGAGCGACGGCATCGCCGGCCCGCTGCTGACCGCCGTCGGCGCCGACCCGGCCGACGTCCGGGCCAAGGCCGAGGCCGCCCTGCGCCGCATGCCGAGCGTCAGCGGCGCCACCGTCGCCGCGCCGTCGCCGTCGCGTGAGCTGCTGCGGGTGGTCAACGCCGCCGGCGAGCAGGCGAGCGCGCTGGGCGACGAGTACGTCTCCACCGAGCACCTGCTGGTCGGCCTGGCCGGCTCCGAGGGCGAGGCGGGCACCGTGCTCACCAGCGCCGGGGCCACCCGCGACGCGCTGCTGGCCGCCTTCCGCACCGTGCGCGGCAACCGCAAGGTCACCACGGCCGACCCCGAGAGCACCTTCCAGGCGCTGGAGAAGTACGCCGTCGACCTCACCGAGCGCGCCCGCGAGGGGAAGATCGACCCGGTCATCGGCCGGGACACCGAGATCCGCCGCGTCGTGCAGGTGCTCTCCCGCCGCACCAAGAACAACCCGGTCCTCATCGGCGAGCCCGGCGTCGGCAAGACGGCGATCGTCGAGGGCCTGGCCCAGCGGATCGTGGCCGGCGACGTCCCCGAGAGCCTCAAGGGCAAGCGGCTGATGGCGCTGGACCTGGCGAGCATGGTCGCCGGCGCCAAGTACCGCGGCGAGTTCGAGGAGCGGCTCAAGGCCGTCCTGCAGGAGATCGCCGAGTCCGAGGGCCAGGTCGTCACCTTCATCGACGAGCTGCACACCATCGTCGGCGCCGGGGCCACCGGGGACTCGGCCATGGACGCCGGCAACATGATCAAGCCGATGCTCGCCCGCGGCGAGCTGCGCATGGTCGGCGCGACCACGCTCGACGAGTACCGCGAGCACATCGAGAAGGACCCGGCGCTGGAGCGCCGCTTCCAGCAAGTCCTCGTCGGCGAGCCCTCGGTCGAGGACACGATCGGCATCCTGCGCGGACTCAAGGAGCGCTACGAGGTGCACCACGGCGTCCGGATCACCGACGCCGCGATCGTCGCCGCCGCCACGCTGTCGGACCGGTACGTCACGGCCCGCTTCCTCCCCGACAAGGCGATCGACCTGGTCGACGAGGCGGCCAGCCGGCTGCGGATGGAGATCGACAGCCGCCCGGTCGAGGTCGACGAGGTCGAGCGCGCCGTGCGCCGCATGGAGATCGAGGAGATGGCGCTGGCCAAGGAGGACGACCCGTCGTCCCTCGACCGGCTGGCCGCGCTGCGCGCCGACCTGGCCGACCGGCGCCAGGAGCTCGCCGAGCTGACCGCCCGCTGGCAGCAGGACAAGAGCGCGATCGTCCGCATCCAGCAGCACAAGGAGGAGCTGGAGCGGTTGCGCACCGAGTCCGAGCGCGCCGAGCGCGACGGCGACCTCGCGCGCGTCGCCGAGCTCCGCTACGGCCGGATGCCGCAGCTGGAGAAGGCGCTCGCCGCGGCCGAGGACGAGGTCGCCGCCCAGGCCTCCATGCTCAAGGAGGAGGTCGGTCCCGACGACATCGCCGAGGTCGTCCAGGCCTGGACCGGCATCCCCGCCGGCCGGTTGCTCGAGGGCGAGACGGCGAAGCTGCTGCGGATGGAGGACGAGCTCGGGGAGCGGGTCGTCGGCCAGCCCGACGCCGTCCGCGCCGTCTCCGACGCCGTCCGCCGCGCGCGGTCGGGCATCGCCGACCCCGACCGGCCCACCGGCTCGTTCCTCTTCCTCGGCCCCACCGGCGTCGGCAAGACCGAGCTGGCCAAGGCGCTGGCGGAGTTCCTGTTCGACGACGAGCGGGCGATGGTCCGCGTCGACATGAGCGAGTACTCCGAGAAGCACTCGGTGGCCCGGCTGGTCGGCGCCCCTCCGGGCTACGTCGGCTACGAGGCCGGCGGTCAGCTCACCGAGGCGGTCCGGCGGCGGCCCTACACCGTCGTGCTGCTCGACGAGGTGGAGAAGGCCCACCCCGACGTCTTCGACGTGCTGCTGCAGGTCCTCGACGACGGCCGGCTCACCGACGGCCAGGGGCGGACGGTGGACTTCCGCAACACCCTCCTGATCCTGACGTCGAACCTCGGCTCGCAGCTGATCGCCGACCAGTCGCTGCCGGAGGAGGCGCGGCGGTCCGCGGTCATGGACGTCGTCCGGTCGCACTTCAAGCCCGAGTTCCTCAACCGCCTCGACGACGTCGTGGTGTTCCGGGCGCTGGGCAGCGAGGAGCTGGCCGGGATCGTCGAGATCCAGGTGGGCGTGCTCGCCCGCCGGCTGGCCGCCCGCCGGCTGACGCTGACCGTCACCGAGGCCGCCCGCGAGTGGCTGGCGCTCAACGGGTTCGACCCGGTCTACGGCGCCCGCCCGCTGCGCCGGCTGGTGCAGTCCGCGATCGGCGACCCGCTGGCCCGCGCGCTGCTGGCCGGGGAGATCCGCGACGGGGACGAGGTCGTCGTCGACGCGCCGGACGACCTGGCCGAGGAGGGCCTGACCGTCCGCCGCGGCTGAACGAGGAGCACCTCGCCAGGGCCCGCCGTCCCCTCGGGGGGGGGGGGCCGCCGCGTCCCCCCGGGGCGGGGCGGGGTGGCGCCGCCCCCCGCCCGGGCAACATGGGGGCCGTGTGGTAGCGGCGATGGTGGGGTCACCTGACACCCGAACCG
>NZ_JBJGZK010000022.1:0-77641 GCF_054050475.1 Geodermatophilus sp. SYSU D00525
GCTTTGTTCGTGTGTCTTAGCCCCTCCGCCCCCCCACCCCCACCCCCCCCCCCCCCCCCCCCCCCCCCGCCCCCCCCCCCCCCCCCCCCCCCCCCCGCCGCGTCCCCGGGGCGCGGCGCGGGGAGGCGCCGCACCCGGCACGGGCACGATGGCGGCAGGATCGTCGAGGAGAGGGAGGGGTCACGTGACCGAGGAACGGGGAGGACCGCTCCCGGGCCACCGCGACGCGCCGCCGGCGCCGGGCGCCGAGCCCCCGCCGCCGGCCGAGCGGCCGGTCGCGGTGCGGGTGGGGATCGGCGCGTTCATGGCCGCGCTGATCCTCGGCCTGGTGTCCTCGGTGGTCACGCTGTCCGACGTCGACGGCGTCGTCGCACAGGTGCAGGCCGCCTCGGGAGCCGAGGTCCCCGAGTCGACGGCGCGGGCCGCGTTCTGGGTCGGCGCGGGCTTCGGGGTGGTGCTGGTGGCCCTGGAGGCGCTGGTCATCCGGTTCGCCTGGACCGGGCGCGCCTGGGCGCGGGTGGTGCTCCAGGTCCTCGGTGCCGTCAACGTCCTCGGCGGGTTGTCCGGCCTCACCGGTCCGGGGACGACCGGTCAGGGCTTCCTCGGGTCGCTGTCGGTGTTCATCACCGTCATCAGCGCGGTGGGGCTCGTCGCGCTCGCCCTGCGGCCGGCCTCGGAGTGGTACCGGACGGAGGGGGAGCGCCGGCGAACGTCCGCCCGCTGACCGCCGGCCGGCCGCGCGGCGCGCCCGGGGGTGGTCGGACGGCGGCCCGTCGATCATCATGCGCGGGCCACCACGACGGGAGAGGACGGACATGACCGCAGGACAGGGCCCGCAGGGCTGGGACCAGCCGGGGCAGCCCTACGGCCAGAACCCCTACGGCCAGGACCCCTACGGCCAGAACCCGTACGGGGGCTACGCCTCCGCGCCGGCCGCGCCCGACGGCCTCGGCGCGCCCGCCCCGCTCGAGCGGCCGCAGGCGGTGCGCCTCGGGATCGGCGCCTACGTCGCGAGCCTGGTCCTCGGCCTGCTCGGCGCGATCGTCGCGTTCGCGCAGTTCGACGAGGTCGTCGACCGGGCGCTGGTCGACGCCGGCCTGGACCCGGCCGAGTACGAGGGCGTCTCCGGCGTCGCGAGCGCCACGGTGGTCACCGTCGGCATCGTCTTCAGCCTGGTCCTCCTCGGCCTGCAGGCGCTGTTCCTCTGGTTCGCCTGGACGGGGCGCAACTGGGCGCGGATCGTGCTCTGGGTGTTCGGCGGCCTGGCCGTCGTCGGCGGGCTGTTCTCGCTGGCCGGGCCGTCCGTCGGCGGGCTGACCACGGTGCTGAACCTGGTCCAGACGCTGCTCGTCGTCGTCGGCGTCGTCGCGCTCGCGCAGAAGCCGGCCAGCGACTGGTACCGCTCCCAGGGCTGGCGGCGGGCGCAGGGACGCTGATTCCGTCGCGCACGATCTGATGTCGTGACCGTTTCGTTACCTCCGGTGGTGAACCGCTCGCCCGGCCGCCCCGAACGCCGGACGTGACCACCACCGAGCAGGCCCCCGCGCCGGCCACCGGACCGGACGGGGCCGACCGCCCTGCCCGCCGCGGCGCGCGCGGGCTGCTCGCCGCGCTCGCCGGGCTGCTGGCCGCCGCGGCCGCGCTGGGCGTGGCCGAGCTGGTCGCCGCGCTCGTCGGTCCGGCGTCCTCGCCGGTCGTGGCGGTCGGCGACACGGTCATCACCCTGGTCCCCGAGCCGGTCAAGCAGTTCGCCGTCGCGACGTTCGGCGAGGACGACAAGGTCGCCCTCGTCGTCGGCACGCTGGTCGTCGTCGCTCTGTACGCGGCGCTGGTCGGGCTGGTGTCGCTGCGCTCCCGGCGGGCCGGCGTGGCCGGGATCGTGCTGTTCGGCGCCATCGGCGCCCTCGCCGCGGCGACCCGGCCGGCGGGCGGCCCGCTCGACGCGCTGCCCTCCGTCGCGGGCGCGGGGGCCGGCGTCGTCGCCCTCCTCCTGCTGGTGGCCCCGCTGACGGTGCCGCTGCGACCCGCCCCACGCGGCGACGACGAGGCGGTGCTGGACCGGCTGCGCGACGCGCTGACGACGGCCGGTCGCGAGGACGCCGGCCTGGACCGCCGGCGGTTCGTCCTCACCGGCGCCGCCGCCCTGGGCGCGGCCGCGGTCGCCGGCGGCGGCGGGCTGCTGCTGCAGCGCCGGTTCGACGTCAGCGGCGACCGCGGCGACCTCTCCCTGCCGACGCCGTCGTCCCCGGCCCCCGCGCTGCCCCCCGGCGCCGACCTCGCCGAGCGGGTCGAGGGGCTGACGCCGCTGTTCACGCCCGACCGCGACTTCTACCGGGTGGACACCGCGATCACCGTCCCGCAGATCCGCCCGGGGGAGTACCGGCTGCGGCTGACCGGGATGTTCGACTCCCCGCGCACGTACACGCTGGCCGACCTGTTCGACCGCGACGACGTCGTCGAGCGCGACGTCACGCTCACCTGCGTCTCCAACGAGGTCGGCGGCGGCCTGGCCGGCACCGCGCGCTGGACCGGCGTCCCGCTCCGCGCCTTCCTCCGCGAGAACGGCGTCTCCGACCGCTCCGACCAGCTGGTCTGCCGCTCGGCCGACGGCATGACGATCGGCGCGCCCACCCGCTCGGCGCTGCAGGTCGACGACGCGATGCTCGCCTTCGGGATGAACGGCGAGCCGCTGCCGGTCGAGCACGGCTTCCCGGTCCGGATGCTCATCCCGGGGCTGTACGGCTACGTCTCGGCCTGCAAGTGGATGACCTCGATCGAGGCCACCACCTACGACGCCTTCGACGCCTACTGGGTCGAGCGCGGCTGGGCCGCCCGGGGCCCGGTCAAGGTGGCCTCCCGGATCGACACCCCGGCCCCCCTGCGCCGGTTCCCCGCCGGCCGGCGCGCGATCGCCGGCGTCGCCTGGGCGCAGACCCGCGGCATCTCCCGCGTCGAGGTCCGGGTCGACGACGGCGACTGGCTGGAGGCCGAGCTCGCCCCCGCGGTCGACGCCGACGTGTGGCGGCAGTGGCGGCTGCCCTTCGACTTCGCCCCCGGCTCCTACCAGCTCACCGTCCGGGCCACCACGGCCGACGGCGAGGTGCAGACCGGGGAACGCGCCCGGCCCTTCCCCGACGGGGCCAGCGGCCTGCACTCCGTCCGGGTGATCGCGACCTAGCGGTCCCCGCCCCGCGGGGCGGCACCCGGCACACCCCCAGAACCCGTCTCGGCCACCCGGCCGCAGACGCCTCTCCCGACCCCTCGAACGGGCCGGGGGACCATGGACCGACGACCGAGGAGCACCCACCGTGAAGAGCACCCTGACCCGCGGCCTCCTGCTGGCCTCCGCCTCGACCCTCGCGGTCACCCTGAGCGCCTGCGGCTCGGAGGACACCAGCGCGGCCTCCGACAGCTCGCCCTCCGACAGCAGCTCGGCGCCGGCCTCGGAGAGCCCGGACTCGACGGAGAGCAACAGCCCGATGGCCGAGCCGGCCTCCGACGAGCCCTTCGGCGCCGCCTGCTCCTCGGTCCCGGCCGACGGCGAGGGCAGCTTCGCCGGCATGACCGACGACCCGGTGGCCACCGCGGCCAGCAACAACCCGGTCCTGTCGACGCTGGTGCAGGCGGTCACCCAGGCCAACCTGGTGGACACGCTCAACACCACCGACGACATCACCGTCATCGCCCCGGCCAACCCGGCGTTCGAGGCGATCCCGGCCGACCAGCTGCAGGCCGTGCTCGCCGACCAGGCGATGCTGACCCAGGTCCTGACCCACCACGTCATCCCGGGCCGGCTCTCGCCGGACCAGCTGGCCGGCACGCACACCACCGTGGCCGGCGACGAGGTCACCATCGAGGGCTCGGGCGAGAGCTTCACCGTCGCCCGGACCGTCACCGGCACCCCGGCCTCGGTGGTCTGCGGCAACGTGCAGACCGCCAACGCCACCGTCTACATCGTCGACCAGGTCCTGGCCCCCGCCCAGGGCTGACGCACGACGGCCACCGGCCCGGTTCCCTCGCGGGAGCCGGGCCGGTGCCGTGCGTAGGGTCGCTCCCATGGAGAAGGACCCCGTTCCCCCCCACCCCTCGTCCCTCGGGGCGGGCCCCTGGAACGGAGCCGCCCAGCCCGACCGCGACCGCCTGCTCGAGCTGGTCGTCGACCTCGCCGTCGTCCACGGGCGGGTCACGCTGTCCTCCGGGCGCGAGGCCGACTGGTACATCGACATGCGCCGGCTGACCCTGCACCACGAGGGCGCGCCGCTGGTGGGCCGGGTGATGCGCCAGCTCACCCGCGACCTGCGCTACGACGTCGTCGGCGGGCTCACCCTCGGCGCCGACCCGGTCGCCACGGCCATGCTGCACGCGGCCGCCGACGGCGAGGGGTTCCTCGACGCGTGCGTGGTCCGCAAGGCCGGCAAGGCGCACGGCCTGCAGCGGCGGATCGAGGGGCCCGACGTCGCCGGGCGGGCGGTGCTCGTCGTCGAGGACGTCTCCACCACCGGCAGCAGCCCGCTGACCGCCGTCGAGGCGCTGCAGGAGGCCGGGGCCGAGGTCATCGCCGTCGCGGTGGTCGTCGACCGCGGCGGGCGGGCCGCCGTCGAGGCCGCCGGCCTGGAGTACCGCGCCGCGTTCGAGCTGTCCGACCTCGGCCTGCAGTAGCCGTGCGGTTCCGCGGATGAGCGCGGGAACTGGCCGTACGGTGTGGCGGTGACCACACTCGCCACCGCGTGGGTCGACGAGCTCGCCGCCGTGCTCGGCCGGGACGGCGTGCTCACCGACCCCGACGTCACCGCCGCCTACGCCCGCGACCAGGCGATGCTCGCCGAGGCCGGCACCCCCGCCGCGGTCGTCCTCCCCCGGAGCACCGACGACGTCGCCGCGGTCATGCGGGTGGCCGCGCGGCACGGCGTCCCGGTCGTCCCGCGCGGCGCGGGCTCCGGGCTGGCCGGCGCGAGCAACGCCGTCGACGGCGCGATCACGATGGTCATGACCCGCATGGACGCCGTCCTCGAGGTCAGCGCCGCCGACCGGCTCGCCGTCGTCCAGCCCGGCGTGGTCAACAAGCAGCTGCGCGACGCCGTCGCCGGCTCCGGGCTGTTCTACCCGCCGGACCCCTCCAGCTACGACTGGTGCACGATCGGCGGCAACCTCTCGCAGAACTCCGGCGGCCTGTGCTGCGTGAAGTACGGCGTCACCACCGACTACGTGCTCGGCCTCGAGGTGGTCCTCGCCGACGGGCGGGTGCTGCGCACCGGCCGCCGCACGGTCAAGGGCGTCGCCGGCTACGACCTCGCCCGGCTGTTCGTGGGCTCGGAGGGCACCCTCGGCGTCATCACCGAGGCGACGCTCGCGCTGCGCCCGGCGCCGCAGCAGCCGGTGACGCTGGTGGCCACCTTCGCCACCACCGCGCAGACCGGCCAGGTCGTCGAGCGGGTGGTCACCTCCGGCCTGGTGCCCAGCCTGCTGGAGGTCATGGACAACACCTGCATCTGCGCCGTCGACGACCTGCTGCACGCCGACCTCGACCGCGGCGCGCACGCCCTGCTCGTCGCGCAGTCCGACGCCGGGGGAGAGGCCGCCGGCCGCGAGATCGAGGCGCTGGCGCGGCTGTGCCGCGAGGCCGGCGCGGAGCTGGTGCACACCACCGCCGACCCCGCCGAGGGCGACCTGCTGCTGGCCGCCCGCCGGATGGCGCTGCCGGCGCTGGAGCAGCTGGGCAGCACGCTCATCGACGACGTCGCCGTGCCCCGCTCGCGGATCGCGGAGTTCCTCGACGGCTGCGACGGCATCGCCGCCCGGCGGGGGCTGACCATCGGCGTCGTCGGGCACGCCGGCGACGGCAACATGCACCCGACCGTCTGCTTCGACCCCACCGACCCCGACCAGCGCGCGCGGGCGTTCGCCGCCTTCGACGACGTCCTGGAGCTGGGCCTGGCGCTGGGCGGCACGGTCACCGGCGAGCACGGCATCGGCTCGATCAAGGTCGAGTGGCTCGAGCGCGAGATCGGCCCGGTGTCGCTGGACGTGCACCGCCGGATCAAGGACGCCCTCGACCCGGCCGGCCTGCTCAACCCCGGCAAGGTGCTGCGCCGCAAGGGTTGAGACGGGGGCCTGTCGGGGGTTCCGCGCCCGGGAGATACTGACCGCCGACCAGCGTCGATCGACAGGAGTGCCCCGATGCCCATCGCGACCCCCGAGGTCTACGCCGACATGATCAGCCGGGCGAAGGAGGGCGGCTTCGCCTACCCGGCCATCAACTGCACCTCGTCGGAGACGATCAACGCGGCCCTCCGCGGGTTCGCCGACGCCGGCAGCGACGGCATCATCCAGTTCTCCACCGGCGGCGCGGAGTTCGGCTCCGGCACCAGGGTCAAGGACATGGTCACCGGCGCCGTCGCGCTGGCCGAGTTCGCGCACGTCGTGGCCGAGAAGTACCCGGTCAACGTGGCGCTGCACACCGACCACTGCCCCAAGGACAAGCTGGACTCCTACGTCCGCCCGCTGATCGCGCTGTCGAAGGACCGGGTCGACGCCGGCCAGGCGCCGCTGTTCCAGTCGCACATGTGGGACGGCTCGGCGATCGAGCTCACCGAGAACCTGGAGATCGCCCAGGAGCTCATCGAGAAGTGCGCCGCCGCGAAGATCGTCCTCGAGCTCGAGATCGGCGTCGTCGGCGGCGAGGAGGACGGCGTCGTCGCCGAGATCAACGAGAAGCTCTACACCGCCGACGGGGACTTCGTCCGCACCGCGCAGGCCCTCGGCCTCGGCGAGAAGGGCGTCTACCTGCTCGCGGCGACCTTCGGCAACGTCCACGGCGTCTACAAGCCCGGCAACGTGAAGCTGCGCCCCGACGTGCTGCAGCGCGGCCAGGAGCTGGTCGCCAAGGAGTTCGGTCTGGCCGAGGGCAGCAAGCCGTTCAACCTCGTCTTCCACGGCGGCTCGGGCTCGGCTCTGGAGGAGATCCGCGAGGCGCTGTCCTACGGCGTCGTGAAGATGAACGTCGACACCGACACCCAGTACGCCTTCACCCGGCCGATCGCGGGGCACATGTTCAGCAACTACGACGGCGTGCTGAAGATCGACGGCGAGGTCGGCAACAAGAAGACCTACGACCCGCGCAGCTACCTCAAGGCCGCCGAGACCGGCATGGCCGCCCGCGTCGTCACCGCGTGCGAGGACCTGCTGTCGGCCGGCCAGTCGCAGGGCGCCTGAGCCGTGACCCACGCGCACCAGAACCTGCTCGGCGAGCCGCCGGCCACGCTGCTGCCCGGCGACCCCGAGGCGGAGGCCGCGCTGGCGGCCGGCACCGACCCCGCCGAGGTCGCCGCCGGCCACCCGCGGGCCAGCGCGGCCTGGGCGGCGCTGGCCGAGGCGGCGATCGAGGACGGCCGCACCATCGAGGCCTACGCCTACGCCCGCACCGGCTACCACCGCGGCCTGGACGCCCTGCGGAAGAACGGCTGGCGGGGCCACGGCCCGGTGCCCTGGTCGCACGAGCCCAACCGCGGCTTCCTGCGCTGCGTCACCGTCCTCGCCCGCGCCGCCGAGGCGATCGGCGAGACCGACGAGCAGGAGCGCTGCACCCAGCTGCTGCGCGACTGCGACCCCTCGCTGGCGCCCTGACCCGGACTCCTGCCCCGGGAACGCGCGCGTCTCACCCACGGTCACCGTGACGGGTGAGGCCGCCCCTCCACCGCTGCGTTCACCGGGCGGGGCGGCCTCGCCCGGAGCACACTCCGTGACCAGCGCGCCCCGCCGGGGCGCCCGTCACAGGAGGTGTCCGTGGCACCGCTCCTCTGGATCCTCGCCGTCATCCTCGTGATCGCCGGCATCTTCGCGATCGTCCGAGGCCAGCTGCTCTGGGGCATCGTGCTGATCGTCGTCGGGCTGCTCGTCGGCCCCGGGGGTGTCAGCATCTTCGCCTGACCCGGCCCCGGGCTCGGCGGCCTAGCGGTCGCCGAGCTCGGGGTGCAGCTCCTGCAGGCGGGTGGTCAGCGCGGTGAGCTCCTCACCGCCGGCCATGAGCCGGGTCAGGTCGTCGGCGTCGACGTCGACGCGGGTGAGGTCGCCGGCCACCTGGCCGCGCGCCAGCAGCAGGAAGCGGTCGCCCACCAGGTGCGCGTAGCGCGGGTTGTGGGTGACGACGACGACGGCGAGCCCCTGCGCCCGCGCGCCGAGCACCGCCCGCCCGACCAGCGTGTGCTGGGCGATGGTCATCGGCTCGGTCGGCTCGTCGATCACCAGCGCCCGCGAGCCGTAGTGCACCGCCCGGGCGATCGCCAGGCTCTGCCGCGACCCGGGCAGCAGCGTGTTCACCGGCTGGTCGGGGTCGATGCCGGTGACGCCGATGCGCTCCAGGGCGCGCACCGTGGTCTCCCGCGCGGCGCCGATGTCCAGGCGGCGCAGCGGCCACGGCCGGCGGGTCGGCTCGGCGCCCAGGCACAGGTTGCGCCACACCGGCAGCAGCGGGGCGACGGCGAGGTCCTGCCAGACCGTGGCGATCCCCGCCGCCCGCGCCGCCCGGGGGCTGCGGAAGTGCACCGGGACGCCGTCGAGGAGCAGTTCACCCTCGTCGTGCCGGCGCAGCCCCGACAGCACCGACACCAGCGTCGACTTGCCCGCGCCGTTCTCGCCGAGCACGCAGGTGATGCGGCCGCCCTCCAGCGTGACCGCGACCCGGTCCAGCGCCGGCACGCCGCCGTGGCGGACGCTCAGCCCGCGCAGCTCCAGCACCGGCGGCACGGCGGTCACGAGCGCGGCGCGGCCCGCAGCCGGCCGCGCACCACCCCTCCCACCAGCAGTGCGACCAGCAGCACGACGCCGAGCAGCGCCTGGGACCAGCGCGGGTCCCACCCGGCGAGCTCCACGCCCTCGCGGGCGGCGGCGTAGAGCAGCGCCCCGACCGCGGCGCCGGCCATCGACCCCTGGCCGCCGGTCAGCAGGCAGCCGCCGATCACCGCGACCACCACGTAGTCGATGGCGCCCACCAGGGCCGGGGTGGCGCCGACGCTCGCGGCCGGCACCAGCGCGAGCGTGCCGAGCAGCCAGCCCGCCGTCGCGGTGAGCGCGTACAGCACCAGCGTCGTCCGGCGGACCGGCACGCCCAGCTCGCGCGCCGCCCGGCGGGAGCCGCCCATCGCCAGCACCTCGTTGCCGAACCGCGTCCGCCACAGGAGCCAGCCGGCGCCCGCGGTGGCGGCCAGCCACCACAGCAGGGACACGGGGAAGGTGCCGCCGCCCACCTCGGCGGTGGCGCCGAACACGGCGGACGCCGAGGACCAGCCGGGCGCCTCGTCCAGGCCGCCGATGCGCGGCGCGCCCGCGACGAGTGGCACCGCGGACAGGGTGGTGCCCTGCAGCACCAGGGCGGTGGCGAGGGTGACCAGGAAGCTCGGCAGCCCGGTGCGCACCACCAGCCAGCCGTTGACCAGCCCGACGGCGAGCGCGGCGGCCAGCGACGTCGTCAGCGCGGGCCAGATGCCCCACCCGGCGGGCCCGGCGAGCACCGCGGTGAGGGCGGCGCTGGCGAGGGTGACCGTGCCGATCGACAGGTCGAAGTGGCCGCCGACCAGGAGCAGGCCCACCGCCACGCCGCCGATGCCGAGCAGTGCCGCGGCGTCGAGGACCTCGCCGAGCCCGGCCGGGGTGAGCAGCTCGGGGGTCCGCAGCCCGAACAGCAGGAGGACCAGCGCCAGCCCGAGGACCGCCGTCAGGCTGGGCCGGGCGAGGGCCCGGTCGAGCAACCGCCGGCGCGGCGCGGCGACGCGGAACGCGGGCAGGCGGTCGACGGTCACCGGGCCACCGGGGTGAACGGGCGCAGGAGGGCCTCCTCGGGACGGAGCCCCTCCAGTGTCCACGACGGCGGCCCCGGCCGTCGGCCCCGCCGCAGGGGCCCGCCGCGGGCGTGCGGGGGGCGGGGAGGGGCAGCGCGACCCTCCCTCATGGGCGCAGGCGCCAGCGCACCCGGTCGTCGGCGTACCAGGTCCAGCGGGAGACCGGCCGCGGGTAGGGGACGCCGTCGCGGGTCACCTGGGCCGGGTCGCTGGCCAGCTGCAACGCGCGGCCGGTGCTGCGCCGCGGCGGGCGCATCAGCTGCGGGGACACGACGACGCGGATGGTGTCGACGGCGGTCCAGTCCGGTCGCACGTCGATCCGCGCCACCATGCCGTCGGCCACCCGGGCGTCGTCGTGGTGGGCCTGCACGCCCAGCCGGGCGGCCAGCGGCAGCCGGCCCCTCTGGGCGGCCTCGTAGCGGCCGTGGTGGAGCAGCACCCCGCCGTGGTCGTCGCGGACCAGCGACAGCGCGCGCTCGTCGCCGGTGCCGATGCCCAGGGCGCGGGCCAGGCCGCGGGAGGCGCCGTCGTCGGCGGGTTCCCAGGACACCGGGACCTCCGCCGTCCGGCCGGCGGCGTGCAGCGCGGCCAGCACGCCCGCGAGCGCCGGCACGGGGCCGCGGACCAGCAGGGAGTCCGCGCCCGCGGCCTCGGCGAGTACGGCCCGCTCGGGCGCCTGCCCGGGGGCGAGACCGCGCAGGTCGAACCGGACGAGGGGCATGCCGATACCCTGCCACCTGCCAGCCGGTCGACCGCCGGTGACGAGTCCCAGGGGAGACGACAGCGAGATGCCGGCAGTCGTGCTGATCGGCGCCCAGTGGGGCGACGAGGGCAAGGGCAAGGCCACCGACCTGCTCGGGGGGCGCGTCCCCTACGTGGTCCGCTACCAGGGCGGCAACAACGCGGGGCACACCGTCATCACGCCCGACGGCGAGCGCTACGCCCTGCACCTGATCCCGTCGGGGATCCTCACGCCGGGGTGCACCCCGGTCATCGGCAACGGCGTCGTCGTCGACCCGCAGGTGCTCATCGGCGAGCTCGCCGGCCTGGAGGAGCGCGGCGTCGACACCTCGCGGCTGGTCATCTCCGCCGACGCGCACCTGATCATGCCGCACCACCGGGCCCTGGACCGGGTCACCGAGCGGTTCCTCGGCAAGCGCCGGATCGGCACCACCGGCCGCGGGATCGGCCCCGCCTACGGCGACAAGGTGGCCCGCACCGGCATCCGGGTGGCCGACCTGCTGGACCTGTCGATCCTGCGGCAGAAGCTCGAGGGCACGCTGGTCGAGAAGAACCAGGTGCTGGTCAAGGTCTACAACCGCAAGGCCATCGACGTCGACGAGGTGGTCGAGGAGTACGCCGGCTACGCCGAGCAGCTCAAGGGCCGCATCGCCGACACCCGGTTGCTGCTGGCGAACGCGCTCGACGCCGGCGAGTGGGTGCTGCTGGAGGGCTCGCAGGGCACCCTGCTCGACGTCGACCACGGCACCTATCCGTTCGTGACGTCGTCGAACCCGACGGCCGGCGGTGCGGCCACCGGTAGCGGCATCGGCCCCACCCGCATCTCCCGGGTGGTCGGGATCCTCAAGGCGTACACGACCCGCGTGGGTTCGGGCCCGTTCCCGACCGAGCTGTTCGACGCCAACGGCGAGTACCTGCGCAAGCAGGGCGGCGAGGTCGGCGTGACCACCGGCCGCGACCGCCGCTGCGGCTGGTTCGACGCCGTCGTCGCCCGCTACGCCAGCCGGGTCAACGGGATCACCGACTTCTTCCTCACCAAGCTCGACGTGCTCTCCGGGTTGGAGACGGTGCCGATCTGCGTCGCCTACGACGTCGACGGCGTCCGGCACGAGGAGATGCCGATGACCCAGACCGGCTTCCACCACGCGAAGCCGGTCTACGAGGAGATGCCCGGCTGGTTCGAGGACATCCGGCACTGCCGGTCCTTCGACGAGCTGCCGGCCAACGCGCAGGCCTACGTCCGCCGGCTCGAGGAGCTCTCCGGCGCGCGGATCAGCGTCATCGGCGTCGGCCCCGGCCGCGACGAGAACGTCGTCGTCCACGACCTGATCGACTGAGTTCCGCGCGCCGCCCTGCGAGGCGGCGGGGGGAGTGGGGGCCGGAGGCTCCCGCGATCGAGCGCCGGGGACGGCTCAGCGGAGGCCGGGGACGGCTCCTGGCCGCGGTGCGGTCCGGTGGGGCCGCGAGGTGCTACGCGGCCTCGGGGAGGGCCTGCTCCAGCTCGGCGCGGGCGGCGACGACGACGTCGGGGTTGTCGGTGATGATCCCGTCGACCCCGAGGGCGAGCAGCAGCCGCGCGGCGCCGAGCGCGTCGCCGGCGGCGGCCGGGTCCTCGCTGCTGCGCAGGTGCCGCGGGAGGAACCCGTTCTCCGCGGCCAGCGTCCACGGCACGACCGTGAGGCCGGCGGCGTGCGCGCGCGGCACCAGGTCCGAGACGCCGGTCATCCGCTGCTCGGCGTCGCGCAGCAGGACGTCGTCGACGCACGGCGCGATGCCCTGCGCGTAGGTGGACACCGCGCGCAGCCCGGCGTTGGTGAGCAGGTGGTCGTCACCCGCGGCGGTGTCGACCAGCTGGTACATGGTCGGGCCGTCGTCGCCGAGGTCGGCGCGCAGCCGGCGCAGGGCGGCGGCGTCGAAGGACTGCACGACGACGGTGCCGTCCGGCGCGGTGGCGTCCAGCCGCCGCAGCTCCGCGGCCACCAGCTCGATCATCGGCTGCCCGCGCTCGGCCGACCAGGTCGGCTTCTTGAGCTCCGCGAGCACGCGCACCGGGCGCAGCGGCGTCGACCGGCGGCGGGCGATCTCGACGACCTCCTCCAGGGTGAGCACCCCGAACTGGCCGTCGTAGGCGGTGTTGAGCGGGCGCAGGTCCGGCCGCCGCTCGACGGCGCGCAGGGTGCGCAACTCAGCGAGGCTGAAGTCCTCGGCGAACCAGCCGGTGCGCCGCTTGCGACCCACCCGGCGGGTGGTGCGGCGGTCGGCGAACTCGGGCCGGGTGGCGACGTCGGTGGTGCGTGACAGCTCGTTCTCGTGCCGCGCGATCAGCGCGCCGTCCTTCGTGACGACGATGTCGGGCTCGATGAGGTCGGCGCCCATGTCGATGGCCAGCTCGTAGCTGGCGGCCGTGTGCTCCGGTCGGTAGGCGCAGGCACCGCGGTGCCCCACCACGAGAGGACGGGAGGACCGGGTCACGGCGGGAGTCGCAAGCGACTCGATCGCGTGCATGCCATCCAGAACACCCGACCGAGGTGTCGGGATGGCGAACGCGAACTGGCGAGTCTCTGAGAATTGGGAGGACACCGCGCTGAGCTGCGCGGGACCATCCGCCCCGTGACACATCTCTCAGGGATCGGCTGGTCCCGGGCGCGTCTCGAGCAGCTCCCCCCGGGGACCCAGCCCGGACGGGTGGCGCGGGTCGACCGCGGCCGGCTGACGGTGCTCACCGCCGACGGCGAGCGGCGGGTGCACCCGGCCGCCGCGTTGCACGACCCCGACGGCGTCGCGGCGCCCGCGGTCGGCGACTGGGTCGCGCTGCGCGGGGAGCTCGCCGTCGCGCTGCTGCCCCGCACCTCGGCGTTCACCCGCACGGTCGCCGGGCGCACCTCCGCCGCGCAGGTCGTCGCCGCCAACCTGGACCTGGTCCTGGTCGTCGACGCGCTCGCCGGCCCGACCCGGGCCCGCCGCGTCGAGCGCTACCTCGCCGTCGCCTGGGGCAGCGGGGCGACGCCGGTCGTCGTCCTCACCAAGGCCGACCTGTGCGACGACGTCGCCGCGGCCGTCGCGGAGGTGGGCGAGGACGCCGTCGGCGCGGAGGTGCTGGCCGTCAGCGCGCGCACCGGCGCGGGCCTGGACGCGCTGCGGGCGCTGCTCGGCCCCGGCGTGACGGCGGCGATGGTCGGGCCGTCCGGCGTCGGGAAGTCCTCGCTGGCCAACGCGCTGGCCGGGCGCGAGGTGGCGCCCACCCGGGAGATCCGGGAGGCCGACGGCCGCGGCCGGCACACCACCACCTCCCGCGAGCTGCACGTCCTGCCCGGCGGCGGCCTGCTCGTCGACACCCCCGGCATGCGCGAGCTCGGCCTCTACGACGACGAGGGCGTGGACACCGCCTACGCCGACGTCGCCGAGCTGGCCACCCGCTGCCGGTTCCGCGACTGCGAGCACCGCACCGAGCCCGGGTGCGCCGTCGCCGCCGCGATCGACGAGGGCCTTCTCGACCCGGCCCGCCTGCTGGGCTGGCGCAAGCTGCAGGCCGAGGCGCGCCGCCAGCTGCTGCGGGCCGACGCCCGCGCCCGCGCCGCCGAGCACCAGCGGGTCAAGGCGCTGCACCGGGCGTACCGCTCCCAGCCGAACCGGGTGCGGTAGCCGGGCGCTCGGTAGGGTCGCGGTCCGTGCGCGTGCTCGTGATCGGCTCCGGTGCCCGGGAGCACGCCCTGTGCGTCGCTCTGCAGTCCGACCCCGCGGTGACCGCGCTGGCCTGCGCGCCGGGCAATGCCGGCACCGCGCGGATCGCCGAGCAGGCCGCGGTCGACGTCGCCGACCCGGTCGCGGTGGCCGCGCTGGCCACCGGCTGGGCCGCCGACCTGGTCGTCGTCGGCCCCGAGGTGCCGCTGGTCGCCGGCGCCGCCGACGCCGTCCGCGACGCCGGGACCGCCTGCTTCGGCCCGTCGGAGCAGGCCGCGCAGATCGAGGGCAGCAAGTCCTTCGCCAAGCACGTGATGGCCGCCGCCGGGGTGCCGACCGCCCGCGCGTGGCCGGTCGGCGGGCCCGCGGAGCTGGAGACCGCGCTCGACGAGGCCGGCGCCCCGTACGTGGTGAAGGACGACGGGCTGGCCGCCGGCAAGGGCGTCGTCGTCACGACCGACCGGGACGCCGCCGTCGCCCACGGGCACCGGGTCCTCGACGCCGGGGGAGCGGTGCTGGTCGAGGAGTACCTCGACGGGCCGGAGGTGTCGCTGTTCGCCGTCACCGACGGGACGACGGTGCTGCCGCTGCTGCCCGCGCAGGACCACAAGCGCCGCGACGACGGCGACGCGGGCCCGAACACCGGCGGGATGGGCGCCTACGCGCCGCTGCCCTGGGCGCCGGCCGGGCTGGTCGACGAGGTGCTGGCCACCGTGCTGCAGCCGACCGTCGACGAGATGCGCCGCCGCGGCGAGCCGTTCAGCGGGCTGCTCTACGCGGGCCTGGCGCTGACCTCGCGCGGCGTGCGGGTGGTCGAGTTCAACGCCCGCTTCGGCGACCCCGAGACCCAGGTCGTGCTGCCGCTGCTGGAGACGCCGCTGGCCGGGCTGCTGCACGCCGCGGCCACCGGCACCCTCGCCGACCACCCGCCGCTGCGCTGGCGGTCCGGGGCGGCCGTCACGGTCGTCGTCGCCGCGGCCGGCTACCCCGAGGCGCCGCGCACGGGCGACCCGGTCACCGGCGCCGACGGCGAGGGCGTGCTGCACGCCGGCACCGCCGTCGACGCCGAGGGCACCGTCCGCTCGGCCGGCGGGCGGGTGCTCGCGGTGACCGCGACCGGCGCCGACCTCGCCGCGGCGCGGCAGGCCGCCTACGAGCGGGTGGCCGCCGTCCGGCTGGCCGGCGCGCACTGGCGCAGCGACATCGCGCTGGCCGCCGTCGAGGGCCGGATCGCGGTCCCGGGATGACCGACCCGGCCGACGAGGTGTGGAACCGCGCCTGCGACCCGGACGCGCCGTCCTCCCACCCGGGGGACGCCGCCCTGGCCGCGGTGCTCCTCTGCCACGGGATGGCGGTGAACGGCGGCCTGCTGCACGCGGTCCAGGGCCTCGAGCCCGACCGGCTCGAGCGCGCGGTGGCCGGGTTCCGGCTCCTCGGGCTGGCCGCCGCCGCGGACGCCGTGGCGGAGGTCGCCCGGCAGGCGGCAGCGCTGGCGGAGGACGACCTCGACGCCGCCGAGCGGCTCGAGATCGAGGCGGACCGCCGTTACGCCGCGGCGCTGCCCGAGGGGGACGAGACGGTCGACCGGGCCTTCCGCGCCCACCTGGCCGCGCACCCGGAGGCGTACGCGCCCCTCTAGCCGCGGACCCCGACCGCCGGGCGGGCCCGCTCCGGGCGCGGCTCGGGCGGCCGCGGGCCGTCGTGCCGCCGCGACAGGTAGGTGCCGGCGACGTTCGCGCAGGCCACCACCGGCACCGCGATCAGCGCGCCGAAGATGCCCGCCACGAGCAGTCCGGCCGCGATGGCCAGGACCACGGCCAGCGGGTGCACGTGGACCGCCTTGCCCAGCAGCAGCGGCTGCAGGACGTGCCCCTCGAGCTGCATGACCAGGACGACGATCGCCAGCGCGATCAGCGCCTTGATCGGGCCGACGGCGACCAGCGCGACCAGCACCGCGATCGAGCCGGCGAGGAACGACCCGATGATCGGGATGAACGCGCCGAGGAACACCAGCGCGGCCAGCGGGATCACCAGCGGCACGCCGAGGACGGCCAGCCCGATGCCGATGCCGACGGCGTCGACCAGCGCGACGGCGACGGTGGCGCGGACGTAGGAGATGAGCGTGCGCCACGACCGGCGGGCGGCCTCGTCGAGGTAGGCGCGCGAGTCGCGGGGGAACAGGCCGACCAGCCACAGCCAGATGGACCGGCCGTCCTTGAGGAAGAAGAACAGCGTGAACAGCGCCAGGACGAAGCCGGTGAACACCTCGCCGACCGTCGCGGCCGTGGTCAGCGCGCCGGTGGCCAGCGTCTCCTGGTTGGACACGATGGCGTCCTGGGCGCTGGTCACGGCGTCGTCGATCTGCCGCTGGGTGACCGGGAAGGTCTCGACGACGAAGTCGCGGATCTGGTCCAGGCCCTGGCTGACCTGGTCGGCGAGGTCGGAGAAGCCGGCGCTGAACCGCTCGACGACCAGCGTGATGATCCCCGCGACGACGGCCAGCCCGACCAGCAGCATCGCCAGCGCGGCCAGCGACCGCGGCCACCCGCGCCGGATGAGCGAGGCCGCACCCGGCTGCAGCAGCGCCGCCAGCAGCAGCGCGACCATGACCGGGACGATCACCACCGCGACGTACGCCGCCGCGTAGAGCAGCACGTACAGCCCCGCGAGGACGGCGATCAGCCGCCACGACCAGGCCGCCGCGGTGCGCAGCGCGCCGGGCACCGCGGCGTCGCCCTGCGGGGCCTCGCGGCCCGGGCCCAGCAGCCGGCGGCCGCGCTCGGCGGCCCGGTGCGGGCGCCCGCCGTCCGGGGGGCCGCTCACCCCGCCGGTGGCCAGCGGCCCGTCGAGGTCGGGGGCGCCGGGCTCGGGGCTGCCGAGCGGCGGGTCGCCGTCGGCGGACAGGCCGGCGTCGGTCTCGTCGTCGGGCACCTCGCCGTCGTACACGAGGATCGCCCGGTCGCCGTCGCGCTCGGGCCACGCGTGCGGGTCCCGCTCACCCGCCGCCCGGATGCGCTCGCGCGCTCGGGCGACCAGCGAGCCGGCCTGTCGCAGCATGAGGTCCTCCGCGGTCCGTGGGGGCCGTTCTCGATCACGCTAGCGCTGCGGGAGGATGCTCCCGTGCTTCGACGACTCGACCGGCTGCCGGGGGTACCCGCGTGATCGACCGCTACACGCTCCCCGAGATGGGCCGGGTCTGGAGCGACGAGCACAAGTACGAGCTCTGGTGCCGGGTGGAGACGCTGGTGCTGGAGGCGCACGCGGCCGCCGGGCGGGTCCCGGCCGAGGTCGTGGAGCCGGTGCGCAACGCCCCGCCGCCGACCGCCGCCCGCGTCGCGGAGATCGAGGAGACGACGCAGCACGACGTCATCGCCTTCCTCACCGCGTGGGCCGACAACACCGAGCCCCGCTCGGCCGCGGCCTACGTGCACCACGGCATGACGTCCTCGGACCTGCTCGACACCGCGCTCGCCGTGCAGCTCACCGAGGCCACCGACGTGCTGCTGGCCAAGGCCGACCGGCTGGTCGCCGCGCTGCGCCACCACGGCCTGGCGCACCGGGAGACCCTCAAGGTCGGGCGCACGCACGGCGTGCACGCCGAGCCGGTCGTGTGGGGGCACCGGGTCGCCGACCTCGCCTTCGCTGTGGCCCGCTCCCGCGACCGGCTGCGCGCGGCCCGCGAGCGCGTCGGCGTCGTCGCCATCTCCGGCGCCGTCGGCACCTACTCGCTCATCGACCCGTCGGTGGAGGTCGCCGTCGCCGAGGCGCTCGGGCTGCGCCCGGCCGACGCCTCCACCCAGGTGGTCCTCCGCGACTCGATCAGCGAGTGGGTGTCCGCGCTGGCGGTGATCGCGACCGTCTGCGAGACCGTCGCGCTCGAGGTCCGACACGGGCAGCGCACCGAGGTGCGGGAGCTGTCGGAGGCCTTCGGTTCCGGCCAGAAGGGCTCCAGCGCGATGCCGCACAAGAAGAACCCGATCCGCTCGGAGCGCGTCGCCGGGCTCGCGCGGGTGGTGCGCGCCGCCGTCGTCCCGGTGATGGAGGGCATCCCGCTGTGGCACGAGCGGGACATCTCGCACTCCTCCACCGAGCGGGTGTTCCTCCCCGACGCCGCGATCACCACCGACTACCTGCTGCACCTGACCACCGGCCTGGTCGAGAACCTGGTGGTCGACGTCGACCGGATGCGCGCCAACCTCGACCTCACCGGCGGGCTGATCTACACCTCCGCCGTGCTGCTGGAACTGGTCGAGTCGGGGCTCTCGCGCGAGGACGCCTACGCGCTGGTGCAGGGCGCGGCGATGGAGACGTGGAACTCCGGGACGCCGTTCCGGTCGACGCTGCGGACCCGCGCCGACGCCTCCGGCGTGACGCTCGACGAGGCGCGGCTGGACGACATCTGCCAGCCCGAGGGCTACGTGCGCAACCTCGGCCCGCTGTTCGACCGGCTGGCGGCGCTGACCTGATGCTCGACCTGCCCCTGGTCGCACGCGGCAAGGTCCGCGAGGTCTACGACGCCGGGCCCGGCCGCCTGCTGCTCGTGGCGTCGGACCGGATCTCGGCCTACGACCACGTGCTGCCGACGCCGATCCCGGACAAGGGGCGGGTGCTCACCCGGCTGTCGGTGTGGTGGTTCGAGCAGCTGACGCCGGTGCTGTCCTCCTTCGGCGCCACCCACCACCTGCTGTCGGCCACCGACGTGCCCGCCGGCGTCGCCGGGCGGGCGATGCTCGTGCGGCGGCTGGACATGCTGCCGGTGGAGTGCGTGGCCCGCGGCTACCTGTCCGGCTCGGGGACGGCGGAGTACGGGCGCACCGGGTCCATCCGCGACGTGCCGCTCCCGCCCGGGCTGGTCGAGGGCTCGCGACTGCCCGAGCCGGTGTTCACGCCGTCGACGAAGGCCGAGGCGGGGGAGCACGACGAGGCGATCGACTTCGCGCGCGTGGTCTCCCTGGTCGGCGCCGAGCGCGCCGCCGAGCTGCGGGAGCTGACCCTGGCGCTGTACCGGCGGGGTGCGGAGATCGCCGCGGACGCGGGCATCCTGCTGGCCGACACCAAGGTCGAGTTCGGCCTCGACGCCGACGGCGGCCTGGTGCTCGGCGACGAGGTGCTCACGCCGGACTCGTCGCGCTTCTGGCCCGCGTCGTCGTGGGCGCCGGGCGCGCCGCAGCCCTCGTTCGACAAGCAGTACGTCCGCGACTGGCTCACGTCCTCGGGCTGGGACCGCGTCTCGCCGCCGCCGGAGCTCCCCGACGACGTCGTCGCCGCCACCCGCGACCGCTACGTCGCCGCGTACGAGCAGCTCACCGGCACCCCCTTCTGATGCGGACGCGCTCGGGCATCGCGTACCGCTCCGGCGGGTCCGGCGGGGACCTGCTCCTGCTGCTCCACGGGCTCGGCGCGACCGGCGCGGTGTGGGACCGGCTGCTGCCGCTGGTCGAGCGGTCCTGGCCCGGGTCCTGGGCGGTCCCCGACCTGCGCGGGCACGGCCGGTCCGTCGCCGAGCCGCCCTACGGGTACGCGGTGCACGCCGCGGACGTGGCCGCGGTGGCCGCCGACCTCGACGCCACGCGGGTGACCGTGCTCGGGCACTCCTTCGGCGGCGTCGTCGGCGCGGTGCTGGCCGGCGGCTGGTACGGCGTGGACGTCGTCCGGGTGGTCGCGGTCGGTGTCAAGATCGACTGGGCCGACGACGAGGTCGCGCGGGCCCGCTCGCTGGCCGCCCGCCCGCCGCAGGTGTTCCCGACCGCCGCCGAGGCCGCCGAGCGGCACCTGCGGCTGGCCGGGCTGACCGGGCTCGTGGACCCGTCGTCCGAGGTGGCGCTCGCCGGCGTCCGCGAGACCGACGGCGGGTTCACCCCGGCGCTGGACCCGCGCGCGTTCGGCGCCGTCGGCCCGCCGGTCGAGGAGGTCCTGTCGCGCGCGGAGGCGCCGCTGCGGCTGGCCGCCGGCGCGACCGACCCGATGGTCGGCCCCGACGCGATGCGGCGGGTCGACCCCCGGGCGGTGCTGCTCGAGGGCGCCGGCCACAACGCCCACTGGGAGGCCCCCGAGGCCGTCTGGCGCCTCGTCGCCTCCTGACCCCGGCCTCCCTCCTTCGGTCGAGATCACGTGATCTCGACGCTCCGGGGGCCCGTACGTGCCGAGATCACGTGATCTCGACGGGGCTGTGGACGGCGTCAGCGGACAGCTGCGGTCCCGCGGCAAGGTGCCGCGGTGCCCAGCCGACGCCGTCAGCGCATCACCGGACCCACGACCCGCGCCGCCGCGCACGCGGCAGGACTCGGCGACCGGCACCTGCGCCACCCCACGATGCAGCGGCTGTCGCGCGACACCTACCTGCCGCGTGCCCTGGTGGACGACGTCGGCGCGCGGGTCGCCGCGGTGCTGATGACCGCCCCGCCCGGTGCCGTCGTCAGCCACCGGACCGCTGCGGACCTGTGGGGTCTCCGGCTCCCGCTGCAGGACGTCGCCGACCGCCGCGTCGACCTGACCGTCCCGGGAGCCACCCGCGCGGAGAGCCGCCGGGACCGGCGCGTGCACCGGCTGCCCCTGGCAGGCGACGAGGTGACGCACCGGTGGGGGCAACCGGTCACCACCCCGTCGCGCACGTGGCGCGATCTGGCCGGGGTGCTCGAGCCGCCGGCCCTGCTGGCGGCGACCGACCAGCTCCTGGGCGGCCTGTGCTCGACCGCCGACCTCCGGCGTCAGCTCGCCCGCCGGCCGACGGGCCGGGGCGCGGCCCGGGCCCGGAGGGTCGTACCCGTCGCCGACGCGCGGTCCGAGTCACCGATGGAGTCGGTGCTGCGCTGGCTGCTGCACCAGGCCCGGACACCCGCTCCGGTGGTCCAGTACGAGATCCGCGACGCGGCCGGGTTCGTGGCGCGCGTCGACCTCGCCTGGCCTGATCACCGCGTCGTCGTCGAGTTCGACGGCGACGGGCACCGCGACCGCGATGTGTTCGTCAACGACGTCCGACGCCAGAACCGCCTGGTCGCCGCCGGCTGGACGGTCCTCCGGTTCACCTCCGCCGACGTCCTCGGCCGGCCCGACGATGTCGTCGCCGCCATCCGCGCGGCGCTGCGCTGACGAGATCACGTGATCTCGACCGTCTCCGGCCCGGGCGGGGGCGAGATCGCGCGATCTCGACCGTCTCCGGCCCACACGGCGGCGAGATCACGTGATCTCGACCGCGGGGAGAGCGCCGGTCTCGCAGGGACGAACCGGCCGGGTGCGGGCGCCCGGTAGGCTCGGGAGCCGTGCCGCAGGTGGTCGTCGACGTCGTCCTCAAGCCGGAGATCTCCGACCCGCAGGGGCAGGCGGTGCTCGGCGCACTCGGCCGGCTCGGCCACACGCAGGTCACCGGGGTCCGTCAGGGCAAGCACTTCGTGCTCGACGTCGAGGGCACCCCGGACGAGGCGGAGCTGAAGCAGATCGCGGAGACGCTGCTGGCCAACCCGGTCATCGAGGACGTCGAGCTGCACCTGCCGGGGGCCTGAGCCGTGCGCATCGGTGTCATCACCTTCCCCGGCTCCCTCGACGACGTCGACGCCGCCCGCGCGGTGCGGCTGGCCGGCGCCGAGCCCGTCGTCCTCTGGCACGCCGACCACGACCTCAAGGACGTCGACGCGGTCGTCCTGCCCGGCGGCTTCTCCTACGGCGACTACCTGCGCGCCGGCGCCATCGCCGCCCGCGCGCCCCTGGTGCAGGACGTCGTCGACCGGGCGCGCCAGGGCATGCCGGTCCTCGGCATCTGCAACGGCTTCCAGGTCCTCTGCGAGGCGGGGCTGCTGCCCGGCGCGCTCACCCGCAACAGCCACCTGCACTTCCGCAACCGCGACCAGCGGCTGCGCATCGAGCGGGCCGACACCGCGTGGACGTCCGCCTACGCCGAGGGCCAGGAGATCGTCGTCCCGGTCAAGAACGGCGAGGGGCGCTACGTCGCCGCGCCGGCCGAGCTCGAGCGGCTCGAGGGCGAGGGCCGGGTCGCGGTCCGCTACGTGGGCGGGAACCCCAACGGCAGCCTCCGCGACGTCGCCGGGATCACCAGCGAGGACGGCCGGGTGGTCGGGCTCATGCCCCACCCCGAGCACGCCGTCGAGGACCTCACCGGGCCGTCGACCGACGGGCTCGGCTTCTTCACCAGCGTCCTGAAGGCGGTCGTCAGCGCATGACGCAGGGTCTCTCCGACCTCGACACGGGCCCCGGCCCGCTGGCCGACCGGCTCGACACCGTCGCGCTCGCGGAGAGCACCCCGGACGTCGAGCAGCCCTTCGCCGAGCTCGGCCTCAAGAGCGACGAGTACGCGCGGATCCGCGACATCCTCGGCCGCCGGCCCACCACCGCCGAGCTGGCGATGTACTCGGTCATGTGGAGCGAGCACTGCTCCTACAAGAGCTCCAAGGTGCACCTGCGGCAGTTCGGCGACCTGCCGCGCAGCGAGCACCTGCTCGTCGGCATCGGCGAGAACGCCGGCGTGGTCGACGTCGGCGACGGCTACGCGGTCACCTTCAAGGTCGAGTCGCACAACCACCCCAGCTACGTCGAGCCGTACCAGGGCGCGGCCACCGGGGTCGGCGGCATCGTCCGCGACATCCTCACCATGGGCGCCCGGCCGGTCGCCGTCATGGACTCGCTGCGCTTCGGCCGCGCCGACGCCCCCGATACCGCCCGCGTGCTGCCCGGCGTCGTCGCCGGCGTCGGCGGCTACGGCAACTGCCTGGGCCTGCCCAACATCGGCGGCGAGCTGCTGTTCGACGATTGCTACGCCGGCAACCCGCTGGTCAACGCGCTGTGCGTCGGGGTCATGAAGCACGAGGACGTCCGCCTGGCCAAGGCCGAGGGCGTGGGCAACAAGGTCGTCCTGTTCGGCGCCCGCACCGGCGGCGACGGCATCGGCGGCGTGAGCGTGCTGGCCAGCGAGACCTTCGACCAGGAGGGGCCGGCCAAGCGCCCGAGCGTGCAGGTCGGCGACCCGTTCACCGAGAAGCTGCTCATCGAGGCGTGCCTGGAGATCTTCGCCGCCGACCTGGTCACCGGGATCCAGGACCTCGGCGGCGCCGGGCTGTCCTGCGCCACCTCCGAGCTGGCCAGCGCCGGCACCGGCGGCATGCACGTCGACCTCGACCGCGTCCCCCTGCGCGACAGCACCCTGACGCCCGCCGAGATCCTCATGAGCGAGTCGCAGGAGCGCATGTGCGCGATCGTCGAGCCGGGCAAGGTGGACGCCTTCCTCGCCGTCTGCCGCAGGTGGGACGTGCTGGCCACCGTCATCGGTGAGGTGACCGAGGGCGACCGGCTGACCGTCGACTGGCACGGCGAGCGCATCGTCGACGTCCCGCCGCGCACCGTCGCCCACGAGGGCCCGGTCTACGAACGGCCGGTGCAGCGCCCCGCCGACCTCGACGCCCTGCAGGCCGACGACCCGGCCGCGCTGCCCCGCCCGGCCACGCCGGCGGAGCTCACCGCGCACTGGCTGGCCGTCGTCGCCAGCCCCGACGGCGCGGACAAGACCTGGGTCACCGAGCAGTACGACCGCTACGTCCGTGGCAACACCGTGCTCGCCCAGCCCGACGACGCCGGCGTGGTCCGCATCGACGAGGAGTCGCACCGCGGCATCGCCCTCGCCCTGGACGGCAACGCCCGGTTCGCCCGGCTGGACCCCTACGCCGGCGCGCAGCTCAACCTCGCCGAGGCCTACCGCAACGTCGCCGTCACCGGCGCCCGGCCGCTGGCGGTCACCAACTGCCTGAACTTCGGCTCCCCGGAGGAGCCCGAGGTCATGTGGCAGTTCGCCGAGGCCGTCCGCGGCCTGGCCGACGCCTGCCGCGACCTCGGCCTGCCGGTCACCGGCGGCAACGTGAGCCTCTACAACCAGACCGGCGACGTCGCCATCAACCCGACCCCGGTCATCGGCGTCCTGGGCGTGCACGATGACGTCCGCACGCGGATCCCCACCGGCTGGCGGGCCGGCGGCGAGACCGTGCTGCTGCTCGGCGAGACCCGGCCGGAGTTCGGCGGGTCGGCGTGGGCGAGCGTCGTCCACGGCCACCTCGGCGGCCGCCCGCCGGCCGTGGACCTCGAGGCCGAGCGCACCCTGGGCGAGCTTCTCGGCGCGCTGGGCCGCGAGGGCCTGGTCACCTCCGCGCACGACCTGGCCGACGGCGGCCTCGCCCAGGCGCTGGCCGAGTCCGCGCTCCGCTACGGCACCGGGGCCACGCTGCGGCTCGGCGGTCCCGACGGCATCGACGCGTTCACCGCACTGTTCAGCGAGTCCGGTGCCCGCGTCGTCGTCACCACGACCGACCCCGAGGCGGTGCGCACCACCGCCGAGTGGGCCGGCGTCGCGGTCACCGAGCTCGGCACCACCGGCGGGGACGTCCTCGCCGTCGAGGGCGTCGGCGAGCTGCCGCTGGCCGAGCTGCGGGCGGCGTGGACGGCGACCCTCCCGGCGCTGTTCGGCTCGCCGGAGGCCACGGTGGGCACCGTCCCCGCGGGCACCGTCCCCACCAGCTGATGCCCGCGCAGCAGCCGATCCCCGCCGAGGAGCTGCGCGCCGCCGTCGACGCCGTCCGCCCCTGGCTGGCCGGGGAGGCCGAGCAGCCCGCGCGGTCGGTGCTGGGCGCGGCGGTGAAGACCACCGCCCGGTGGCTGGCCCAGCAGGTGCCCGGCCGCTCCGTGGAGCTGCGGGTGCCGCCGCACGTCGCCGTCCAGCTGGTGCCCGGGCCGCGGCACACCCGCGGTACGCCGCCGAACGTCGTCGAGACCGACGCGGGCACCTGGCTGCGGCTGGCCACCGGCGAGCTCGGCTGGGCCGAGGCCGTCGCCGGGGGCCGGGTCAGCGCCAGCGGCAACCGCGCCGACCTGTCGGCCCACCTGCCCCTGCGCCCGCTGAGGAGCCACTAGCGCGACAGAGGCTCCCCACCCGGACGGGGCGTCAGCCGGTGAAGAGGGTCAGCGCGGTCTTGACCGTCTGGTACAGGCCGTAGGCCAGCGGGACGCCGACCAGCGTCCACGCGAACGCGATCAGCCCGGTGGGCGTGTGCACGGGCTGCTGCCCGTCGGGGGAGGTCTGCTGCGACAGCGGCGTGCTCATCGGGCGGCGCTCCGTTCCGGGGTCGAGGGGGCGGCCGGGGCGGCCTCGCGGTGCGGCTCGTGCCACTTGCCGGCCACCGGCCGCACCAGCAGGTTCGCGACGAACCCGACGGCGAGCAGGCCGACCATGATGAACAGCGCCGGCCGGTAGTTGGCCGCCACGAGGCTGCCCGGCTCGCCCTGGGTGTCGAGGACGCTGTTGACGATCAACGGACCGGCCACGCCGGCCGCCGACCACGCGGTGAGCAGCCGGCCGTGGATGGCGCCCACCTGGTAGGTGCCGAACAGGTCGCGCAGGTAGGCCGGGATGGTCGCGAACCCGCCGCCGTAGAACGAGATGATCACCGCGGCGAGCAGGACGAACACCCAGGTGGCGCTGCTGCCGATGGTGGCCAGCGCGACGTACAGGACCAGGCCGACGCCGAGGTACACCATGTAGATCGGCTTGCGGCCGATGAAGTCCGACGTCGAGGACCACACGAACCGGCCGGCCATGTTGAACAGCGACAGGACGCCGACGAAGCCGGCGGCCGCGGTGGCGGCGACCGTCGAGGTGTCCCCGCTGCGGAAGAAGTCCTGGATCATCGGCGCGGCCTGCTCGAGGATGCCGATGCCCGCGGTGACGTTGCAGAACAGCACGGTCCACAGCAGCCAGAACTGCGGCGTCTTGACGGCGTTGGCGGCCGAGACGCTCTCCGTGGTGACCAGCGCCTTCTGCTTGACCGAGGCCGGGTCGAAGCCGGCCGGCCTCCAGCCCTCGGCCGGCACCCGGACGATGAAGGCGCCGAACATCATGAAGACCAGGTAGACCGCGGCGAAGGTGAAGAACAGCGCCGCGACGGCGCCGCCGTTGGGCACCGTGCCGGCGGTGCCGTCGTAGCCCGGGTCGTACCAGCTCATCAGCTGCCGGGACAGCGGCGAGGCGATGAGCGCACCGCCGCCGAAGCCCATGATCGCCATTCCGGTGGCCAGGCCCGGCCGGTCGGGGAACCACTTGATCAGCGTGGAGACCGGCGAGATGTAGCCGATGCCCAGCCCGATGCCGCCGATGACGCCGTAGCCGAGGTAGAGCAGCCACAGCTGCCGGGTCTCGATGCCCAGGCCGCCGACGAGGAAGCCGGTGACCCAGAAGCACGCCGACACGAACATCGCCGCGCGCGGGCCGTTGCGGTCCACCCAGGTGCCGAACAGGGCGGCCGAGAGGCCCAGCATCACGATCGCGATGGAGAAGACGACGCCGATCGCCGTCTGGGAGGTGCCGAAGTCCTCGACCAGCGCGGTCTTGTAGACGCTGGTGGCGTAGGCCTGCCCGATGCACAGGTGCACCGCCAGGGCCGCCGGCGGGATCAGCCAGCGGTTGAAGCCGGGACGGGCGACGATGCGCTCACGGCGCAGGAAGCCGGGTAGCGCCACGGGGGACCTCCAGGGGACGGCAGACTGTGGGGAACGCTACGGCCGGGTTCGGGAACCTGCCCGTCGGGACGGGGTTCCCGGCCAGCGGGAGCAGCGGGCGCGGACCCCCCGGGCCGCCCATAGGCTCCCGGCATGGCCTACGAGGTGAGGGGCGTCGTCGCCCGCGGCAAGGGAGAACCGGTCAGCGTCGAGACGGTCCTGGTGCCCGATCCGGGGCCGGGCGAGGCGGTGGTCGACGTCGCGGCCTGCGGGGTGTGCGCCACCGACCTGCACTACCGCCAGGGCAACATCAACGACGACTTCCCGTTCCTCCTCGGCCACGAGGCCGCCGGCACCGTCGCCGCGGTCGGCGAGGGCGTGACCGACGTGGCCGTCGGCGACTTCGTCGTCCTCAACTGGCGGGCGGTGTGCGGGCAGTGCCGCGCCTGCCTCAAGGGCCAGCTGCAGTACTGCTTCAACACCCACAACGCCACGCAGAAGATGACCCTCGAGGACGGCACGGAGCTGTCCCCGGCGCTGGGCATCGGCGCGTTCGTGGAGAAGACGCTGGTCGCCTCCGGCCAGTGCACCAAGGTCGACCCCGAGGCGCCGGCCACCGCCGCCGGCCTGATCGGCTGCGGCGTGATGGCCGGCGTGGGCGCGGCGATCAACACCGGCGCGGTGCAGCGTGGGGAGTCCGTCGCCGTGTTCGGCTGCGGCGGCGTCGGGAACGCCGCGATCGCCGGGGCGGAGCTGGCCGGCGCGACGACGATCGTCGCCGTCGACGTCGACGACCGGAAGCTCGAGTGGGCGAGGCAGTTCGGCGCCACCCACACGGTCAACTCGCGGGAGAGCGACGCCGTCGAGGCGATCAAGGGGTTCACCGGCGGGTTCGGCGTCGACGTCGCGATCGACGCCGTCGGCCGCCCGGAGGTGTTCGAGCAGGCCTTCTACGCCCGTGACCTGGCCGGCCGGGTCGTGCTGGTCGGCGTCCCGACCCCGGACATGCAGCTCACCCTGCCGATGATCGAGCTGTTCGGCCGCGGCGGGGCGCTGAAGTCCTCCTGGTACGGCGACTGCCTGCCCAGCCGCGACTTCCCGATGCTGGTCGACCTCTACCGGCAGGGCCGCTTCCCGCTGGAGGACTTCGTCAGCGAGACCGTCGGCATCGACGACGTCGAGGCCGCCTTCGAGAAGATGCGCTCCGGCGACGTGCTGCGCTCGGTCGTGGTGTTGGAGAAGTGACCGCCCGCATCGACAAGGCCGTCGTCTCCGGGGTGTTCAGCCTCGACGGGCAGGACTTCGACGTCGACAACAACGTCTGGCTCGTCGGCGACGACGACGAGGTGCTGGTGGTCGACGCGCCGCACCGCGCCGAGCCGATCGTCGAGGCGATCGGCGGGCGGAGGGTCACCGCGATCGTGCTCACCCACGGGCACAACGACCACATCACCGCCGCGGTCGACCTGCGCGAGGCCACCGGCGCGCCGGTCTGGTTCCACCCCGCCGACCGGATGCTGTGGGAGATGGTCCACCAGAGCGCCGAGCCCGACGAGGCGCTGGCCGAGGGCACCCGGTTCCGGGTGGCCGGCACGTCGCTGACCGCGCTGCACACCCCGGGTCACTCGCCGGGCAGCACCTGCCTGCACGCGCCGGACCTGGCCGCCGTCTTCACCGGCGACACGCTGTTCCACGGCGGCCCGGGCGCCACCGGCCGCAGCTTCAGCGACCACCCGACGATCGTGCGGTCCATCCGCAGCAAGCTGCTGACCCTGCACGGCGACACGGTGGTGCACACCGGCCACGGCGAGGACACCCGCATCTCCGCCGAGATCGGCACCGTCCGGTAGGACGGCGCCGACCCCGACGTCACGCCGGGCCGGCGTCGTCCCCGGCCGTGGTCCCGTCGGTGCGGGGCTCCGCGGCCGGGGCCTCCGGCGTGCCCGACCGCTCCAGGCGCTGGCGGATCGCCGCGACGTTGAGCGCCAGGTCCTCCAGCGCCTCGACGGCGCGGGTGGCGAGCGCGAACGTGAGGTTCTCCCGCCGCTCCTCGGCGCTGGGCCCGTGGTGGCGCTGCCGCGTGTCGCGGTCGGTCGCCCGCCGCCACGGGTCGTCGTCCTCGCCCTCGGCGCCGCGCGACGGGTCGAACAGCCCGCGCAGCATGCGCTGGGCCATCTCGAGGAAGTCGTTGGGGTCGGGCCGGTCGCTGCTCATGTCGGCTCCTCTCAGGTGGACCGTCCGTCAACGCGCCGGACCCCGGCCGGGGTTCCGCACGCCCGTGACGCACGCGGACCTGCGCGGGTCCGCGGCCGGGTGGTCACGATCACGGCTCGGACAGGAGGTACCCACGGGGGCGCCGGTACTCTCGTCGGTGTGCCTCGCGGTGACGGACGGCTGACGCACGACCTCGACCCCCACGCTCCCGGCCCCCAGGACGCCTGCGGCGTCTTCGGTGTCTGGGCCCCGGGGGAGGAGGTCGCGAAGCTGACCTACTTCGGCCTGTACGCCCTCCAGCACCGCGGTCAGGAGGCGGCGGGCATCGCGGTCTCCGACGGTGCCTCGGTGGTCGTCTACAAGGACCTCGGCCTGGTCAGCCAGGTGTTCGACGAGTCCACCCTGGGCAGCCTGCGCGGCCACCTCGCCGTCGGGCACACCCGCTACTCCACCACCGGCGCGTCCACCTGGGAGAACGCCCAGCCGACGTTCCGCACCACCGACGCCGGCACCGGCCTGGCGCTGTGCCACAACGGCAACCTGGTCAACACCGCGGAGCTCGCGAGCCGGGCCGCCGACGCCGGCGTCCCCGGCGCCTTCACCGCCAGCACCGACTCCGACCTCGTCACCTCGCTCATCGCCGCCCGCCCCGACATGAGCATCGAGGCCGCGGCCATGGAGGTGCTCCCGCAGCTGCGCGGCGCGTTCAGCCTCACCTTCATGGACGAGGACACCCTGTACGCCGCCCGCGACCCGCAGGGCGTGCGCCCGCTGGTCCTCGGCCGGCTGGAGCGCGGCTGGGTGGTGGCCAGCGAGACCGCGGCCCTCGACATCGTCGGCGCCTCCGTGGTCCGCGAGGTCGAGCCCGGCGAGCTGCTGGCCATCGACGAGAACGGCCTGCGCAGCCAGCACTTCGCCCCGGCCGAGCCCAAGGGCTGCGTCTTCGAGTACGTCTACCTCGCCCGGCCCGACACCACGATCGGCGGCCGCAGCGTGCACGCCGCCCGCGTCGAGATCGGCCGCCGGCTGGCCAAGGAGCAGCCCGCCGACGCCGACCTGGTGATCCCGGTCCCGGAGTCCGGCACGCCGGCCGCGGTCGGGTACGCCGAGGCGAGCGGCATCCCCTACGGGCTCGGGCTGGTCAAGAACTCCTACGTCGGCCGCACGTTCATCCAGCCGTCGCAGACCATCCGGCAGCTCGGCATCCGGCTCAAGCTCAACCCGCTGCGTGACGTCATCCGCGGCAAGCGGCTGGTCGTCGTCGACGACTCGATCGTGCGCGGCAACACCCAGCGCGCGCTGATCCGCATGCTGCGCGAGGCCGGCGCGGTCGAGGTGCACGTGCGCATCTCCAGCCCGCCGGTGAAGTGGCCGTGCTTCTACGGCATCGACTTCGCCAGCCGCGCCGAGCTGATCGCCAACGGCCTCGACGTCGACGGCGTGCGCGCCTCCATCAACGCCGACTCCCTCGGCTACGTCTCCGAGCAGGGCCTGATCGCGGCCACCGAGCAGCCGGTCAACCGGCTGTGCACCGCCTGCTTCACCGGCCGGTACCCGATCCCGCTCGGCGAGTCCGGGGTGCTCGGCAAGCACGTCCTCGAGGGCGGTCTCCCCGCCGGCGTGGCCCGCACGCCGATGCCGCGCGTCGACGACGGCGAGCGCGCGGTCACCGGCTGGACCGGCCAGCGGGCCGGCAGCCCCGCCCTGCCCGGTGGTGCCGACGACGCCCTGCGCCGTCCGTGAGCCCGACGTCCGGGGGGCAGGCGTCCGGGGACAGTGGCTTCACCTACGCGGCGTCCGGCGTCGACATCGACGCCGGTGAGCGGGCCGTCGACCTCATGCGGACGGCGGTCGAGCGGACCCGCCGGCCCGAAGTGGTCGGCGGCCTGGGCGGCTTCGCCGGGCTGTTCGCGCTCGACACCACGCGCTACCGGCGCCCGCTGATCGCCTCGTCCACCGACGGCGTCGGCACCAAGATCGCCCTCGCGCGGCAGCTGGACCGGCACGACACCGTGGGCATCGACCTCGTCGCCATGGTCGTCGACGACCTGGTGGCCTGCGGCGCCGAGCCGCTGTTCCTCCAGGACTACGTCGCCTGCGGGAAGGTCGTCCCCGAGAGGATCGCCGCGATCGTCACCGGCATCGCGGCCGGGTGCGCGCAGGCCGGGGCCTCGCTGGTCGGCGGGGAGACCGCCGAGCACGGCGACCTCATGGCCGCCGACGAGTACGACCTGGCCGCCACCGCGGTCGGCGTCGTCGAGGCCGACGCGGTGCTCGGGCCCGAGCGGGTCCGCGACGGCGACGTCGTCGTCGCGATGGCCTCGAGCGGGTTCCACTCCAACGGCTACTCCCTGGTGCGCCGCGTGGTGTCCGCCGCCGGGCTGGACCTCGCCGCCACCCCGGCCGGGCTGGACCGGCCGCTGGGCGACGTGCTGCTCGAGCCCACGCGGATCTACGCCCTCGACTGCCTGGCGCTGGTGGCCGGGCTCGGCGTCGACGGCGTGCACGCGTTCGCGCACGTCACCGGCGGCGGGCTCGCCGGCAACACCGCGCGGGTGGTGCCCGACGGGCTGGAGGCGGTGCTCGACCGCGGCACCTGGGCGCTGCCGGCCGTGGTGTCCCTGCTCGAGGAGCACGGCGTGCCGCGCGAGGAGTCCGAGCGGGCGTTCAACTGCGGCGTCGGCATGGTCGCCGTCGTCGCGGCCGACGAGGCCGAGCGGGCGGTGGGCCTGCTGACCGGCCGCGGGGTGCCGGCCTGGGTGGCGGGCACCGTCGGCACCGGCGGGACCGGCGTCCGGCTGGTGGGGTCCTACCGCTGACCACGGCACACACCGCCGCCCCGCGGGGGACGGCGGTGTGTCGTGTCGATCAGACCGGCGGGGAGCCGACCCTCAGCGACTGGCTGCCCAGTCGTCCTCGGAGTCGTCGTCCGCCCACCGGTCGGTGTACTCGTCGTCGTCCTCGTCGTCGTCCTTGGCGGCACGCGACGCGGTGTACGGAGACGGAGAACCGGCCAGCTCGCGCTGTAGCGCGGAGAGGTCGGTGTTGGGTGAGCTGTACTTGAGCTCACGGGCCACGCGTGTCTGCTTGGCCTTCGCTCGGCCGCGCCCCATCGGCTCGACCCCCTCGTGACGGAGAACGGGAGTCCAGCTCACGGGCTGGACGGCCCGCGTGGCGACCCCGACTGAGTGACTGTGTCTTGACCCAGCCTACGACACGGACGAGGCGCGGGCACGGGTCCTCCCCCGCGGTCCCCCGACCGGGGCGTGGTCCGCGCCACGCCGCGGCCGAGGGCGCAGGTCAGCGGGGCAGCCGGATGGTCGCCAGCCGCCCGACCGAGGCGATCCGCTGCTCGGCCAGCCGGTCGGCGGCGACGGCGGGGGAGACGCCCTCGGTCGCGGCGGTCTCGAACACCCGCAGCGCGACGTCGAAGATGCCGGCCGCCTTGGCCTCGGCACGGGCGAAGGAGAAGCCGTGCCGCTCGTCCTCGACCTGGATGACCCCGCCGGCGTTCACCAGGTAGTCGGGGGCGTAGAGGATGCCGCGCGCGGTCAGCTGGTCCGGGATGCCCTCGTGCGCGAGCTGGTTGTTCGCGCCGCCGCACACCACCTCGGCCTGCAGGGCTGCGACCGTCGCGTCGTCGAGCGCGCCGCCGAGGGCGCAGGGCGCGTAGACGTCGGCCGGGCAGCGCACCAGGGTCGCGGTGTCGGCGACCGCCTCCACGCCGGGGTGCCGGGCGAGGACCCGCTGCACCGCGGCGGGGTCGACGTCGGTGACGAGGACGTCGGCGCCGTCGGCCACCAGCCGGTCGACCAGCCAGCCGCCCACCTTGCCGACGCCGGCGACGGCGACGGTGCGCCCGGACAGCGTCGGCTCGCCCCAGCGGTGCTGGGCGGCGGCGCGCATGCCCTGGAAGACGCCGAAGGCGGTGAGCACCGAGGAGTCCCCGCACCCGCCGTAGACCTCGGAGCGGCCGTGGGCGAAGCGGGTCTCCCGGCCCACGAGGTCGAGGTCGGCGTTGGTCGTGCCGACGTCGCACGCGGTCAGGTACCGGCCGCCGAGGGCCTCGACGAACCGGCCGTAGGCGCGCAGCAGCGCCTCGGTCTTGTCGGTCCGCGGATCCCCGATGACGACGGCCTTGCCCCCGCCGAGGTCGAGGCCGGCCAGGCTGTTCTTGTAGGTCATCGCCCGCGCCAGGCGCAGCGCGTCGGCGACCGCCTCGTCCTCGGTGGCGTAGGGGTGGAAGCGGGTGCCGCCGAGCGCGGGACCCAGCGCCGTCGAGTGGACGGCGATCACCGCCCTCAGGCCCGAGGCCGGGTCGGAGCAGAAGACCACCTGTTCAGCACCGGAGCCGAAGACGTCCACGACCGCCGAGCCTAGAACGTGCGGAAGTGCCGTCCGTCACCCCCGAGGGGTCTCAAGTCCCGCGCCCCGGGTGTCGACAAGTGGTGTGACGGATGTCGATGACTGTGTCGTGCGGTCACGGTGTGACATCCGTGCCGCGTGTTGCCACTGTGGCGCGTGTCCGCCGGACGACGCTGACGCCGCGACCCCGCACCACCTCCTCTTCCCCAAGGAGTGCCCGAATGCCGCAGTGCCGTCCCGCCCGGACCGGCCGTCGCCGTGGAGGCGTGCGCACCGCCCTGGTCGGCCTGCTCTCCTGCGTGGTGCTCCTCGGCACCGCCGGGCCCGCGTCGGCCGTGCCGCCGCCGCCGGTGAACCCGAGCGACGGCGAGATCGCCGACGCGCAGGCCGCCCAGGACGCCGCCGCCGCGGAGGTGGGCCGCCTGGCCGCCGAGGTGGCCGCGGCCGAGAGCGAGCTGGAGCGGCTCGGCGTGCAGGCCGAGGCCGCCGGCACCGCCTTCCTCGCCGCCGAGGAGGCCCTCGTCCAGGCCCAGGCGGCCGCCGCGCAGGCCGCCGCCGACCTGCAGGCCGCGACCGACGACGTCGACGCCGCGATCGGCCGCATCGCGGGGTTCGCCCGCGACAGCTACGTCAACGACCCCACCCTGGCCACCGCGTCCGCGCTGCTGGACTCCGCCGGCCCCGGCGAGCTCGTCCAGCGGGCCGCGCTGCTGGAGTACGTCGCCGACACCCAGGTCGACGTGCTCGAGGAGTTCGAGGTGGCCCGGGTCCGGCAGGCCAACGCCGAGTCCGCCGCGCGGGCCACCCGGGACGCGGCCGCGGCCGCCGAGCAGCAGGCCGCCGACGCCAAGGCGGCCGCCGACGCCCAGGTGGCCGCGCAGCAGGACGCCGTCGCCGCGGCCGAGGCGAACAAGGCCGCGCTGGACCAGCAGCTGCAGGCGGCGCAGATCCACCTGCTCGAGCTGCAGGGCGCCCGCGACGCCTACCAGGAGTGGCAGCGGCAGAAGGCCGAGGAGGAGGCCGCCGCGGCTGCGGCCGCCGCCCGCGCCGCCGAGGAGGCCGCCGCGGCTGCGGCCGCCGCCCGCGCCGCGGCGTCGAGCGCCGCGGCGTCGAGCACCGCGTCGTCGGGGACGGCGACGGCCGCCGCCTCCGAGGTCAGCGGGTCCGGCTACGTGAAGCCGACCTCGGGCCGGACGTCGAGCTGCTTCGGCTCCCGCTGGGGCGTGCTGCACGGCGGCGTCGACATCGCCGCCCCGATCGGGACGCCGATCTACGCCGCCACCTCCGGCGTCGTGGTCCGGCACGGCCCGGCGACCGGCTTCGGCCTGGCGATCTACGTCCGCGGCGACGACGGCGCGGTCACCGTGTACGGCCACGTCAACGCCGAGTACGTCGGCACCGGGGAGCGCGTCGTCGCGGGCGACCTGATCGCCGAGGTCGGCAACCGCGGCCAGTCCACCGGCCCGCACCTGCACTTCGAGGTCCACCCCTCGGGCGCCCTCTACGGCGGCCAGGTCGACCCGGTGCCGTGGCTGCGCGCCCGCGGGGTGTCGATCAGCGGCTGCTGAGCCGGGCGCGCCGGGCCGCGCCGATCCGCTGCAGCGCCGCCAGCGCGGCGGCGGTCGCCGGGGGGCGCGGCCCCGGCAGCACCGCCGCCTGCACCCGGCGGGAACCGGGCTCGTCGGCCAGCGGGCGCAGCACCAGGTCGTGCCCGCCGACGACCACGGTGAGCTCGTGGGTCAGCGCGACGCCGCGGCCGGCCGCCACGAGCGCCTGGGTCTCCACCGGCTCGTCCCCGTGGCCGGCCAGCAGCAGCGGGGGCGTCACCCCGGCGCGGGCGAGCACCGCGTCCAGCCGGCGGGCGGCCGAGCCGTCGTGCGGGCGGATCCAGGTGTCCGCGGCCAGGTCGCGCACCCGCACCGCGGCGGCGCCGGCCAGGCGGTGGCCGGCCGGCAGCGCGACGCGCAGCGGGTCGTCGAACAGCGGGTGCAGCTCGACGTCGTCGGCGGGAGGGGCGGGCTCCAGGTCGGGCTCGAAGACGAGGGCGAGGTCGAGCCCGCCGCGGCGCAGCCGGGCCAGGGCGGCGGCGCGGTCGACCAGCTCGTCGACGACGACGAGGCCGGGATGGCGCTCGCCGAGCGCCGCGGCCAGCTCGGCGGACAGGTGCACGAGGGCGGAGAAGAAGGAGCCCAGCCGCACGGTGCCGCGGGCCAGGCCGGCCAGCTCGCGCACCTCCCGCTCGGCCCGCTCCAGGCCCGCGAGCAGCGTCTCCGCGTGGGCGAGCAGCAGGCGGCCGGCCTCGGTGGGCCGCACGCCCTGCTGCGTGCGGTGGACCAGCAGCGTGCCGAGCTGCCGCTCCAGCAGGCTCACCTGCCGGGAGACCGCGGGCTGGGTGAGGTGCAGCGCGGCCGCCGCCGCGGTGAACGAGCCGTGCGTGAGGACGGCGCGCAGCGTCGCGAGCCTCGTCGTGTCCAGCACGGCCCGCAGTGTCCCCGCCCCATGACCGCGTGTCAGGACCGTCCCAGCCGATCCTGATGGATGGTCATGGCCGCGGCGGGGATGCCTCCCGGGTGACCGCCGAGCACCCCGTCCCGGTCCCGGCCCTGACGGCGGCCCGGGTCCTCTTCCTCCTCACCGGCCTGCTCGCGGCGAGCTGGGCCGGGCGGGTCCCGGCGGTGCAGGAGCGGCTGGACCTGTCGCCGGGCGGCGTGGCGGTCGCGGTCCTCGGCATCGAGGGCGGGGCGCTGCTCGGCCTGCCGCTGGGCGGCGCGCTGGTCACCCGCCTCGGCAGCCGCGGCGGGGCGGCGCTCGGCCTGGCCGGCTACGCGCCGCTGCTGTCCGTCGCGGCGGCGGCGCCGTCGTTGCCCTGGCTGGCGGCCGCGCTGGCCGGCTGGGCCGCGGCCAACAGCGTCGTCGACGTCGCGCTCAACGCCCAGGGCGTGGAGCTGGAGCGGCGGTGCGGGCGCCCGCTGCTGTCCGGCCTGCACGCCGCCCAGGGGCTCGGGCTGCTGCTCGGTGCGCTCGGGGCGACGGCGGCCGCCGCCGCCGATCTCCCGCTCGGCGTGCACCTCGGCGCGGCCACCGCGGCCGGCCTCCTCGCAGGCGGGCCCGCGACGCGGCTGCTGGTGCGCGGGCCCCGGGCGCCCGCGCGCCCGCGCCCCGCCGGGTCCCGCCGGGGCCTGCTCGGCCTGGGTGCGGTGGCCTCGTGCGCGTTCCTGGTCGACGCCTCGGCCACCCAGTGGGTCGCCGTCCACCTGCGGACCGACCACGGCGCCGGGCCGGGGCTGGCCGCCGCGGGCCTGCTGGCCGTCACCGCCGCGCTGGTCGTGGGCCGGCTGCCCGGGGACCGGCTGCTCCTGCGGTACTGCCGCGCCACCGTCGTCCGGGGCTGCGGGCTGGCCGTCGCGGCCGGGGCGGGGCTGGCGGTGCTGGCGCCCACCGCGGGGTGGGCGCTCGCCGGCTGGGCGCTGGTCGGGCTGGCCGTGGCCCCGCTGGCGCCGGTCGTGCTCGGCGCCGCTCCGGACGCGCCGCGCCGTCGGAGCGCCGGGATCCCGGCCCCGGTGGCGATCGCCACGGTCACCACCGTCGGCTACCTCGGCTCGGCCACCGGTCCGCCCGCCGTCGGCGCGCTCGCCGAGGGCGTCGGGCTGTCCGCGGCGCTGCTGCTCGTCGTGCTCGCCGGCCTGGCCGCCGCGGTGCTCGCCGGGACCGTCCCCGCCCGCCGCTGACCGGGCCGGACACCACGACGGCCCGCCCCCGGGCGGGGAGCGGGCCGTGTCGTGTCCGGGGACTAGCTCGTGGGGGCGGCGGCGCCGCAGTTCTCCTCGCCGAACCGGGCCACGTTGGTGGCCTCCGGGCCCTGCGCGACGGTCACGAACTGCTGGGCGGCGGTCTGGAGCTGGGCCTGCCCGTCGGGGGTGGAGAGGTCGACGGAGTTGGCGGTGTCGGAGAAGGCCTGCACGGCGTCGCCCACGACCTGCCAGTCGTTCGCGATCTCGGCCGGCGGCTGCACGGAGTCGAACGCGGCGGCCGCCTGCTGCAGCAGGCCGGGCAGCTGCTCGGTCGTCGCGGCGGAGAGCTGGTTGCCGAGCTCCTCGTACTGCGCGGCCTGCTCGCAGAACGCCGCGACGGCGGGGTCGTCGCCGCCCGCGGAGGACGAGCTGCCCGAGCCGCCGCTGGAGTCGGCGGAGCTGGAGGTGCTCGCGGCGGTGGACTCGGCGGTCTCCTCGCTGCCCGACCCGTCGGCCCCGCCGCAGGCGGTGAGCACGACGGCCGCGGCCGCGGCGACGACGGCGGAGCGGGACGGGGACGCGATCGATCGCATGCCCGGAGGCTAACGGCCGGGCGGGCGGTGCGCGTCCGGGCGCGGCTACCGTGCGGGCGTGCGCGCCCCCGCCGACCCCCGCGTCACCTGGGACCTCCCCGCCCCCGGCGGGCTGCCGCGGACGGCGGACCTCGAGCCGCTGGTCACCCGCGTGCTGGCCCCCAACCCGTCGGACATGACCCTCGACGGCACCAACACCTACGTCGTCGGCGCGCCGGGCAGCGGCCAGGCCGTCGTGGTCGACCCCGGCCCCGACGACCCCGCCCACCTCGCCGCGGTGGAGGAGGTGCTGGCCGCCCGCGACGCGCGCTGCGTCGCCGTCCTCGTGACCCATCACCACGGCGACCACGCCGAGGCCGCGCAGCCGTGGGGAGCCCGTCTCGACGCGCCGGTCGCCGCCGCCGACGCCACCGTCGCCGGCCCCGGTGGCCGGGTGCTCGAGCCGGGGGAGCGGCTGCGGCTGGCGGGCACCGCGCTGGACGTCGTCCCGACGCCCGGGCACACGGCCGACCACCTGGCCTTCCGGCTGGAGTCCGGGGCGGTGCTGGTCGGCGACCACGTCCTGGGGCGCGGCACGTCGGTGGTCACCCACCCGGAGGGCGACGTCGTCGCCTACCTGGAGTCGCTGCGGCGGGTGCACGACCTCGGGCCGAGCGCGCTGTACTGCGGGCACGGGCCGGAGCTGACCGAGGACCCGGGCGCCGTCCTCGACTTCTACCTGGCCCACCGGGCGTTCCGGGAGTCGCAGCTGCTGGCCGCGCTGGTCCGCGGGGCGGGCACGGTCGACGCGGTGGTGGCCGACGTCTACGCCGAGGTGCCGCGGGAGCTGTGGCCGGCGGCCGCGCAGTCCACCCGCGCCACGCTGGCCAAGCTCGCCGCCGACGGGCACGTCGTCGTCGAGGGCGAGCGGGTGCGGCTGCCGTGAGCGACGGGGTCGCCGTCGTCCGGGCCGCCGACAGCGAGCGCGACCAGCGGCGGGCCGCGGCCGCGCTGCGGGCGGCCGGGCTGCGGCGCGGCGACCGGCTGCTGGTCTCGGCGGCGTCCTCCCCGGCGCTGCTGGCGGTCGTCCTCGGCGCGCTGCGCACCGGGATCGTGCCCGTGGTGCTCGACCCGGCGTTGCCCGCCGCCGAGCGGGCCGCCCTCGCCGACGACGCCGACGCCGCCCTCGACGCCGGCGCGGCGCCCGAGCGGCTGCTCGCCGCCGACGACGAGGCCGGCCTGGCCGACGTGCCGCTGGCCCGGCCGATGCACTACACGTCGGGCACCACCGGGCGGCGCAAGGGCGTGTGGTCCGGCGTCCTCGACGACGGCGACGCCGGCGCGCTGGCCGCCGAGGAGATCGGCCTCTGGGGCTTCACCGCCGCCGACCGGCACCTGGTGCTCTCGCCGCTGCACCACTCCGCGCCGCTGCGCTTCGCCGTGCACACGCTGCTGGCCGGCGGCGAGGTGCTGCTGCCCGGCCCGTTCGACGCCGTCCGGGCGGCCGCGGCGATCAGCGGGCTCGCCCCCACGACGACGTTCTGCGTCCCCACCCACCTGCGCCGGCTGCTCGCCCGCGACGACGTGGACTGGTCCTCCTTCCGCGTCCTCGCGCACGCCGGCGCGCCCTGCCCCGAGCCGCTCAAGCGGGCGGTGCTCGACGCGCTGCCGGCGGGCAGCGTCTGGGAGTTCTACGGCTCCACCGAGGCCCAGTTCACCGTCTGCTCCACCGAGGACTGGCTGGCGCACCCGGGCAGCGTCGGCCGCGCCCGGCCGGGCCGGCGGCTGGAGACCGACGAGCGGGGCCAGCTGTGGTGCGCCGTGCCGCGGTGGGCACGGTTCGAGTACTGGCGCGCGCCGGAGAAGACGGCGGCGGCGTGGCGCGGCGACCGGGTGACCGTCGGCGACCTCGGCCGGGTCGACGCCGACGGCACCGTCTGGCTCGACGGCCGCCGCGAGGACCTGGTCATCTCCGGCGGGGTGAACGTCTACCCGGCCGAGGTCGAGGCGGTCCTCGACGCCCACCCGGGCGTGGTGGAGAGCGCGGTCGTCGGCGTCCCCGACGACGAGTGGGGGCAGCGGGTGGTCGCCGCCTACGTGGGCGCCGCGGACCCCGCCGACCTCGCCGCCTGGGCGCGGGAGCGGCTGTCCCCGGCCAAGCGGCCCAAGAGCCTGCACCCGGTGGGGGGGCTGCCGCGCACCTCCACCGGCAAGGTCCGGCGGCTGGACCTGCCGGGGGTCCTCGGCCTGTGAGCGGGGACGCCGGCGGCTGGGACGTCGTCGTGGTGGGCGCCGGCTCGTCCGGCTGCGCGCTGGCCGCCCGCCTCGCCGACACCGGCCGCCGGGTGCTGCTGCTCGAGGCCGGCGCCGACCACCCCCGGCCCGCCGACTTCCCCGACGACCTGCGCGACCCCGCCACGCTGCGCGCCACCGTGCCGGGACACCCGGCGAACTGGTCGTTCACCACCGAGCTGACCCCGGGCAGGACCGCCCCGCTGCCGCGCGGGCGCGTGGTCGGCGGGTCCAGCGCCGTCAACGGCGGCTACTTCGTCCGCGCCACCCCTGCCGACCACGCCGGCTGGGCCGCCGCCGGCAACGACCTGTGGAGCCTGGCGGCCACGCTGCCGGCCTGGCGGCGGCTCGAGGACGACCGCCAGTACGGCGACCGGCCGGGGCACGGCCGCGGCGGTCCGCTGCCGGTCACCCGGCCCGGTGGTGGCTCGCCGCTGACCGAGGCGCTCGCCGCGGCGGCCGCCGAGCTCGGCGTCCCGGAGGAGCCGGACAAGAACGCCGGCGGCCCGCCGGGCTACGGGCCGGTGCCGTTCACCGTCGACGGCGGCCTGCGGGTCAACGCGGCGATGGCCTACCTGTCCCCGCGGCGCGGGTCGCCGCTGCTGACCGTGCGCGGCGGGGTGCGGGTGCGGCGGGTGCTCGTCGAGCGCGGCCGCGCGGTGGGCGTGGCCACCGACGCCGGCCCGGTGCGCGCCGCCGAGGTGGTGCTGGCCGCGGGCGCCGTCGGCTCGCCGCACCTGCTGCTGCTGTCCGGCATCGGCCCGGCCGCGCACCTGCGCGCGCACGGCCTCGACGTCGTCGCCGACCTGCCCGGGGTGGGCGCCGGGCTGACCGACCACCCGCTGGTGTACCTGCCCTGGGTCCCGGTGCCGGGGCTGCCCGAGGGCGACTGGCCGCTGCCGCTGCACGGATCGCTGAACGCCACCTCCTCGGACTCGCCCGTGCCCGGCGACCTGGAGGTGCTGCCGTGGCTGCGGCCCTGGGGGCGGGTGGTCCCCGGCGGGGGCGGGGACGACCGCACGCTGTCGCTGGCCGCCGGCCTGTACCGGGAGGAGAGCCGCGGCCGGCTGACGCTGACGTCGGCGGACCCGGCGGCGCCGCCGCGCATCGAGCACCGGTACCTGGCCACGGCGACCGACCGGCGGCGGCTTCGCGAGGTGGTGCGCCTGGCCGACGGCCTGCTGCGCACCCGCGCGCTGGCCCCGCTGGTCGCCGCCCGCCCCGGCCCGCCGGCCGGCGTCCTCACCGACGACGCCGCCCTCGACGGCTGGGTCCGCGCGCACCTCACGACCGCGGTGCACCTCGCCGGCAGCGCCCGGATGGGGCCCGGTGACGACCCGGGCGCCGTCGTCGACCAGCGCCTGCGCGTGCGCGGCGTCGACGGGCTGCGGGTGGCCGACACGTCGGTGCTGCCGGCGGCGCCCTCGCGCGGGCCGGCGGCGACCGCGGTGATGCTCGGCGAGCGGGCCGCGGAGCTGGTGGCCGGCGGCTGACCCCGGGTGCGACGCAGGTCACGTCCTCGGTAGCGTCCCGGTCCCCGGACGGCGCCGTCCGGGACGGCCCAGAGGAGGACCCGTTGCCCCAGGTGCAGACCGTTCGCGGCCCCGTCGACACCGCCGAACTCGGCCCGACCCTCATGCACGAGCACGTGTTCGTGCTCAACGCCGACGTCCAGCAGAACTACCCCGGCGAGTGGGGCAGCGAGGACGACCGGGTCGCCGACGCGGTGCAGAAGCTGCGGAAGCTGGCCGGGACCGGCGTGCGCACCATCGTCGACCCCACCGTCATCGGCCTCGGCCGCTACATCCCGCGCATCCAGCGGATCGCCGAGCAGGTCGACCTCAACATCGTCGTCGCGACCGGCTGCTACACCTACGACGACGTCCCGTTCTTCTTCCACTACCGCGGCCCGGCGCTGAACGAGGCCGTCGGCGCCGAGGTGCCCGACCCGATGGTCGACATGTTCGTCGGCGACATCCGGGACGGGATCGCCGGCACCGGGGTCCGGGCGGCGTTCCTCAAGTGCGCCATCGACCACCAGGGCCTCACGCCCGGCGTGGAGCGGGTCATGCGCGCCGTCGCCAAGGCGCACCGCGCCACCGGCGCCCCGATCACCGTGCACACCCACCCGGGCAGCCACACCGGGCTCGACGTGCAGAAGGTGCTGGCGGACGAGGGCGTCGACCCGGGCCGGGTCGTGCTCGGGCACAGCGGGGACACCACCGACGTCGACCACCTGTCCGAGCTCGCCGACGCGGGCTTCGTCCTCGGCATGGACCGCTTCGGCATCAACCTGGACACGACCTTCGAGGCCCGCGCCGACACGCTGGTCGAGATGTGCCGCCGCGGCTACGCCGACCGGATGGTGCTCTCCCAGGACGCCTCCTGCTACATCGACTGGCTGGCCCCCGGCGTCATGGACCTCCTGCCGCAGTGGCACTACACGCACATCCACGACGACGTCCTGCCCTACGTGCGCGAGCACGGCGTCACCGAGGAGCAGATCACCACGATGCTGGTGGACGTCCCGCGCCGGTACTTCGAGAACGTGGGGACGTACTGAGATGGCGCTGCACCCCTTCGACGAGGCAGGGGTCGAGCGCGACGCGGCCGGCGTCAAGCACTACACCGACCTGCCGGAGTCCGTCGTCGCGATGCTGCGGGCCTCGGTCGAGCGCGACCCGGGCGGCGAGGCGGTCGTCGAGGTCGACGGCCCGCGGCTGACCTTCCAGGAGCTGTGGGACGGCGCGGCGCGGGTCGCCGGCGGGCTCCGCGAGGCCGGTGTCGGCCGCGGCGACCGGGTGGCGATCCGGCTGGGCAACGGCGTCGACTGGGTGCTGGGCTTCTTCGGCACGCTGCTGGCCGGTGGCGTCGCGGTGCCGGTGAACACCCGGTTCACCGAGCCCGAGGCGCAGTACGTGGTCGACGACAGCGGGGCCCGGGTGGTGCTGGCGCCGGGGGACCCGCTGCCCGACGGCGCCCCGTACGCCGAGGAGGGGCTCGCCCTGTCGGACCTCGCGGCGATCTTCTACACCTCCGGGACGACCGGCTTTCCCAAGGGCGCGATGACCAGCCACGAGAACTTCCTGACCAACACGGAGAACGCGCGCCGGGTGGTCGGGCTGGGCCGGCACGACCCGACGCTGCGGAACCTGGTCAGCGTGCCGCTGTTCCACGTCACCGGCTGCAACAGCCAGCTGCTGCCGGCGCTGCAGGGCGGCGCGGCGGCCGTGGTCATGCCGGCGTTCGAGGTCGGCCGGTTCCTGCGGGTGATCCCGGAGGAGCGGATCGCGGTCGTCACCTCGGTGCCCGCGGTGTTCTGGCTGGCGGTCAACCAGCCCGCCTTCGCCGACGTGGACGTGAGCGGGGTGCGGTTCGCCACCTACGGCGGGGCGCCGATCGCACCGGAGCTGGTCGCGCGGATCAAGCAGGCGTTCCCGGCGGCGCGGGTGGGCAACGGGTTCGGCCTGTCGGAGACGTCGTCGATCTCGACGTTCCTGCCGCACGAGTACGCCGGCACGCACGCCGACTCGGTGGGCTTCCCCGCGCCGGTGGTCGACCTCCAGGTGGCCGACCCCGATCCGGAGACCGGCGTCGGGGAGCTGCTGATCCGCGGCGCCAACGTCGTGCAGGGCTACTGGAACAAGCCGGAGGCGACCGCGCAGGCGTTCACCGACGGCTGGCTGCACTCCGGCGACCTGGCCCGCATCGACGACGACGGGTTCACCTACGTCGTCGACCGCGCCAAGGACATGATCAACCGCGGCGGCGAGAACGTGTACTGCGTCGAGGTGGAGAACGCGCTGGCGGCCGCGCCGGGGGTCTTCGAGGTCGCCGTCGTCGGGGTGCCCGACCCGGTGATGGGGGAGAAGGTCGGCGCCGTCGTCGTGCCGGTGCCCGGCACCGAGCTCGACGTCGAGGCGTTCATGGTGCACGCCCGCGCGCACCTGGCCGACTTCAAGGTGCCGCAGTTCGTGTCCGTGCGGACGGCGGTGCTGCCCCGCAACCCCGGCGGCAAGGTGCTCAAGCCGGTGCTGCGCGCCGAGTCGGAGTGGGCGCCGGTGCGCCGCTGAGGGGACGGGTCGTCCCGGCGGCGCGCCGTCCGCAGCCGCCGGGACGCCGGACCAGGGGCCCGGTCAGCGGACCGGGCGGATCTCCGTCGTCGTGGTGATCGGCGACCACGCGTCGGGGTGGGGGCGGCCGGCGTCGGCCACCCAGCCGGCCGAGCGCTCACCGGGCCGGGGAGCGGTGCGGGGAGCAGGCCGGGAACTCAGGGCGACGATCAGGGCCAGCAGCAGGAGCAGCCCGGCGAGGACCCCGCCGGTGACCAGGAGCGTCGTGAGCACTGACCGACCGTATGCGGCGGATTGCTCCGTGTCACAGGCAAGGAACGACGGACATCCCGTCCGGCCACCGGCAGGTCCTGCCGGTTGACGAACGACACGTGCAGGGCCCGGGGGCGCGGGTAGGGCAGCGGCGTGCACGACCTCGCGAGGCTGGCCGGACGACTGGCCGCGGTGCCGCTCGGTGCGCTGGCGCGCCGGCGCCGCGGCAAGCCCATGCACCCTCGCGGCGCCGTCGTCACGGCCGTGCTCGAGCGGACCGGCCTCCCCGGCTCCTGGGGCGTCCCGTGGCTGGAGGAGCCCGCGCGCGAGGCCGCCGTCGTCCGGCTGTCCCGCGGGGCGGGCCTGCCCGCCCCGCTGCCGGACCTCCTGGGCCTCGCGGTCCGCCTGCCCGACGGAGGCCGGCCCGTGGACCTGCTGCTGTCGAGCACCGGCTCCGGCCGCTGGACGCGGCTCCTGCCGGTGCTCCGCGTCGACGACGCCGCGACCACCTACTCGTCGATCATGGGCTACCGCTCGGCCGCGGGGACGCTCCGGCTCGCCGCGGTCCCGGACCGGCCGGAGGCCCTGCCGTCGGACCCGGCGCCGGTCGCCGCCGCGGCCCCCGGGACGACGTTCCGCCTGGTGGTCGCCCGCGGGGCGGGCGAGTGGGTGCCCTTCGCCCGGCTGACCCTCGGGGACCCGGTCGACGGCCTCGACCCGGACCTGCGCTTCGACGCCGTCCGCAACCCGCCGCCGGGGCTGCTCGCCGACGGCCCGATCGCCCGGTTCCGGGCCCCGGCGTACGCCGCCGCGCGGGAGGCCCGCAGCAGCGCCGGCTGAGCCCCCATCGGGTGACGCAGGCCACCCGGTGAGGCTCCACACGGTTGTGCGGCACCATCCTGGGTACCGGAACTCCCCGGAGTTCATCGAGGAGCACCGCCCCTGCTGTCGCAGTGCTCGACCGCAGGAGGAGTGCACCACCGAGTGATGCACGCACTACCGACGTCCGCGTCGCCCGCGCGGATCCGCGTCGCGACGGTGCCGCACGCCGACCCCTACGTCGACGCCGTGCTGCCCGCCTCCGCGGTGCGGGTGGGGCCCGCCCACGACCCCAGCCCCTGGCTGGACCCGGCGTACCTCACCGCGCACGCCGGCCTGGTCGACGTCGTGCACCTCCACGCCGGCTACGGGCACCTGCACGAGGACGAGGTGGTCAGCTGGACCGAGGCGCTGCGCCGCACCGGCGTGCCGCTGGTCGTCACCGTGCACCAGTCGCGCGACCCCGCCCAGCCCGCCCGGCACCGGCACGACGCCCACCTGGCCGCGCTGCTGGCCACCGCGGAGGTCGTCTTCACGCTGACCCCCGGCGCCGCCGACGAGATCGCCGAGCGCTTCGGGCGGACGGCGATCGTCGTCGCCCACCCCTCGGTGGCCGCGGCCGACCCGGACGCCGGCGCCGAGCGCGGCCTCGTCGGGCTGGCGCTCGGGATCGCGGGGACGACGGTGACCGACCCGGGCGCGATGGTGCGGGCCGCGCTGTCGGGGGCGGTCTCCGGCGGCGGGCGGCTGCGGGTGTTCCTCGAGCCCGGGCAGGCGCTCGCCCTCGACCCGGACCTGGCCCGCGCCGAGGGGCTGGAGGTGGTCGTCCGGGACCCGGCGCGCTGGGCCGCGCAGTTGCAGGAGCTGCACGTGGCGGTGCTGCCGCAGCGCTGCGGCACGCACTCCCGGGACCTGGAGGTGTGCCGCGACGTCGGCACGCGGGTGGTGGCGCCCCGCTGCGGGTGGTTCGCCGACCAGTGGTCCGACGTCGTCGGCTACGGCAACGACGAGGAGTGCGGGTTCGACCCGGTGTCGCTCGGCGTGGCCGTCGGCGCGGCGCTGACCCGGCCGATGCCCCGCCCGGCCGACCGCGCCTGGCGGGCGGAGCAGCGCGCAGCGGTGCAGGCCGTGCACGAGCAGGTCTACGACCAGGTGGTGGCCGACCGCGCCGTCGGCGTCTGAGGCGGGCTGCGGGGCGGGTGGAGCAGGTCGACCACCCACAGGCCCGGCAGCACCTCGCGCCCGCCCACCTCGGCGAACCCGGCCCGGGCGTAGAGCCGGCGGGCCGGGGTGTTGGCGCGGCCGGTGGAGACGGTGACCGGGCGGTCCCCGGCCCGCTCCAGCACGGCGGCGACCAGGGCCAGCCCGGTGCCGCGGCGCGCGTGCGCAGGGTCGACGACGAGCCGGTCGACGTCGACACCGCCAGCGGTGTCCCGCCGGCCGAGGGCGCCGAGGACAGTCCCGCCGTCGCGGGCGACCAGCCAGGACAGGCCGGCGGCCCGCAGGGCGGCCAGGTCCTCGTGCAGGGCGGGGATGCGGTCGTCGCCGATGAGCCGCGCCTCGACGGCGTAGGCGGCGTGCTGGACCTCGAGCAGGCGGGCGGCGAGGGCGGCGTCCCGGGCCGGGTCGCGCTCCTCGACGACCACCGGGCTCCGTGGGGGAGAGAGTGTGTGGGCAGGGGCGGGGTCGAACCGCCGACCTCTCGCTTTTCAGGCGAGCGCTCGTACCGACTGAGCTACCTGCCCCTCCCGGTGACGCTGCACCGGGGAAGCGACCCTGACGGGACTCGAACCCGCGACCTCCGCCGTGACAGGGCGGCGCGCTAACCAACTGCGCTACAGGGCCTTGCTGGTACTGCTTGGTGGTGCCGTGCCCCCAACGGGGTTCGAACCCGTGCTACCGCCTTGAAAGGGCGGCGTCCTGGACCGCTAGACGATGGGGGCTCGTGTTCGCTGGGGGCAGGGAGAACGATACACGGCCCCCGGAGGGCCCCTGACACCACCCCTCGGCCAGGCGTGGCGGGTCCACCCGGAGCCCGCCGGCTGTCACGATCCGCGGGTGTCCCGCCGTGCGCTCGCCCCCGTCTCCACCCTGCTCACCGCGGCGCTCCTGCTGACCGGCTGCGGCGGGGAGGAGCAGCCGGCGGCCGGCGAGTCCTCGACCGCGGCGCCGTCCTCCACGACGTCCTCGACCGCGGCGTCGTCCTCCACCGCGTCGTCCTCCGCGACGTCGTCGGCCGGCGGGTCCGCCTCGCCGACCCGGGGGGAGACCGACGGGGACGCCGGCACCGCCGCGCCCTCGTTCCCCGCCGACACGCGGCCCGACACCGCCGGCGCCTCCGCCGGTGCGGCCGTGACGGTGCGCGACGTCCGCACCGGCCGCCACGACGGCTTCGACCGCGTGGTGTTCGAGGCCGGCGGCACGGGGACGCCGGGCTGGGACGTCCGCTACGTCGACGTCGCCAGCTCGCAGGGCAGCGGCGAGGAGGTCGACGTGGCCGGCGAGGCGGTCCTGCAGGTGACGATCACCGGCGCCGGCTACCCGTACGACACCGGCGTCGAGGAGTACGCGGGCCCCGACCCCCTGCCGGGCGCGGGCACCGCCACGGTCACCGAGGTGGTCTTCGACGCGACCTTCGAGGGGACGACGGTCGCCTTCGTCGGCACCCGCTCGCAGGCGCCGTTCCGGGTCTACGCGCTCGAGGACCCGACCCGGGTGGTCGTCGAGGTCGCCGACGCCGGCTAGGTGCGGCCCCGCTGCAGGGGCCCGCCGCGAGCTCGCGAGTGGTGGGGCAGGAGGTCCTCCGTCAGCCGAGGCTGGCGGTGAGCTCGACCGAGTCGCCGGACACGCTGGTGCACTCCAGCGACAGGCTCCCGGCGGACACGGACTCGCCCTCCCCGCAGGACACGCTCGCGCCGGCGACGCTGATCGACGCCCGGCCGTCCTGCACGCTCCCCAGCGTCACCGTCGTCCCCAGGACCTCGACCTCGCTGCCCTCGCCGTTGAGCGTGACCGTGCAGGTCGACCCGGAGCAGGAGAAGCCGTTGGAGGTGAACGAGCAACCGGCCACGGGGACCAGGGCCAGCGCCCCGGCGAGGACACCGGCGGCCAGGCGGGGAGTCGGAGCCATGCCGCGAGCCTAGGGCGGGCGGCTCAGTCGGTCGGGGAGGACGGGGTCCCGTCGCCGGTGCCGTCCTCCCTGCCGTCGGCAGGGACGTCGTCGGCGGTCGGCTCCGGGACGACGGTGCGCACGATCGTCGCCTCGGTCTCGCCCAGGCCGCCGAGGGTGATGTCGTCGTAGGCGACCAGCGCCCCGGTGTCCGGGTCGAGGTAGAGGACCGTGCAGGTCAGCGGTTCGGGGTACTCGCCCTGCAGGCCGCGGAGCCCGGCGCCGCCGGTCGACCCCTGCACCATGAGCAGCGTCCCGCCGTCGAGGGTCTCGACCTCCCGCTCGTGGGTGTGCCCGGCCAGGACCAGCGGGACCACGCCGTCCAGCGGCCCGGCCTGCCCGGGGTCGTGCACCATCGCGATCGCCGGCGTCTCCGGCTGCTCCTCGGCGACCTCGGCGAGGTCCTCGCCGGTCTGCTCCAGCGACTCGCCGTCGCCGGAGGCGTCCTTGTCGGGGGTGAACCGGGGGTCCCGGGCGCCGACCACGGTCAGGCCGGCGACCGTCGTCGCGGAGTCGTCGAGGACGGTGGCGTTGGGTTGGGACGCGACCAGCGCGGCGGTGGTCGCGGAGTCGTGGTTGCCGCGGACGTACACGTAGGGGACGCCGAGCGCGCCGATGGAGCCGATCAACCGGTTCTCCGGCTCGCTGCCCCAGTCGGTGATGTCGCCGGTGTCGAGGACGGCGTCGACGTCGAACTGGTCGGCCACCTGCGCCACCAGGTCGAAGCCGGCCGGGTTGAGGTGGACGTCGGAGACGTGCAGCAGGGCCACGGTGTCGGTGGGCCCGCCCGGCGCCGGCAGGGCCGACAGCGTCGAGTACAGCGTGCCGACGTTGGTGACCAGCTCCTCGAGCGACTCCCGGTAGGCGCTGAACCGGGCGACGATGTCCTCGGCGCTGCCGATCAGGCTGGTCGCGTTGACCAGCAGGCCGGTGTAGGTGGGCTGGGACAGCGCCTCGGGCCGCCAGGTCGCCGCACCCAGGCCGGCGGTGCCCGCCAGCAGGACCACGGAGACGCCCGCGGCCACCAGCGGCTCGCGCCAGCGGCGGTACAGGAGCAGGGAGACGACGGCGGCGCCGCCCACCCCGGCGGCGGCCGTGGTCCAGGCCAGCCGGACGACGGCGTCCTGCAGGTCGGCGCTGACCCGGTCGACCACGCCGTCGAGCCGCGCCGGGTCGTTGACCAGCGCCTGGATGCGCGTCTCGTCCACGCGGCGCAGCTGGACGTCGAGCCCGAGCGGGCCGTCGTAGGCGTCGACCTCCAGCGTCCCGAGCGGCGGCACCTCCACGGTCGCGCCGCCGCCGGTGGGGGTCAGCGCGAGGCCGGCGTCGAAGGGGCCGATGGGCGCCTCGACGCGGCCGAGCAGCAGGATGCCGAGCAGCGCCCCGGCGGCCGCGACGGCGAGGCGGACCGCCCAGCGCCCGGCGACCCGTGCCGGACGCCTCCAGCGCCCGGGCGCCCGCGTGGTCGGCCCGCTCATCCCGTCGAGGCTAGTTCCGGGTCTCCGGCCCTGCTCGGGACGGCGACGGCCGGCCGGGAGCTCCCCCGGCCGGCCGTCACGGTGCGTCCGTGCAGGTCAGGCGGCCAGCTTCGCGGAAACCTCGGCCAGTCGGCGGCCCTGGTAGCGGGCCGCCGCCAGCTCGGCCTCGGAGGCGGTGGCCGACTTGCCGCCCGAGGCGTTCGAGACGCCGTAGGGGTTGCCGCCGGCCTCGAACAGCAGCGGGTCGGTGTAGCCGGGCGGCACGATCACCGCGCCGAAGTGCGAGAAGACGTTGAAGAACGTGAGGATCGTCGACTCGTTGCCCCCGTGGACGTTCTGCGCGCTGGTGAACGCGGTGGCGCCCTTGTTCGCGAGCTTCCCGGTGAACCACAGGCCGCCGAGCTGGTCGATGAACTGCTTCATCTGGGAGGCGGGCGTGCCGAAGCGGGTGGGGCTGCCCAGCGCGTAGCCGTCGGCCCACTCCAGGTCGGCCGGCGTGGCCTCCTGCACCTCGCTCGCGGTGGAGTCGACGTGCGCCCGCCAGAGCGGGTTGCTGTCGATGGCCTCCTCGGGGGCCAGTTCCGGGACCCGGCGCAGGCGCACCTCGGCGCCGGCCTCCTCGGCGCCCTCGGCCAGGGCGCTGGCCAGCTGGTGCACGTTCCCGGTGGACGAGTAGTAGATGACGGCGATCTTCGCCACGGTTCCCTCGGCTCTCGTGTCGCGTACGCGGTCTCGTGGTTGCGCGTTCAACCACTGCTGGCCTGTGTGCTCGCGACACGCGCGCGCCAAACACCCGGCGGTCGACCGGGCCGGGGGGTCAGGCGGGCTGGGGGCGGAAGACCCAGCGCAGCGCCAGGAAGCGCAGCGTCCCGATGGTCGCGGTGACCAGGGCGATGACCGCCAGCTCGGCGACGACGGACGGCTCGCTGACCGCGGCGTTGAACCAGCTCAGCGCCAGGCTGGTGGCCACCATGCCGGCGATCGCCAGCGCGCCGCCCTCCCACTGCGCGGCGAACCAGCCGACCCGCTCACCGGCGCGGAAGGTCAGCCGCCGGTGCATCTCGTTGGCGAGCATCGACGACAGCGCCGAGCCGACCACGTTGGCCTGCACCCCGCCCAGGTCGCGCAGCAGCCAGAACAGCAGCGCGTAGACGGCGCTGGAGAACCCGCCGACCATCACGAACCGGGCGAACTGGCCCAGGGCCCGGTCGGAGCGCACCAGGGTGTTCAGGCCCGCCGCGAGGTCGGTGACCACGTCGACGACCGCGGGGCGGTGCAGCAGCGACGGGCAGGTCACGGCACACCTCCTCGCTGGTCACGGCGTCGTCGGGGATCACTGTCCAGGATCCTCCTGACAATGGCCGGGGGGCGAGCGAGTTACTCCCCGCGGGTCGCTGTATCGGGTGTGCGTCCGCTCACTCCGGGTCGCCGCAGGCCGCTCCCAGGGGCCTGCCAGGGACGTGCGCCACAGTCGGGCGATGAGGTCGCTGCTGTCCGCCGCCCTCGCCGTGGCGCTGGCCGTCGTCGCCGCGCTCACGCTGCTGCCCACCGGCGACGGGGGCTGGGCCTGGGGCTCGCCCGCCGTCGAGGCGCACTGGTACCTCTCCGGCCTGGACTCGCGCGCGACCGTGCGGCAGCTGCTGGGCAACCTGCTGCTGCTGACCCCGGCGGCCGCGCTGGCCGTCCTCCGCTTCCCGGCCCTGCGCCGGCCGGCCGCCCTCGCGGGTGCGGCCGTCACCGCGGGCGCGGCGATCGAGGTGCTGCAGTGGCTGCTGCCGCTCGGCCGGGTCGTGTCCCCGCTGGACGCGCTGCTGAACGCGGCCGGCGCGCTCGCGGCGGGACTGCTCGTGATCGCGCTGGTCAGCCCCGTGGCCGGTGGCGTCAGGGTGGCCCGGCGGGGGTAGGAGCCCGCGCATGAGCCTGATGGGGATCCTCGACCGACTCGCGGACGTGAGCACCTTCGACCGGGCGATCGAGCCGGCCCGCCGGGCGGTCCAGGCGGTCCTGCGGCCGGGGGCGCTCAAGGACGCGCTCCACGGCACCTGGCTCGGCCACCCGCTGCACCCGGTGCTCGTGCAGGTCCCCGTGGGGAGCTGGACCTCGGCCGGCCTCCTCGACGCCGTCCCGCCGCTGCGGCCGGCGGCCACCGTCCTGATCGCCACCGGGGTGGTGGTCTCGGTGCCCGCGGCGATGTCCGGTGCGGCCGACTGGTCGGAGCAGGAGGTGGGCGTCCGCCGGCTGGGCGCGGTGCACGCGGTCTCCAACGTGGCCGCGCTGGGTCTCTACGTCGGCTCCCTCGTCGCGCGGGCCCGGGGCCGCGGCACGCTGGGCCGGGTGCTCGCCTACGCCGGGCTGGGCATCGCCACCGGGTCCGCGGCGATCGGCGGGCACATGTCCTACGCCCAGTCCTCGGGCGCCTCGCACGCGGCGACGGCGGCCCGCGCCCTGACCTCCGAGTGGATCGACCTCGGCCCGCTCGACGACCTGCCGGAGGGGCGGCCGGCGCTGCGGACCGCGGGCGGCAGCGGGGTCGCCGCGCCGCTGGCCGCCGTCCGCCGGGGCGCGCGGGTCGACGTCTTCGTGGGCGCCTGCTCGCACCTCGCCGGGCCGCTGTACGAGGGCACCGTCGAGGAGGTGCGCGGGCACACCTGCCTGGTCTGCCCGTGGCACGGCTCGGCGTTCGACCTGGAGGACGGGGAGCCGCGGCGCGGGCCGGCGGCGAACCCGCAGGAGAAGCTCGAGGTGCGCATGGAGGCCGGCCGGGTGATGGCGCGGCTGCCCTCCCGCCACCAGTAGCCCGCCGCCCTACGCTCGCCGCATGCGGCGGACGGCGGCGGTGCTGGCCGTGCTGCTGTGCGCCGCGTGCGGCTCCGCCCGGCCTTCGGCCGCCGAGCCGGCCTCACCGGTGCCGCCGTCGTCCACGCCCGCTCCCGGGCCGGCCGTGCCGCCGGTGCCCGGGATCGAGGCCGAGGCGGTGGAGCTGCGCACCGACGCGGCGGTCGGCGGGCAGGTGCAGGTGCGGGTCACCGACACCGGTGCCGAGCCGTTCACCGTCACCGCCGTGGCGATCGACTCGCCCGGCTTCGCGCCGCTGCCGGACCGGGCGCTGACCGCCGCCTACGCCCCCGGCCGCACCATCGACCTGCCCACGCCCTACGGCGAGGTGGTGTGCGACCGGGCCGCCGAGCCCGCCGCGGCGCGACTGACCGTCGCCCGGCCCGACGGGCGCACCGAGACGCTGCGGGTGCCGCTGGCCGCCGAGGTGCTCGGCCGCATCCACGACGAGCGGTGCGCCGTCCGCGCCGTCCTCGCCGTCGCGGGGGTCGCCGTCTCCGGCCTCGCGTCGGACGGCGACGCCGTCACCGGGACGCTCGTGCTGACCCGGGCCGGCGACGACGACCGCCCGGTGACCGTGACCCGGCTGGAGGGCAACGTCCTCTACGACGTCGCCGCGGACCTGCCGCGGACGCTGGAGGCGGGCGAGCCGACGCTGGAGGTCCCGGTCGGGTTCACGATGGCGCGCTGCGACCCGCACGCACTGGCGGAGGTCAAGCAGCCCTACCTGTTCGTGCTCGGGCTGCAGATGGGTGACGACGAGGTGCCGGCGGACCTGCCGATGGACCAGGCGCAGCGGGACGTCCTCTCCGGGCTGGTCGCCACCGCCTGCTGACGGTCCCGGGAAGGGACCGGCCCGGCGGTCCTGGGGGGAACGGGACGGCCGGGCCGGAGTGGTCGCACGCGGTCGGGACCGGCGCGCTGGGGATGACCGTAGGTAGTGGCCCCCGGTGCCACGATCCCCTGAACGGGTGCCCGTCCCCGACCGGGTGGCGACGGCTCGTGACACCCGGTTGCCGACGGCGCACGGTGGGCACCCCGACCGGGTGTTCCTGTACTTCTCCGGCCGCCTGGGCTGCCTGGGCTCCCTGCTCGTGTCGGCGGTGCTGACCCTGGTCGTGCTGCTGGTCCTCGACGTGCTGTGACCGACGCCGAGGTCCTGGGTGCACTGGCGGCCGCCACGGAGGCGGACCGGGCCGGGGTCCGCGCCGCCGTGGCGGCGGTGGGGGAGGCCGACGGTGCCCTCGTGGAGTGGCGCGGGGGACGGCCGGGTGCCGACGGCGTCGTGCAGGTGCCGTACCCGGTGTACGCGCCGGCGGTGCACCAGTTGCTCGGCGCGCTGGCGGGGGCGGGCGCCGTCCCGGTGTTCGCCTGGCCGTCCTGGGACGGTGTGCGGCGGCTGCGGTCGGTGGACGACCTGGCGGCCGCCCCGCTGGCCGACGTCGCACGGTTCCTGACGACGGTGGTGCGCGGGGAGCGGTTCTCCGAGCGGACGGTCACCGCCGCCCTCGAGGACGGCAGGCTGCTGACCGCGGCGCGCCGCGTGGCCGACGGGCGGTGACCGCGACCCCGTGACGGCTTGTGCACCGGGGGACCGCAGCCTGCTGCGCAGCGCCGCGGACCCCGGCGCGACCGGCGTGTCCGGGACGGGCGGTCCGGGAGGCCGCCACAGGATCGGCGCCCTCGGAACCCCAGGCGTGCACGGACGTGCGCCGACGAGATCGGAGGGCACCGATGCAGGACCCGACTCCCCGACGAGCCCAGCCCGACCAGCGGCGCCGCCCCGGCCTGCGCGAGATCCCCGCCGTCCGGAGAGGTGAGGAGGACGAGCGCAGGGCACCGGCGAGGGCCGCGCGCGCCGACGCCTGAGCCACCGCGGCGCGGCGCGCCGGCCGGACCCGCCGGCCGCGCCGCGTCCCCGGTCAGTCCCCGGGACGAGCGGCCGTGCCCGCCGGCGCCCAGGGCATCCGCGCGCGGCCGGCCCGCGCGAGCGCGGAGGCGCCCGCGCCGAGCGCCGCCGCGACCAGCGCCGCCGAGGCCGTCGGGGGCAGCCGGCGGTCCAGCAGCCGGATGAGCAGCGCCGTCGCGCCACCGGCCGCCATGGAGCCGAGCACGGCCGAGCCGCCGAGCAGGCGCACGCCCTCCCGCGAGTCGCGGTACGGGCGGGTGATCTCGTCCCGGACCCGCTCGACCTCGCGGTGCACCACCGCGCCGATCTCCTCGGTCAGCGGCTGCAGCAGGTCACGGCCGGGAAGTCCCGGGATCTGCGACGTCATGGCACCCTCCCCGGTCCCGACGGTCGCGGTGCCTGCGATTGTCGCTCCGGCAGGGCCCGCCGCGGGGCTCGCGCGTCCTACCGCTCGCGCTCCTCGTTCCCGCGGCCGGTGATCTTCTCGACGAAGTCCTCGATCTTCTCCGCGGGACCGCTCAGCTTCTTCTTCACGACCATCTTGGCGCCGCCCTCGAGGGTGTCCTCGAAGAGCCCGGGCAGGCCCCGGGGCTCGCTCTCTGGGTAGAGGTCGAGCCGGTTCACCGCCTCCGCGAACCGCAGGTAGGTGTCCACGCTGGCGATGACCACCCGCGCGTCGACGGTCACCAGCTCGATGCCCAGCAGCGCCACGCGTGCGTAGGCGTCGAGCACGATGCCCTTGTCCAGGACCACGTCGAGGACGTCGGCCAGGCCGCTGGGGCGCGGCGCGCGGTTGACGGTCGACACGGTCATGGGCTCCCCCAGGTCTGCGGCTGCCTCCCCACGATGGCCCGCCGCCCGTCGGTACGCAGGGCGAGCCGCCCCGTCGTGTCGGTGCGTCGCCGGAGGGTTCCGGACCGTCACGGGATCGCGGACCGGCTGAACGTGCCGCCGTCGGCCTGCGACGGCGGTCCCGGCCGGCGCGACCATGCGGGTGTCGCACCCCGCCCGCGGCCCCGCGCGGGCGAGCGGGCGGACGGGAGAGGGTGCCGCCATGCCGCAGGGAACCCGTCGCCGGGCCCAGCCACCCCAGCGACGTCTGAGCTCGACGCGCCAGGCGCCGCGGAGGGCGTCGAAGCCCCGCGCGACGGGGGGCACGGGCCAGAAGCAGTCGTTCGGCACCCAGCTGTGGAAGGGGTTCCTGGAGGGCCTGCGGAGCCGACGCTGACGTCCGGAGGCCGCCGGCCCGACGTTCGCGGGCTGTGACGGTGGCACCGGAGCAGCGGTCACCGGCCGACCGGTGCGCTTCGTCCTCGGGCGAGTACGCAGGTGTGGCCTTCGCCTGCGGTGGCGGAGAAGGCCAGTTGCAGCGCCCGGGGACCGACGCCGGCGGCGTGGGCGACGTCGGTGACGGAGATCGGCAGCGAGGCGTGGCCGTCGATGAAGGCCACCGCCCGGCGCACCACCACCGGCGCCACCGCACCCCCGCCGGGCAGGTGGTCCGGCGTCATCGTGGTGTTCGGGACCGTCGCCAGCGCGGTCGCCGCACCAGCTCGGCCAGTTGGGCGGCGACCAGCGGGTGGCTCATGCCGGAGGCGGCGTCGGCCATCTGCTGGTGCACGAAGCGCATCAGGCCCGGCCAGGTGCGGCGCATCGGCTCGGACACCGGGCTCAACCCGTCGAACCGCACGTCGGCCTCGGGCACGCCCAGCCGTTCCTCGGCCACCCGCTCGACCACCGCCACCGCCACCGGCAGCCGCACGACGCTCATGTCCACGTCGTGCCACTCGTTGGCGAACGGCACGCCGGTCGAGCACCGGAACAGCACGCCGGGCAGCGTGTCGACCTGCCCCCGGCCCACGCCGGGCCGTGACTGACCCGCTCCGCCGGCAGCACCGGCCCCGCCGACGCTGGACCGCAACCCGCCCGGAGCGAAGGCCCCGCCGAGCGGAGCCCGGGCGGCCCACGGACCCGGCGGTAGCCTCGGACCAGGCAGCGGACAGCCCCGGACGACCCGTGCCTCGTCCCGCGGTCCCCCGCACGCCGGGCCTCTAGCTCAACTGGCAGAGCAGCGGACTTTTAATCCGCGGGTTGTGGGTTCGATCCCCACGGGGCCCACCGGTTCGACCTGCCGTTCTGCTGTCTCGGCGGGAGGTCGGGCACGACGGCTGCCGGTGGCCCCGGCTTCCGGTCGCGACGGCTGCTGTGCGGCGACGACCGCGGCCGGGTCGCTCAGGTGGAGTAGGTGACGCGGCACGAGTACGGCGGCGGCGAGCACCTCGCGTGCGTGCCGGCTTCACGCGTACGAGTGCTGGCCTGGCCAGAGGCGAACGCCGCCCTGTCTCCTGGGAAACACCAGGCAGAGGGAGAGTCGGGCTCTTCCCGGCTTCCGAGCCTCTCTGTTCCTCGCTCGTCCGGCCGGACGGGCAGCCGATCGTCCTCCCGAGCGCTCAGGCCTACGGCGAGCACCCTGGCCGGGCGTGCAGGATCCACCGGTCGTGACGCAGGAGTGACGCTCCCGTGACGCTCCGATGCGAGTCTTCGCCCGCGAGAGCATGGGACAGCGAACCGAAGAGGGTGGGGCAAGCACCTGCAGCAGCAGAAGCACGCTTGTATCCCGGTCGGAGCGACGCGCCCGTGTCTCTGCCCACCGGTCCGAGCAGGCCGATTACCGCTCCATCGCCGGCTGCTCGGGAGCATCCGGGGGCGGAAGACGTCGTGGCGCCGATCGAGGCGACGTCTGGGTCGAGTCCACGAGAGAGAAGCCGGTCCCGTGATCATCCAGTTGTCGACCAAGACCAAGGTCGAAGAGTGGTCTTGTCCCGCTTCGGTCGACTTCCCCGGGAAGACGTTGGTGTTCAGCGACAACGTGTGGTGGCAGAGCGTCGGCGCCCACACAGTGCTGACCCCCCAAGGCGATCCGGTCCTCGCCGGCACGCATTCGGGCACCAATCGGATCGTCCGGGTGACCGGGGCCGGCGATGGCGTGTATCCACAGGATGTGGTGGTGCAGGAACACGAGGCCACGTGGGTCCTCGGAGCCGTGACTGTTCCCGGCACGGCACTGGCCGCCGGTCAGGTGACGGTCCGTGGGGTGCTCTTCTGGCGCTACGCGTCTCCGCTCCCACTGGAGCTCGAGGAGAAACGGTTCGCGATCACCGGGGGGACGGGACCGTACGCGCAGGCCCGAGGAACCATCGTCGAGACGGGGTCCCACCGCACGATGGACATCGTGCTGTAGCGCCGGCAGGTCCGGCGGCGAGGCGCGATGCGGTGGCGCCGCGGCTCGGGCGGGTCTCACCTGTCCTGACGCCTGCCGCGTCTGACCACTCGAACCACACGACCCCGTGCCGACTGGTGAGCCCACGTGGACCCTCGACCGTGACCGAGTCGGGTGGGATGCCATCGGCACGACCCTGAGTGCCATCGCGCGGGGCCGGAGGAGCGCCGATGAGTTCGGCGGCCGGCGCCCGTCATGACCACATGAGCGTCGGGACCCCGTCGATCCGCCTGGACATGACCGTCTCCCTCGACGGTCTCGTCGTCGGACCGGAGGACAGCCCGGAGGAGCCGATGGGCATCGGCGGGTTCCGGCTGTTCAACTGGCTGGACCACCGCCTCGACCCGGGACCGAACGGTCGGGTCTTCGCCGAGGCGACCGCGACCCGGGCCGTCATCGCGGGCCGCCGCACCTACGAGCACGCGAACCGCTGGAACGGCGACCACCACGACGGCGTCCCGGTCTTCGTGCTCACCCACCGGGTGCCGGAGGAGCCCCCGCCGGGCAGCGTGCGGTACGTGACCGAGGTCCACGCCTGCGCCGCGCAGGCCCGCACCGCCGCCGGCGACGCCGACGTGCTGGTCCTGGGCGCCGGGGCCGCCCAGGCGTTGCTCCGGGCCGGCGAGCTCGACGAGATGGAGCTGCACGTCGTCCCCGTCCTCCTCGGACGGGGACGACGGCTGTTCGACCACCTCCCCGCCGAGCGGACCGAGCTCGAGCTCATCCGCGAGCTGGACGCCGCGGACACCGACCCCGAGCACCGGGTCCTGCACCTCCGCTACCGGGTACGGCGGCCGCTGCCCACCGAGGACGCGGGAGGGAACCGATGAGGACGTTGCACGTCGGCCTCCGGGTCGCCGATGCCGAGCGGGCGGTCGCCTTCTACACGGCCGTCGGCTACGAGGTGGTCGGACGGGTGCCGGAGACCCCGATCGGCCAGCTGACGATGCTCAAGCTGCCCGGCGACGACGTGGTCAGCATCGAACTGGTCTGCGACCCCCGCGAGGCCGACCGCGACCGGGGCACCGGCCTCAGCCACCTCGTCGTCCAGGTGGACTCGATGGCCGCCACGGTCACCGACCTCAGGACGAAGGGCATCGAGGTCGCGGAGCCCGGGTCTCCCGACGGTTCCGCGGACTTCCTGACCACCTGGATCACGGATCCCGACGGCAACCGCATCGAGCTGGTCCAGTGGCCCCCCGGCCACGCCGTCGGTCTCACCGCGGCCGACTGGTCCTGACGGCACCGGGGCTGTCGCCCCCGGGACGGAGCGGCGGGAGGGCAGCGGGTGCTGCCGGCCCGTCCCCCGGATTGGGGACCGGAGGACCCCGCAGAATGGCCCGGCGGACGGTCCGGTTCCGTGGTCATCGTGCGCCATGATCGGAGCTGCAGGGCAGTCGCCCGCGCACGTCGTCCGAGCAGTCGACGACCGGGAGATGCCGATGATCGAAGTCCTCGTGGCCGACGACCACGCGTTCTTCCGGGCTGCCGTCGTCGATCTCCTGACCGACGCGGACGACACCGCGGTCGTCGCCGAGTGCAGCAACGGCGCCGAGGTGCTGCCGGCGTTCCGGCGGGTCCGGCCGGACGTCGTCCTCCTCGACCTGGCCATGCCCGGGACCACCGGCCTCGAGGCCGCGCGTGCCGTCCTCGCCGCGGACCCCGGCGCCCGGGTCCTGATGCTCACCGGCGACGCGTCCGCGGAGTCGGTCCGCGAGGCGCGTCGGCTCGGGGTGGCCGGCTACCTGCTCAAGGACGACGACCCGGCGATGCTCCCCGTCCACGTGCGGACGGTCGCGGAGGGCGGCAGCGTGTGGAGCGACGGCGTCCGGTCACTCGTCGACGTGCCGGCCGATCATCCGGAACCGTGAGAGACAGGTCACGTTCCGCGAGGACTCGCGGCGTCTGCCCCGACAGGGTCAGGACCTAGGTCCCGGGGCGTCGTCGCGTCCCTTCCCGGCTGTGAGCCCTGATGGCGTAATGCCGCCGTCCGCGCCCACCGTGGTCGCGGCCGTCACTCACGGGGACCGCCTTGACTCTCGCGCCTGCCGAAACCCTGCCCCACACGCGCACCGTCCTCGTCGTGGACGACCACGTGACCTTCGCCGAACTGCTCGCCGGCGCCCTCGAGTCGTCCGGCATGACCGCGCTCGGCATCGCCTCCTCGGCGGCGCAGGCGGTGGCGATGGCCCGCGAGCTGCAGCCCGACGTCGTGGTGATGGACATCGAGATGCCGCACCAGGACGGGCTGGCGGCCACCCGGCGGATCCGTGAGGTGGCCCCCGGCGCGGTGGTCGCGGTGGTCACCGCGCACCGCGACCCCGACTGGGTGGTCCGCGCGGCGCAGGCCGGGGCGTCGGCGTTCGTCCCGAAGGACGGGTCGCTGGCCGAGATGATCGACGTCCTCAGCCGGGTGCGCGCGGGCCAGATGCTCGTGGCGCCGTCGACCTTCTCCAGCGGGGCGCCGAGGATCCCGGTCCCCCGCGGGCCCGTGCGTCCGCAGCTGACCCGCCGCGAGCAGGAGGTGCTCGACTGCCTGGGCCGCGGGATGCAGGTCAAGAGCATCGCCAGGGTCCTCGGGATCACCCTCGAGACCTGCCGCGGGTACGTGAAGGCCCTGCACGCCAAGCTCGGGGTCCGCTCCCAGCTCGAGGCCGTGGTGAAGGCCCAGGAGCTGGGTCTGCTGAGCCCGAGTGGTCACTGAGGCCCCCGGCCGCCGGCGCCGGGACCGGGCGCGGTCCCAGTTCACCCTCTTCGTCGCCGCGGCCCTGCTCGTGCTGGTGGCGGTGGCCGCCGCCACCGTCCTGATCAGCGACCGGATCGCCCGGTCCAACGCCCTCGCCGAGGCCGAGCGCATCGGCGTCCGGCTGGCCGACCTGATCGTCGCCCCGCTGGTCCGCGAGGCCGTCGCAGGGGAGAGCGGGCGGTGGGAGGAGCTCGACCGCGTCCTCACCCACCGGCTGAGCGACGGCTCGGTGGCGTCGGTGGTCGTGTGGACCGGGCGGGGTGAGGTCCTCTACGCGACGGAGGAGGAGCTCGTCGGCCAGCGGATGGAGCCCTCCGAGGACCTCGTGACCGCCCTGGGTGGGGAGGTCGTCGCGCACGTCGACGAGGAGCCCGAGACCGCCTACGGGGACGCGGTCGAGCCGCTGCTCGAGGTGTACGTGCCCGTCGACGTCGGCACGGAGCGGATGGCCGTGGAGGCCTACTTCGCCACCGAGGCCATCGACGAGCAGGCGGCCCGGTTGCGCGGGGAGATCGTGCCCCTGGCCGTCGGGGCGCTGGTCGTGCTGCAGCTGGTCCAGTTGCCGATCGCCGCCTCGCTCGCCCGCCGGGTCCGCCGGCAGGAGGCCGAGCGCCTCGACCTGGTGACCCGCAGTCTCGCGGCCTCCGACCGCGAGCGGCGGGCCATCGCCGCCGACGTCCACGACGGGCCGGTCCAGGACCTCGCCGGGGTGAGCTACGCGCTGGGCGCCCTGCGCTCGGCCGTCCCCGCCGAGCGGCAGCCCTCCGTCGACCGGCTGGTGTCCACGGTGCGGCACGCCGTGACCTCGTTGCGGCGGCTCATGTTCGACATCTACCCGCCGGACCTCAGCGCCGTCGGCCTCGTCGCGGCCCTGGACGACCTCGCCGAGCGGCTGCGCGCCGACGGCGTCGACGTCGAGGTCCGGACCGACCCGCTGCCCGAGCTGCGTCCCGAGGTCGCGGCCGTCCTCTACCGGACGGTCAAGGAGGCGCTGGCCAACGTGGCCCGGCACGCCGCGGCCGCGCGAGCGGAGGTGTGCCTCACCGTGACCGGGCCCGACGGCGACCCGGCAGCGCTCCTGACCGTCGCCGACGACGGTGTGGGCGTCGAGGAGGGGTACGACGCCGGCGCCGGCCACCTGGGCCTGCGGCTGGTGCACGACCGGGTGCGCGACCTCGGCGGGACGGTCCGCGTCGAGCCGGGCACCGACGGCGGCACCGTGCTGACCGCGCTCCTCCCCCTGCGTGACGGAGCGTGACGACACCCGTGTCAGCCCCCCAGCTCTAGGGGGCGGTCCGGCCCCCTCCTCGCGGCTGGGACACCCCTCCTGACCTCGGCAGATTGGGCGCAGAGCCCCACCGCCCGAGGAGTCACCGTGAGTACATCCACCGTGAGTCGACGAGACCTGCTGAAGGTCGGCGCCCTGGGGGCCGCCGCCCTCGCCGTCCCGTGGCAGGGCGTGCTGTCGGCCAAGGCCGCCTCGCGCATCGCGAGCAGCAAGCTGCCCCGGCCCTACACCGTCCCCTTCGCGGTGCCGCCGGTGCTCCGGGCCCTCCGCAGCGACGCCACCACCGACTACTACCGGATCGTCCAGAAGCCGTTCGTCGGGCAGATCCTGCCGGGCGTGCAGACGCCGCTGTGGGGCTACGACGGCATGGTCCCCGGTCCCACGATCAAGGCCACCCACGGCCGGCGGACGGTCGTGCGCCAGGTCAACGCGCTGCCCCAGACCCACCCGACGCTGGGCTACACCCCCTGGACCTCCACCCACCTGCACGGGATGCCGTCGGAACCGCAGTACGACGGGTACGCCGGCGACAACTCCCTGCCGGGCCAGTGGAAGGACTACGTCTACCCGAACACCTGCGAGGCGCGGACGCTCTGGTACCACGACCACGGGGTCCACCACACGGCGGAGAACGTCTACATGGGCCTGGCCGGGCAGTACCACGTCAGCGACCCCGTCGAGGCCGCGCTGCCCCTCCCGCGCGGTCACTACGACGTCCCGTTGACCATCGGCGACGTCGCCTTCGCGGAGAACGGGGCGCTGCTGTGGGACGACAACAGCCACTCCGGGGTCTACGGCGACGTCATCCTGGTCAACGGCCGGCCCTGGCCCACCATGCGGGTGGAGCAGCGCAAGTACCGCTTCCGCATCCTCAACGCCTCGATCGCCCGGGGCTACCGGCTGCGGCTCAGCAACGGCCAGCCGTTCCAGGTCATCGCCACCGACGGCGGGCTGATGGCCGCCCCGCAGACGGTCACCCAGATCACCGTCGGGATGGCCGAGCGCTACGAGATCGTCGTCGACTTCGCCAGGATCACCGCCGGCCAGAAGATCCAGCTGGTCAACCTCGGCGTCAACAACGCGGTGGACTACGACCACACCGGCAAGGTGATGCAGTTCGAGGTGAGCGGGCCGGCGACCGACACCCGCAACAACACGGTGCCCGGCGTCCTGGCGCCGCCGCACCCGGCCATGGCGCTCACCGCGGGCATGGCGACGGCGACCCGCCGGATGCGGCTGGAGCGCACCGGCGAGCCGGGGCTGTGGACGATCAACGGCAAGACGTGGAAGGACGTGGAGGACGGCGAGTACGAGCCGCTGTTCGCCCGGGTCGACCCGGGTGCGGTGGAGATCTGGGAGGTCGAGAACCGCTCCGGCGGCTGGTTCCACCCCCTGCACATCCACCTCGTGGACTTCCAGGTCCTGTCCCGGAACGGTCGGCCGCCGCGACCCGAGGAACGCGGACCCAAGGACGTCGTCTACGTGGGCGAGAACGAGACGGTCCGGCTGCTCATGCGCTTCTCGTCACCCGAGGGGCCGCACGGGCGGTACATGGTCCACTGCCACAACCTCAGCCACGAGGACCACGACATGATGACCCAGTTCCAGGTCGGGGACCACGACCCGGACTGCGACCCGATCCACGCGGCCCCGCCGAGCTGGGGCCCGGAGCCGGCGCTGTGACCGGCGGGACCGCCGTGGTCAGCCCGGTCGCCACCGAGGCCCGGCGCACCGCCGCCTGGCGGTGGGGGGCGGCGGCGGCGAACGGAGCGGCCGCGGGCCTGCACGTCCTGGCGGCCCTCGACCACCTCCGGACCAGCGACCTCGTCGTCGGCTTCTTCCTGCTCGTCGCCCTCGCGCAGTTCGGCGCCGCCGCCTGGCTGGCCCTGGGGCCCGACGGCGCGCGGGACCCGCGGTTCCTGACCGCCGCGCTCACCGCGACCGCCGGCCTGCTGCTGCTCTACGTCGTCGGCCACGCCACCGACCTGCTCGACCCGCTCCTCGGGCACGACCACTCCACGGCGTCGGGCGGCGCGGCCGACCACGCGGCGCACACCACCGCGACCGGCCCGGTCGCGCTCGGCACCGAACCGCTCGAGACGCCGGAGGCCCCCGTCCTGGGGACGCTCACCGCCGGTGCCGAGTGCCTGGCCCTGGTCGCCCTCGCCGCCCTGCTGCCCGCGACCGCGCGCCGGTGGGCGCTGAACGGGCTGCTGGTGACGGGCGCGGTCGTCTGGTCCCTGTGGTTGACCGGCGTCCTCGCCTGAGCACCCCCGCGGGGCGCCGGACGGCCGCCGGTCCCCGCCGCGCGGTCCGGGCGGCGTCGGCACTGGCGGGGGTCCTGGTGCTGCTCGTCGCCGCCTCGGTCGCGGGCCTGCTGCCCCTCCAGCCGATGCGCGTCGACTCCGACAGCATGCGACCGGCCCTGGCCGCCGGGGACCTCGTCCTGGTCGAGCACGACCCGGGCCCGATCGGCCGGATGGACGTCGTCGCCATCCGGTCGCCGGTCACCGGCGGCCTGCTGGTCAAGCGCGTCGTGGGCACGGCGGGCGACCGGGTCGCGCTCGAGGACGGCCGGCTCGTGGTCGACGGCGAGCGTGTCTGCGAGGCGGGCATCGACCACAGCCGGCTCGACGGCGTCTTCTTCGGCCCGGTGACCGTCCCCGCCGGCGAGCTGTTCCTGCTCGGCGACGCGCGAGGGGACTCCGTCGACTCCCGCGCGTTCGGCACCGTCGCGGTGACGGAGGTCGTCGGGACGGTGCGCGCCCGGATCTGGCCGGCACCCGGCGCGCTGGCCGCGCACGGCTGCTGAGCGGCCTCCCCGCGGGTGGCCCGGGCCCGAGTGCCCGGGATCAGGGATCCGCCAGCCACGCCAGCGTGCGGCCCTGCGACCAGCACCGGCCGACGGCCTCGGCGTGCAGGGCCGAGCCGTCGAACACGGCCACGCCCAGGACGCTGTGGCCGGAGGCGCGGCGGTCGCCGAACGTCGGGACGGCGGGCGCGACGCCGACCCCCTCGGCGGACACCCACGCCACGGTCCGGCCGGCCGCCGCGTCGCCGAGGCGCTGCAGGAAACGCAGCCGGGCCTCGAGGGGGAGGCGCGCCAGCGCCCACGTCGTCGTGACGACGGGCAGCGCGTCCGCGGGCACCCGGGCCAGCGCGTCGGGCAGCACCTGGACGGCGTCGCCGCGCAGCAGCAGGGGACGAGCCGTCGCCACCAGCGTGATCTCCGCCTCGAGCAGCGCCCTCCGGTCCGGCCGGTCCGGCGGCAGGCAGGCGCGCAGCCACCGGGCGTCGCCTGCGTCGGTCACGTCCAGCGGGTCGCGGTCGACGCCGATCCGGGCGACCACCTCGGGCACCGCCCGCGCCGGCACGGGCCGGTCCCCCACGACCCGGCACGCCGTCCGCACCGGGGACGACGGGTCGCCCAGCGTCCGGCCGTCGCCGTAGGTGACGCCGACGCGGTCGACGGCCAGGTCGAACCCGGCGCCGCAGTCCACGGCGACCAGCCCGACCGCGGCCGCGTTCGCCCGGTGCGCCGCCTCGGCGACCAGCGGGTACAGCACGGCGCCGTGCCCGGTCTCGTCGGCTCGCACCGGCCGGCGCGCGGCGACGGCCGCGACCGCGTCGGTCGTCCGCAGCAGCGTGTCGACCGCCGCGTCCGCGGCGGCGTCGCCGTCCCCGGCGGCGTAGGCGGCGGCGAGCGCCGGGGCGCGTCCGGCGAGGGCGAGGTCGTGCAGCGCGGCCAGGACGACGTCGGGACTCCGCCTGCGCGGGGCAGCGTCCCGATCGCGCGCAGCGCCTCGTCGGACCCGCCCAGCGCGGTGGCGACGCGCTCGTACAGCGGCGACGTCCCGGCGTGGACCTCCCCGGAGCGCCGGTACGCCCGGGCGAGTGCACCGGTCGCCATGCGAGGACCCTAGGAGGGCCGCTCAGAACGGCGGGCGGCTGCCGGAGACCCCGTACGCCGTCACGTCGACCCCGCGGAACGGGATGCCGGGGTCCGGGGCGGCGGCGTGCGCGCGCCACGCCTCGACGGCCTCCCAGGACTCCCACCGCTCGAACACCTCGACGCGCCGGGGGTCGACCGTGTCGGCGGTGATGGCGAAGTCCAGGCAGCCGGGCGCCCGGCGACCGCGCTCGACGAGCTCCCGGTGCTCGGCGACGTACCGGTCCCGTGCGTCCTCGTCGACCAGGACGTGTCCCGCGATGATCCACATCGGCGCTCCCGAGGTCGTGGTCCTCCGTACCGGGTGGTGACCGGTCGCCGCGCCGGACCTCATCGGCCCGGCGGTCCCCGTCCCGGGCTTGACCCTGGACCCGGGTCACAGGCCTAGCGTCGGCCGCATGACAGCGACAGCCGTCCGCGGGCTCCGCGTCGCCGAGCTGGCGTCCGCGGCAGGGGTCCCGACGGACACCGTCCGCTACTACGAGCGCGTCGGCCTCCTGCCGGAGCCGGAGCGGACCGCGTCGGGTTACCGCAGCTACGACGCCGGCGCCGTCGACCGGCTGCGCTTCATCCGCGGCGCCCAGCGCCTGGGCCTGCGGCTGTCCGACATCCGCGCCCTGCTGGACGTGCGCGACACCGGGACGTGTCCCTGCGAGCCGGCCGAGCAGCTGCTGCGCCGGCGTCTCGCCGAGGTCGACGCCGAGATCGCCCGCCTCGTGGCCCTGCGCACGGAGATGCGGGCGATGGCCGACGCCCTCCCCTCGGCGGAGTGCCCGCCACCCAGCCCCGGCACCTGGTGCCCGCCCGCGAGGGGAGGTGACGGACCGTGAGCGACCCGATCGACGACGAGTGCTGCGACGAGACCTGCGACTGCTGCTGAGCGAGCACGCCTGACGCGAGGGCCGCCGGGCCCGGGACCGGTGTCTCTCCACAGCGGGACGACCTCTCGTTCGTCGACAACTGTCCATCGACAATCGATCGGTAATGCGCGACAGTCGATGCATGTCACGTGTGCATCGGGTGGTGCTGCCCCTGCGGGTCCTGCTCGTCGTCGTGTTCGCCGCGCTGGCCGCCGCCCAGGTCTGGGCCGTGCCGGAGCTGGTGCCGGACGTCGCCGACCCGTCGCTGGAGCAGGCGGCCATGGGCTGGGTGATGTGGACGGTCCTGGTCCTCGCGCTCGTGTGCGTCCAGGTCGTCATCGTCTGCACCTGGCAGCTGCTGACGCTGGTCACGGCCGACCGCATCTTCAGCGCGAGCTCCCAGCCGTGGGTGGACGCGATCGTCGGCGCGATGGCCGCCGGGTGGCTGGTGCTCCTCGGCGCCTTCGTCTGCTCCTACTACTTCGTGATCGACGAGGTCAGCGACGACCCCGTGCTCCCCGCGCTCCTGGTCGTGCTCCTGCTGGTCGGGGCCGTGGTCGGGCTGCTCATGGTCGTCATGCGGGCGCTGCTGCGGCAGGCCACCGTCCTGCGCAGCGACATGGAAGCGGTCATCTGATGCCCATCGTCGTGCGTCTCGACGTCGAGCTGGCCCGGCGGAAGATGAGCGTGGGCGAGTTCGCCGAGCGGGTGGGGCTCACCCCGGCGAACGTCGCGGTGCTCAAGAACGGCCGGGCCAAGGCGGTCCGCTTCAGCACCCTCGAGGCGATGTGCCGGGTGCTCGACTGCCAGCCCGGCGACCTCCTCGAGTGGGTGCCCGACGGGCAGGAGGCGTCGCAGCCGGCGCACGAGGCCTCCCGGTGATCGAGGTCCGCGGCCTGACCAGGCGCTACGGCGACGTCCTCGCCGTCGACGACCTGAGCTTCGACGTCGCGCCCGGGACGGTGACCGGCTTCCTCGGCCCCAACGGGGCGGGCAAGTCGACGACGATGCGGATGGTCCTCGGCCTGGACCGCCCCACCGCGGGGACGGCGCTGGTCGGCGGACGGCGGTTCGCGGAGCTGACCGAGCCGCTGCGCGAGGTCGGCGCGCTGCTCGACCCCGGCGCCGTCCACCCCGGCCGCACCGGGCGCGACCACCTGCGCGTGGCGGCCCGCACCAACGGCATCCCGGCACGCCGCGTCGACGAGGTGCTCGGGCAGGTCGGGCTGGAGCGTGCCGCCCGCCGCCGCATCCGCGCGTACTCGCTCGGCATGCGCCAGCGGCTGGGCATCGCGGCCGCGCTGCTCGGCGACCCCCGCGTGCTGCTGTTCGACGAGCCGGTCAACGGGCTGGACCTCGACGGCGTCCGCTGGATCCGCGGGCTGCTGCGCGGGCTCGCCGACGAGGGCCGCACCGTGCTCGTCTCCAGCCACCTGCTCGGCGAGGTGCAGGCGGTCGCCGACCGGCTGGTCGTCATCGGCCGCGGCCGCCTCGTCGCCGACGTCACCACCGACGAGCTCCTGCGCGGGCTCGGCCGGCCCCGGGTGCGGGTCCGCACCCCGCAGCCCGGGGCGCTGACGGCGCTGCTCCGGCGGCACGGCCTGTCCGTCGAGCCGGCCGGTGCCGCGGAGCTGCAGGTCGAGGGCGGCACCGCCGCGCAGGTGGGCGACCTCTCCGCCGCCGCCGCGATCCCGCTGCACCACCTGTCCGAGACGGCCGCCTCCCTCGAGGAGGCCTACCTCGCCCTCACCGGCGAGGCCGTCGAGCACGCCGGCCGGCCCGTCGCGGCGACCGTGGAGGCAGCGCGGTGACCGCGGTGTCGGCCCCCGGGGTGACCACCGGGCGCCTGCTCGCGCGTACCGCAGCCGCCGAGTGGACCCGGCTGTGGACCGTCCGCGCCACCTGGTGGTGCCTGGCGGCCGCCGCCGCGACGACGGCCGGCATCGACGCCGTCGCCGGCGCGGAGGCGGCCGCGGACCCGCCGTCGGGGAGCGGCGCCTGGGCGGCGGTGGCCGTGCCCGTGCTGCCCGCGCAGTTCGCGCTGCTCACGCTGGTCCTGCTGGCGGTCACGTCCGACCACGCCACCGGCGGGATCGTGCCGACGCTGCAGTGGACGCCGCGCCGCGGGGTCCTGATGGCGGCCCGCACGCTCGTCCCGGTCGCCGTCGCGACCGTCCTCGGGGTGGCGATCGCCCTGGCCGGCGCGCTGGCCGCCTTCGCCGCGCCGCACCCGGAGATCACCCTCTCCTGGGACGACGGCCCGGGCGTGCTCGCTGACGTCGCCCTGGTGCTCGCGGCCGGCACCACCCTCGCCGCCGGGCTCGGCTTCCTGCTGCGCAGCACGGCCGGCGCCCTCGTGACCGCCTTCCTCCTGCTCCTGGTGCTGCCGCTGCTGCTCCCGGCGGTCGGCGCCGGCTGGTCGGCGGCGGTGGCCGAGGTGCTGCCCGGGTCCGGGGCGGCGTTCCTCCTGCTCGGCGGGGAGGTGCCGGGCATGACGCGGGCGTCGTCGGTCGCCGTGCTCCTCGCCTGGGCCGCCGGTGCGCTGCTGCTCGGCCTCCTGCGCCTCGTCCGCGGCGACGCCGACCGGTGAGCGGCCCCGACACGGCCGACGTGCTCGTCGTCGGCGCCGGGCTGGCCGGCCTCCACACCGCCACGCTGCTCGCGCGCCGCGGCCACGACGTGCTGCTGGCCGACCGGCGGCGACGCCTCGACGGCGCGATCCGCACCACCGGCATCTTCGTCCGCAAGACGCTGGACGACTTCGCGCTGCCGCCGGACTGCCTCGGGCCGCCGATCCGGCGGGTGGTGCTGTACCCACCGGACCGGCGCCGTCCGGTGGTCCTGGACAGCGACCGCGACGAGTACCGGGTGGGCGACATGGGTGCGCTCTACCGGGCCACCGCCCGCGAGGCGGCCGACGCCGGCGTGCGGCTCGCCCTCGGCACCCGCTACACCGGACGCGCGGACGGGGTCTCCCTCCTGGCCGGCCCGGACGGGGGCACGCGGGTGCGGGCGCGCTTCGTCGTCGGCGCGGACGGCGCCCGGTCCGCCGTCGCCCGCGACCTCGGCCTGGACCGCAACACGCACCTGCTGGTCGGCGCGGAGGAGGTGTTCCCGGTCGCGGACGGCGGAGGCCGGCCGACGTTCCACTGCGTGCTCGACCCCGCCCTGGCACCCGGCTACCTGGCCTGGGTGGTCGACGACGGCCGGCACGCCCACGTCGGCGTCGCCGGGTACGCCGCCCGCTTCCCGGACGGCATGCGCACCGCCTTGCAGCGGTTCGCCGCCGCGGCGCCCGGCCTGCCCACGGGCCGGCCCGGCGAGGTGGAACGGCGCGGCGGCCCGATCCCCGTCGGCGGCCTGCTGCGCCGGATCGGCTGCGCGGACGGGCTGCTCGTGGGGGACGCCGCCGGCGCGGTCTCCCCGCTCACCGCCGGCGGTCTCGACCCGTGCCTGCGGCTGTCCCGGCACGCCGCCGACGTCCTCGACGACGCGCTGTGCTCCGGGCGGGCCGACGCGCTGCGGCACTACGACGGCGCCGCGCTGCGCGCCGCGTTCCGCGGCCGGCTGCTGCTGCGCCGGGGACTCGCCGCGGTGCGCACGCCGGGGATGGCGGCGGCCGCCTTCCCGGTACTGCGCACGCCACCGGGACGAGCCGCGGCACGCCGCGTGCTCTTCGGGGACCGCTCCTTCCCCGACCCCGGGCGTCGTACCGTCTCCTGAGGCCGGTCGTCCCCGCCGCGGGGAGTCCGGCGGCCGGGGACCGGCCACCGGACGACGAGGGGGAGAGGACCGATGCGCCCGACGGGCGACCTGCTGGGCGGCCGCTACCGGCTGGACTCCGTGCTCGCCAGCGGCGGCATGGGACGGGTCTGGCGGGCGCACGACACGCTGCTCGGCCGCCCGGTCGCCATCAAGGTCCTGCGCAGCGAGTACACCGGCGACCCGTCCTTCCTGCAGCGCTTCCGCGCCGAGGCGCGGCACGCCGCGCAGCTGTCCGACCCGCACATCGCCGCGGTGCACGACTACGGCGAGACGGTGAGCGCCGACGGCGAGCCGCTGGCCTACCTGGTGATGGAACTGGTCGTCGGGGAGCCGCTGTCGGCGGTGCTCGCCCGCACCGGCGGGCTGGACGCGACGGAGACGCTCCGCATCGTGCGGCAGGCCGCCGCGGGGCTGGCCACGGCGCACGCCGCCGGCGTCGTCCACCGGGACGTCAAGCCCGGCAACGTGCTCGTCACGCCGGACGGCGGGGTGAAGATCACCGACTTCGGGATCGCCTGGTCGGCGTCGAGCGTCCACATGACCCAGACCGGGCAGGTGATGGGCACCGCCCAGTACATCTCCCCGGAGCAGGTGCAGGGCGCGAAGGCCTCGCCGGCCAGCGACGTCTACGGCCTCGGCGTCGTCGCCCACCAGTGCCTCACGGGACGGGTCCCCTTCGACGCCGAGAGCCCGGTGCAGGTGCTCCTCATGCACGTCCAGCAGCAGCCGCCGCCGCTGCCGGCCGGCGTGCCGGCGGACGTCCGGGCGCTGGTCGAGCGGGCGATGGCCAAGGACCCGGCCGCCCGCTTCCCCGACGGCGCCGCCCTGCGCGACGCCGTCGACGCGGTGCTCGCCGGCCGGCCGGCACCGGGCGCGTCGTCGGCCACGCTCGTCCTCCCCGTCCTGCCCGCGCAGCAGACGACCGTCCTCCCGGCCGACGCCACCGCACCCGCCGACGTCCCCGGGGAGGCGCCGCGCCGCCGCCGGCTGCTCGCCGGTGCCCTCGTGCTGCTCGTCCTCGCCCTCGCCGGCGTGGCGGTCGTGCTCGGCACCCGCGGGGACCCGGCCCCGGCCGCGGCGCCGTCCTCGACCCCGCCGCCCTCGTCGTCCGCGGCACCGTCGTCGTCCGCGCCGGCCACCACCGAGCCCGCTCCGCCGCCCACGGTCGACGTCGTGGCCGCCGCCCTCGTCGGGCGCCCCTTCCCCGACGTGCAGGCGGAGCTGACCGCCCTCGGCCTGCAGGTGCAGCCGAGCACGGTCGCGACCGGCGACGTCCCGGAGGGCCGGGTGGTCGCCGTCGACCCGACCGGGCCGGTCGTGGTGGGGCAGGCGGTCACCGTCACCTACGCCACCCCGCTCCCGGTGCAGGACGCGGGCGACCGGGAGGACGAGGGCGGGGACGACGAGGGCAACGGGAACGGCAACGGGAACGGCCGGGGGAACGGTCGGGGGAACGGCAACGGCGGCGACGACTGACCGCCCCCGGCCTCACAGCACGGACAGGCCGTACATCTCCCCGAGCGGGTCGGCGATGAGCTCGATGCGGGCGCCGTCGGGGTCGCGGAAGTAGACCGAGACGCCGCTGTGCACCTCGTGCGGCACCCCGGCGTCGGTGAGCCGCCGCACCAGCTCGTGCCAGCGCTCGGGCTCGACGCTGATGGCCATGTGGTGCAGCCCGCCGAGCACCTCGGCGTAGGGGCCGACGTCCAGGCCGGGGAAGTCGAAGAACGCCAGCAGGTTGCCGTTGCCGATGTCGAAGAAGAAGTGCGAGGAGCCGGGGTAGTCGCGGTTCTCGACCAGCTCGGTCAGCGGGAAGCCGAGGACGTCCTGGTAGAAGCGCACGGTCCGCTCGACGTCGCTGCTGATCAGCGCGGTGTGGTGGAGGCCGCGGGCGGTCGAGGGCGGGCGCTCGCCGGCCGGCTTCAGGTGCGCGGCGCGGATGCGGGCGCGCTCGGCCTCCAGGGCCGTCAGGTCGCGGGTCTCGGTCATCTCGGGTCTCACCTCGGGTCGTCGGGGGTCGGGTGGTCGGCGGCCGGCGCCAGCCCGAACTGTGCCCTGCGGTCGGCGGGGACGAGGTCCACGTAGTCCGGGTGCCGCCGGATGTACGCCCGGATGAACGGGCAGAACGGCAGCACGCGCGCGCCTGCCTCCCGGGCGGCGTCGAGGGCGCCGCGCGCGAGCACGGAGCCCAGCCCGCGGCCCTCGAAGGCCGGGTCGACGACGGTGTGGGTGAACGACAGCGCCGACGCCGTCCGCCGGTACTCGGCGAACCCGGCGACCGCGCCGTCCACCAGCACCTCGAAGCGGCTGGCCGCCGTGTCGTCGACGACCACCGGTGCGCTGCCGGTCGCGGGTCCGTCGGTCGTGGATCTGTCGGTCACGGGCCTCCTCCGTTCCTCCGCGCGCATCGTCGCGCGGATCGTGCCGTCCGTGGGCCGTGACCGCCGCGGCGGGTGCCAGGTCCTCCAGCGCGGCGCCGCCGGAGGACCTCACGCAGGGTGCCCGCGCCCGCGCCGGGGCGGTGTCCGCCGGGTCCCGGCCGGGGCCGGCCGGCGGGGTGCCGGACGCGCCGGGGGTTGAGCCGAAACCGCGTCGTCGTGCGGTTTCGGCAGATCCACACCCCCGCGCGAGCGTGGAACGGTCGACATGTGGGCGGTTGGAGGAGCCGGTCACCGTCCGTGTCGGAGGCCTTCGCAACGATCCGACTACGCCGTGTCACGCGAGCGTCCCCCGGGGGGCCGGAACGGGTCCCGCGCCCCTACGTTTCTGCCACCCGCTCCGCCCTCACCCGGCGGGCGCGGGCGCCGTCGCGCTTCCCCAGCGGCGGCCCCATGGACGGGATGAACGGTGGAACCAGTGGCACTCCGCAGCAGTGAGATCAGGGTCGACGGCCAGGCGCGCCTGGGCTGGTGGCTCGTCGTCGACGACGGGCAGGGACGCGACCGCCTCGTCGACGGTCCCTTCCCCGACCGGTCGGAGGCGGCCTGGGCCGCCGCGGTGCACGCCGGCGACGCCCGGCCGGTGTACGGCGTCCGCCGGCCCGACGGCGGCCTGCACCGCCGGCCCTCCCCGCAGGAGCTGGCCTGGCTCGGCCACCTCGGCGACCAGCTCGACCGGCTGCCCGCGGACTGGGACGCCGAGCTGACCGAGGAGGACCCGCTGGCCACCCTGGTCGTCGAGGTCACCGCCGCGCTGACCGAGGCCGGCCTGCCCCTCTGGGACGCCGCCGGTGCCGGCGCCGCGCTCGGCGGGGCCTGCGTCAGCGCCGAGCCCGCCCTCGACGGCGTCGTCGTGGGCTGGCGGCAGCACGACCGGATGAGCGTCGAGCAGGTGCACGGGCTGGTCGCCGACATCTCGGTGCAGGCCGTCATGAACCGCGCGCTCGCCGACGTGCTGTGGCTGCGCGGCCTCGACGTCACGCCGCTCGGCGAGGAGGCCGGCGGGAGCGTCGTCCGCTACGCCGCCGAGTAGCCCGCAGCACCCCGCACCCTGCAACCCCACCGGGACGCCGTCGACACCGACGGCGTCCCGGTGTCGTTCCCGGGTCCCGCCGTCCGTCGGACCCCCGTGGCAGGCTCCGTGCGACCCGGCACCCCGAGGACGGAGGCGGCCGTGCCCCAGGCCGGGTCCACCGAGGGACTGCACGAGGAGCGGCACCGCGACGGGTCCCTGCGCGCCCGCGGGCAGGTCACCGGCGGGCAACCGGACGGCTACTGGGAGTGGTTCCGCCTCGACGGGACCGGGCTGCGCTCCGGGTGGTTCGACCGCCGCCCCGCGACCGGCGAGTGGACCACCTACGACAGCAGCGGCACGCCGTACGAGACCACCACCCGCGGCTGACCGCGCCGACACGCCGCCGTCCGGGGTCACCGACCGACCGCGGGCGCCGTCCACGCGGGGGGACGCACCGCGTGTCGACATGGCGTCGTCGGTTGCACACGGTCACCACCCACTCGCGGGGGCGTCCACAACGATCACGTGACGCCGCCGCGGGTGCCGTGTCCACCAGGGGGCCCGCGGGGCGCGCGGGCGCGAAGCTCTGCGTGTCCCCGGCACTTCCCCGGCCGGGACGACGTCCTGGAGGAACACCGTGAGCGCGCCCACCCTGCCGGCACCACGCCGGACCTCCTCGTCCCCGGTCCCGCCCGGGGACGGGCTCGGCATCGCCGACCTGCTCGACCTGCTCGGCCTCGGGTCCGACGCCGGCCTGCCCGCCGACGCCCCCCATGCATCGGCCCTCGACGCCCCGGCTCTCGACGCCCCGGCTCCCGACGCCCCGGCTCTCGACGCCCCCGCCCTCGACGCCCGCGCCGACCGCGTGCCGGTGGACCCGGTGGCGGTCGTGCGCGGCTGGGTCCGGCGCGCGGCCGCCTGGGGCGCCGGCCCGCAGCGGTCCTGGTGCGCCTGGTGACGAGCGCCGTCCTGCTCTGGCCGGCGGTCACCGTCCTGGGGTTCCTCGCGGTGGCCGGCCTGGTCGTCGCGCTCGGCCGCAGCTCGACGGCCCGCTACGAGTTCGAGCGCAACGCCGCGGGCCGGCGGCAGCCACCGGCCGACCCGCCCGTGCCGGTCGCGGCGGGCGCCGACGACACCGTCCCCCGCCTGCTCGAGGTCCCGGTGCCGGCCGTCCCGACCGGCGGCGGCCGCGCGGCCGCGGCCGGTGCCGTCGCGACGGTCACCCCGGCCCGCACCGCCGTGGGGCTGGCGACCCACCCCGCCGGGCGGCGCAGCGGCTCGGCCGGCGCGCCGACGGCGTGGTGGCTGGTCGACGGGACCGGGGACCGCCCCGCCGCGCTCGCCGGGCCGTTCGAGGACCGGGTCGAGGCCGACTGGGCGGCCGTGGCCGGCGGGCTCGACGGCGCGGTCCGCACCGTCCACGGCGTGCTCCGCGAGGACGGCAGCGTCGCCCGGCGGCCCTCGCCGCAGGACCGGGCGTGGCTGACCGAGCTCGGCACCCAGCTCGACCGGCTGCCCGAGGACTGGGACGAGCTGCTCACCGACGAGGACGCGCTGACCACGCTGGTCGTGGAGGTCGCCGCCGCGCTGGTCGAGGCGGGCCTGTCGCTGCACGACTGCTCCGCCACCGACCCGGGGACCGCCGCGACCGGCGGGGTGTGCCTGACGCCGGAGACCACCCACGGCGGGGTCCTGGTGAGCTGGCGCCAGCACGACCGGATGAGCCTGCAGCAGGTCCGCGGTGCCGCGCTGGACACGGCCGTGCAGCGGACCATGAACGCGCTGCTCGCCGACGTGCTCGCGCAGTTCGGGTTCGTCGTCGACCCGTTCGGGCCGGACGGCTGCTCCCTGGTCACCGCGATCCGCACCCATCCCCTCGGGGGGTGACCGGCGGGTGGCGGGCCGGCCCGGCGTCCGCCTCCGGCCCCCGTCGTCGCCGCGGGCGCGCCCGCCCCGCGCAGCGACGGCGCGCCGCCGGCGGTGCCGGCGCCCCGGCCCGGCGCGCGGTCCCGTTGACCGGCGGGCGGCCGCCGGGGAGCCTCGCTGCCACGATGCCCGCAGCCGCCCGCCCCCGCCGCCCGGCCGCCGGCGTGCTGCTGGTGGCGGGGCTGCTGGCGGGCGGCTGCACCTCCGTCGTCCCCGGCACGGCCTCGCCGACGGGGACGGCGGCCACCGACGCCACCGACGTCGAGGTGCGGGTGCACCTGGCCGAGGAGGGCGACCCGACCGACCGGCTCGCCCGCAACGCGCTGGCCGACGTGCTGGCCTTCTGGGAGCGGACCTACCCCGAGGTGTTCGGCGGCCGGTTCGGGCGGATCGAGGGCGGCTTCTGGTCGGTCGACCCGGCCACGACCGACCCCGCCGACCTGCCCGACGGCGCCTGCTTCCCCGACGACGTCGGCGACCTGGCGGGCAACGCCTCCTACTGCGGCGACGACGACGTCGTCGTGTACGACCGGACGTGGATGGCCGGCCTGGTCGGGGACTACGGGCCGTTCATCGTCGCCGAGATCATGGCGCACGAGGTCAGCCACGCCGTCCAGGCGCAGGCCGGCCTCGACGACCCCTCGATCGTCGCCGAGACCCAGGCCGAGTGCTTCGCGGGCGCGTGGACGAAGTGGGTGGTCACCGGCCGCGCCGAGCACGTCGCGCTGCGGCAGAAGGAGCTCGACCCCTACCTGCTCGGCTACGCGTACTTCGGCGACGCCGTCGGCACCCCGCCCGACGCCCGGGACGCGCACGGCTCGCTGTTCGACCAGCTGTCGGCCTTCCAGGAGGGGTACGCCGACGGCGCGCGCGCCTGCGCCGCCTTCGACGAGTCGCGCCTCTACACCCAGCAGGAGCCCCGGCCCGGTTCGGGCACGGCCGCCCGGTCCTACCGCACGGTCGTGGACGGCGCCGACGACGTGCTGGCCGGTTTCTGGCAGCAGGCGCTGACCCGGGGCTTCCCCGGCACCGGCCCGCTCGGCGGGTTCCTCACCGTGCCCGAGGTCCGGGCGGCCGACGGCGCGGGCGCGGTGTGCACCGGCGAGGGCGCCGAGCTGGACCTGCAGTTCTGCGCCGGGGACGGCTCGGTCCGCTACGACGCGGCCGGCCTGCTCGAGCCGGTCTACGACGACGTCGGCGACTTCGCCGTGACGACGTTGCTCGGCCTGCCCTACGCGCTGGCCGTCCGGGAGCAGCGCGGGCTGTCGGTGGACGACCGGGAGGCGCTCACCAGCGCGGTGTGCGCCACCGGCTGGCTGGCCCGCGAGGCGTATCTCGGCGAGCTCGACGGGGTGCAGCCCGGCCTCTCGCCCGGTGACGTCGACGAGGCCGCGGTGGTGCTGCTGCAGTACGCCACCGAGCCCACCGTCGTCGCGGAGCCGGAGCTGTCCGGCTTCGAGCTCGTCGACTCCTTCCGGCGGGGCTTCGTCGACGGCGGCGACGCCTGCGGGCTCTAGGGCGCGTCTCCCAGGGCGCGTCTCCCAGGGCGCGTCTCCTAGGGCGCGTCGAGGAAGCGCTCGACCACCGGCGCGAGCTCGGCGGCCTCGGTGACCAGCGCGAGGTGGCCGCCGCGGTGCACGTGCAGCCGGGCGTCGGGGATCAGCCGGGCCATGATGCGGGCGTTGACCAGCGGGACGATCGGGTCGTCGTCGCCGGCCACCAGCAGCGTCGGCTGCCGGACCAGGGAGAGGAACGGCAGGCTGGTCCAGGCCGAGCTCGCGGCCAGCTGGTAGTAGTAGCCGCGCCGCGGGCCGGTGCGCTCGTGCGCGTGCAGCGCCCGCGCCGCCCCCTCGGGGTGGGGGGGGGCCGCCCCGCCGGAGACCCTCGGCGCGATCCGCCGGGCGTTCTCGGCGTCGCGGTGCCG